>JBDGQA010000052.1:0-16035 GCA_042219325.1 Haloferacaceae archaeon | reverse complement strand
CTTCTTGTTCTCGTGGGTCAGCCGCTCGAGCTTCTGCTGGTACTTGTTGTTCTCCGCGTTCGCGTCGAGGAGCTGATCGCGCATCTCCTCGTTTTGCGACTCGAGAACCTCGAGCCGCTCGCGAAGGGCTTCGATCTTCTCCTGCTGGGACGTCGACTCGTCGTCGTCGTAAGGGAGTTCGACGTCGTCAACAGTATCAGTCATCACTATCGATAGGATACTCGTTCATAAGAGGCTTCGGGTCAGGGCATTACCCGACGCAATCGGGTGGTCTCGCCCCGCGGCGGAATACCTGGTGGTAATACAGATTGATGACAAATATTATCCGTCTGTATTCCCCACGTCCGGATGGGATGAGCACCACGAAAACCGCCGATCCGGAGGCCGAGGAGGACCGCTGGGAAGCGGTCCGGGATCTCCCGCCGAGCGCGAAGCTCGTGGCGAAGGTCCTCGACTACAACGACACCCTGACACAGGGGGAACTGACGGAGGAGACGCGCCTGCCGCCCCGGACGGTCCGGTACGCGCTCTCGCGGCTGGAGGAGGTCAACGCCGTCGAGTCTCGCTTCTCCTTCGCCGACGCCCGCAAGCGCGTCTACGAACTGACGGTCTGATCACGAGCCGACGTTTAAGACGGAGGACGCGGCCAGGGTCGCCGTGTCCGCCCGCGATGCCGTCCGACGACTCGCGCTGACCGAGGGGCCCGACCACCGCGCGACCGTGGCGGCGGCCGCCGCCGCGACCAGGGACGTCGAGCGCGCCGCCGCGTTCGTCTCCGGGGGCGGCCTTGCCCGCCTCGACTGCGCGATCGCCGCCGCCGAGCGCGCGGACGATGCGGCCGCCGCCCGGGCCGGACGGCTGGTCGGCGGGGTGCTGGCTCCACTTTCACCGCGCCCACGGAACGGTTTTACCCGGCGACGGCGAACCACGTGACGTGACTCGCCTGCTCCACACCGCCGACACGCACGTCGGCTATCGCCAGTACCACTCGCCGGAGCGGCGCCGCGACTTCGTCGACGCGTTCGAGGCGGTCGTCGACGACGCGGTCGAGGCGGACGTGGACGCGGTGGTACACGCCGGCGACCTCTTTCACGACTGCCGTCCCGACCTGCAGGACCTGCTCGGGGTCCTCGGCGTCCTGCGACGTCTCGACGACGCCGGTATCCCCTTCCTCGCGGTGGTCGGCAATCACGAGTCGACCCGCCGCGAGCAGTGGCTCGACCTCTTCGAACGCCTCGGGCTGGCGACCCGACTCGGTGCCGACCCGCACGTCGTGGGCGATGTGGCCCTCTACGGCCTCGACCACGTGCCCCCCTCGCGCCGCGACGACCTCGACTACGCCTTCGAGCCAAGCGACGCCGACCACGCCGCCCTCGTCGCCCACGGGCTGTTCACCCCCTTTGCCCACGCCGACTGGGAGACCGAGGCCGTGCTCGACGCCTCGACGGTCGGCTTCGACGCGCTCCTGCTCGGGGACAACCACGCCCCCGGGACCGAGCAGGTCGGGGACGCCTGGGTGACGTACCCGGGGTCGACCGAGCGCGCGAGCGCGAGCGAGCGCGAACCCCGGGGCTACAACCTCGTGACGTTCGACGACGGCGTCGAGGTGCGCCGGCGAACCCTGGAAACCCGCCCGTTCGTCTACGTCGACATCGACCTCGGCCCGGACGAGGGCGTCGAGCGCGTCCGCGAGCGGGTCCGCCAGCACGACCTCACCGACGCCGTGGTCGTGGTCACGGTCGAGGGCGACGGCGACCCCGTACCTCCCGCCCGGATCGAGGAGGCCGCCCTCGACGACGGCGCCCTCGTCGCCCGGGTGACCGACCGCCGCGACGTCGAGGAGGAGTCGGTCGAGGCCGACGTCCACTTCGCCGACCCGGACCGGGCCGTCCGCGAGCGGATCGACGACATGGGCCTGTCGGCGGCGGCGCTGGACCTCGACGAGACGGTGCGGACGAGTCCGGTCGCGGACACGAACGTCCGGGAGACGGTCGAGCGCCGCGTCGAGGAGCACCTCGACGAGGGGGTCGACGCGTTCCGGCCCGCCGACGGGGAGGAGGGTCTCCAAGACGCATCCGGGGACACTGCCGACGAAGGGGACGGCGGAGCCAGCGGAAGCCGTGATGCGGCGAGGGACGGCGCGGACGCGACGCGATCCGACGGGACCGCCGCGACGGACGGGGACGGCGAGGGTGTGTCGACGGCGGAAGACGAGGTCGCATCGACGGCGGAGGACACCGACGCTGACGACGACCAGGTCTCCATGGAGGACTACCTGTGAGGTTCGACCGCATCGCGCTGCGGAACTTCCGCCCCTACGCCGACGTGGAACTCGACCTCTCCGACGGCGTGACGGTCGTCCACGGCGTGAACGGGAGTGGCAAGTCCTCCCTCTTGGAGGCGGCCTTCTTCGCCCTTTACGGCTCGTCGGCGCTCGGCACCGGCGTCACCAGGGAAGAGATCATCACCAAAGGGGAAGAGGAGACGGAGGTCTCCCTGTGGTTCACGCACGACGGCGACGCCTACCGGGTCGAGCGCCGGCTGAAGCGGTACGACGACCGCATCGACCACGACTGCACGCTGGAGACCCCCGAGACGACCCTGGAGGGCGCCCGGGACGTCGAGGCGTTCGTGACCGACCTGCTCCGGATGGACGCGGAGGCGTTCGTCAACTGCGCGTACGTCCGGCAGGGCGAGGTGAACAAGCTGATCAACGCCACGCCGACCGAGCGCCAGGACATGATCGACGACCTGCTCCAGCTCGGTACGCTGGAGGAGTACCGCGACCGGGCCCACGAGGCGGTTCTCGGCGTCGAGGACGTGTTGAGCGAGCGCCGGGGCGAACTGACCCGCGTGGAGTCCGACATCGAGGCGAAGGAGGAGGCGAACCTCCACGAGGAGCTGAACGCGCTGCGGTCCGAACTGAGCGAGGTCGAGTCCGAAATCGAGCGGTTCGAGGGCAACCGCGAGCAGGCCGAGGAGACCCTCGACGAGGCCGAGGCGGTCCTCGCCGAACACGAGGAGCGCCGGGCGGACCTGGAGGCGGTGGAGGCGGACATCGCGGACCTGGAGGCGGCGATCCGCGAGGCCGAGGACGAGCGCGAGAACCTGCTGGAGCGGGCCCGGGAGCAGGAGGAGCGAGCGGCCGCCCTCGACGACCGGGTGACGGCGCTGCTCGGGGAGACGGCCCTCGACGAGGTCGATCGGGAGGCGATCGCGGACCGCCGGGCGGATCTGGTCGAGGAGCGCGAACGGATCGGCGAACGGATCGGCGCGCTCGGCGAGGAGGTCGGCGCGCTCGGCGACCGGGCCGACGACCTGGAGGCCGAGGCGACGGACCTCCGCGAGCGGGCCGAGAAAAAGCGCGAGCGGGCCGCCGAACTCGAGGAGGAGGCCGACCGGACGGAGCGGGAAGCGGTCGCGGACCTCGACGCCGACGGGGTCGAGGCGGCGCTCGCGGACGCCCGGACGGCGTTCGCGGACGCGCCCGTCGAGCCGGGCGAGGCCGACGCCCACCGCGAGGCGGTCGCCGAGGCGCTGGCGGAGGCCCGGGACGAACGCAACGACGCCGCCGAGCAACTCGCGACGGCCCGCTCGCGCGTCGCGGAGGCCGAAACCCTGCTCGACGAGGGGAAGTGTCCGGAGTGCGGCCAGCCGGTCGAGGGGTCGCCCCACGTCGAGTCGCTCGACGAGTACCGGGACGAGGTCGACGCGCTCCGGGACGAACTCGCCGAGGCGGAGGCGGCCGTCGAGCGCCAGGAGGAGCGCCTGGACGCCGCCGAGGCGCTCGTCGAGGCGGAGGGACGGATCGAGACGCTGTCGGCCCGCCACGAGACGGTCGAGGCCCGCCGCGAGAGCGCCGCCGAGGCCCGCGAGGAGGCCACGGACCTCGACGGGGAGGCCGACGAGCGGGCCGAGCGCGCGGAGGCGGTCCGCGAGGAGGCCGCCGAGAAGCGGGCCGAACTCGGGGAACTCAACGCCCGGAAGGGGGAGGTCGCGGATGCCGTCGCGCGCCTCGACGACCTGGCCGACGCGCTCGACGACCGGGCCGCGGCGCGCGACGAGGCCGAGCGGCTGCGCGACCGCCGGGCGGACCTCGCCGAGCGAAACGACGAGCGGCGCGAGCGGCTCGACGACCTGCGCGACGAGCGCGACGACCTCCGTGCGGCCGTCGACGAGGAGCGCGTTGAGGAGGCGCGGACCGAGAAGGAGCGCGCCGAGGGCTACCTCGAACAGGTGGCCGAGAAACTGGCGGACCTCGACGAGCGGCGCGGCGAGTTGCGGGAGCGAATCGGCGCGGTCGAGAACGGCATCGAGGAACTGGAGCGCCTGCGCGACGAGCGCGAGGACCTGTGCGAGCGGGTCGAGGCACTGGAGTCGCTCCACGAGGAGGCCGAGACCCTGGAGGAGACGTACGGCGACCTGCGGGCGGACCTCCGGCGCCGGAACGTCGAGACGCTGGAGCGGATGCTCAACGAGACGTTCGACCTGGTGTACGGAAACGACGCCTACGCGCGGCTTCGGCTCGACGACGAGTACGAGGTCCGCGTGGTCCAGAAGGACGGGCAGACGCTCGCCCCCGACCAGCTATCGGGCGGCGAGCGGGCGCTGTTCAACCTCTCCCTGCGGTGTGCCATCTACCGCCTGCTCGCGGAGGGCATCGAGGGGGCGGCCCCGATGCCCCCGCTCATCCTCGACGAGCCGACCGTCTTCCTCGACGCCGGCCACGTCACCCGGCTGGTCGACCTGGTCGAGGAGATGCGGCGCCTCGGCGTCCGGCAGACGATCATCGTGAGTCACGACGAGGAACTCGTCGGCGCGGCCGACGAACTCGTGACCGTGGAGAAGGACCCGACGACGAACCGCTCGACCGCCCGCCGCGAGGACCGGACGAGGCCGCCCGCCGCCGGCCCGGAATCGAGCGCGGACTAGCGGGTGACCGCGTCGAGCGCCGTCCGTGCCTCGTCGGTCAGCCCGTACCCGCGCTGTCCCGCGACCTCCCGCTCGACGACCAGCCCGGCGGCGCGGAACTCCGCGAGCAGGCCGTGGAGGTCGCTCTCGCAGAGGTCGTAGGCCGACAGTAGGTCGACGACTGCGACCGGCCCGCGCGCGTCGAGTTCGACGAGGAGGCCGAGCGCCCGTTCGTCCCGGGCGGCGAGGATCAGCCGGCGGGTGGTCTCGGGGACCGCGTCCGCCGCGGTGACGAGCGGCGACTCGCCGTCGACGGGGTCGAGGTCGGCGGCGTCGACGTAGCGCTCCTCGCCCGTCTCCGGGTCGCGGACGAGGCTCGCCTCCGACGACTCCTTGACGAGGAGGTAGCGATCACCCGACGCGTCGCGCACGGTCCGCATGTGCGGAGCGAGGCGGGCCGGCGGGTTAGGCGTTCCGTCCGGCGTCCGGGTCGCGGTCCGACGCGTCGTCGGGCGCGCCCGTCGCGGTCGCGTCGTCGCCGTCAGCCGTCGTCGGGGCTGCCCTCCCGTCTCCGTCGTCGCTCCCGGCTCGCGGGGCCGCACCGACTGGCGGTCCGCCGGCCGCCCCGTCGCCGCTCCCCTCGCCGTCGTCGCCGGTGCTGTCCCTGTCCGCATCGCCGTCGCTGTCCTCGTATACGTCGCCGTCACCCCGCTGCTGGAAGGCCCGGTAGTGCTGGTAGAGTCGCCCGCCGGCGAGGAGTCCGAGCGCGATGCCGGCGAGGCCGGGGACCCACATCCCGCGGAAGCCGATGACCATGAGCCCGATGGCCACCCCCCCGAGCGCGACGTTGGCGAGCGCGACGCTCCGCCACCAGAGCCCGAGTAGTTCGGGATCGACGTCCGCCTCGGTCACCTCCGGCTCGGGCGGCGACGGGACGCTCGGGATTTTCTCGCCGGGACTCCCCCACTGCTCCTCCGGGTCGAACTCGTCCGGCTCGTGGGGGGAGTCCTCGTCGAGCACGGGCGGGGGTTGCCGGCCCGGGTGAAAAAGGGGTTCGGCTGGTCGCGCGTTCCCGGCGCCGATGGAAATACAGCTTTTTATCGGTCAGCCCACTCTCTGTTGGTACGATGGCCGACGCCCCAGAGGTCGAGGAGTTGCTACCGCCGGACCGGACGCTGATGGGTCCGGGTCCGAGCGCCGTGCATCCCCGCGTGTTGCGGGCGATGAGCACGCCGCTCGTCGGGCACCTCGATCCCGCCTTCGTCGAAGTGATGGACGAGGTACAGGAGCTCCTCCGGTACGTCTTCCGGACCGACAACCGATGGACGCTGCCGATCAGCGGGACCGGCTCCGCCGCGATGGAGGCCGCGATCGGAAACCTCGTCGAACCGGACGACACGATGCTCGTCCCCACCAACGGCTACTTCGGCAGCCGCATGGCGGCGATGGCCCGCCGGGCCGGCGGGTCGGTCGTCACCGTCGAGGCCCCCTGGGGGGAGCCGCTCGACCCGGCCGACGTCGAGCGGGCCGTCGAGAAACACCGCCCGGAGATCGTCGGATTCGTCCACGCCGAGACGAGCACCGGCGTGCTCCAGCCCGACGTCCCGGAGATCACGTCCATCGCCGACGATTACGGCGCGTACACCATCGCCGACTGCGTCACGTCGCTCGGGGGTACCGAACTCCGCGTCGACGACTGGGGGATCGACGCCGCCTACTCGGCCGCCCAGAAGTGCCTCTCGGCACCCCCCGGCGCGAGCCCGCTCACCCTCAGCGATCGGGCGATCGAGAAGGTGGTCGAGCGGGACGACCCCGCCCGGTCGTGGTACCTCGACCTCGGCCTGCTCGACGGCTACTGGGGCGAGGACCGGGCCTACCACCACACCGCCCCGATCTCGAACGTCTACGCGCTCCGCGAGGCGCTCCGGATCGCGGCCGAGGAGGGTATCGAGGAGCGGTGGGAGCGCCACCGCGAGGTCGCCGGCGAACTCCGCGACGGCCTCGTCGAGATGGGGCTGGAGATGAACGCCCCCGACGAGTACTGGCTCCCCCCGCTCAACGCGGTCAGAGTTCCCGACGGCGTCGACGACGGCGCGGTCATCGCCCGGCTGCGCGACGAGTACGACATCGAAATCGCCGGTGGGCTCGGCGACCTCGAGGGCGACGTCTGGCGGATCGGCTGCATGGGTCACTCGGCGCGGCGGGACAACGTCGCGTACCTCCTCTCGGCGCTCGAGGACGTGCTCCGGGCCGAGGGGTTCCACCCCAAGGCGACGGCGACGACGCCCTGAACGCCGGCCGGCGGGACTGCGCGGCGGACGCGGCGTCCCGCTACGGCATCGCGAGGTTCAACACACCCGCTCCCCTACGGCGGATATGACCATCCGTGGGGCCGTCCTGGACGTCGACGGCACCCTCCTCCGTGGCGACGAACCCCTCCCGGGCGTGCGGACGGGACTCGCCGCCCTCCGCGACGCCGGGGCCACGCCCCTGTTCTTCTCGAACAACCCGACGAAGGCGCCGCCGGCCTACCGCGAGCGCCTCCGAACCGCCGGAATCGACCCCGGCGACGGGGAGGTGATCACCTCCGGGACGACGACGGTCGCCTACCTCCGCGAGCACCACTCCGACGACCGGCTCTTCGTCGTCGGCGAATCCGGCCTCCGGACGCAACTGTCCGCGGCGGACCTCGAACTGGTCGCCGACCCCGACGCCGCCGAGGTGGTCGTCGCCTCCATCGACCGGGAGTTCACCTACGACCACCTCCGTGACGCGCTGTGGGCGCTCTCGGACGACGACGTCGCGTTCGTCGGGACCGACCCGGACGTGGTCATCCCGGCGTCGGAACGCCCCGTCCCGGGGTCGGGAGCGGTCATCAACGCCGTCGCGGCCGTCGCCGAACGCGAACCGGACGCCGTCCTCGGGAAGCCGTCCCCGACCGCCCGTCGGATCGTCCGACAGCGACTGGACCTCCCGCCGGAGCACTGTCTGGTCGTCGGCGACCGGCTGGACACCGACGTCGCACTCGGGGAACGCGCCGGCATGACGACCGCGCTCGTCCTCACCGGGGTCACCGACGAGTCCGACCTCGTGGACGCCGAGGTGAGCCCCGACTACGTCCTCGACTCGCTGGCGGACGTCGGGGACGTACTGGCGGACCGCTGACTGCGCGGCGTGTGTCACCGTCTGACAAAGACTTATGCTGGTCGCACGCCTCCGGACCGGTATGGACGAGCCGAACAGCCCCTACGTCTTCCGCGACGAACCCGACGAGTCGACCGACGACCACGCCGACGCCGAGGTCGTTATCGTCGACGGTCGAGCGATGAGCTACCGCTGGTACCGGCGCTGAACGGTCGGGTCGTTCGTCGCACTCCTGCCGTACCCCGGCGCGGGCGCAGGTTAGAACGCGTCGGCGTGGGCCTCTATCTCCGCGTGGAGTTCCTCGCGCAGCGCCGCGTGGACGTGACAGATGTCCTCGGCGCGGGAGACGACCTCGTCCAGGTCGTCGTCGTCGAGGTCGGCCTCGACGTGGACGGTGAAGGCGATGCGTTCGAGGTCGTCGCCGTCGTCGAGGTCGGCGTCGGCGTCGATCTGGATCTGCCCGAGGTCGTCGATGTCGCTCCGGTCGGCCCCGGCCCGGCACGCCGGCAGGAAACAGGCGGCGTAGTCCGCGACGAGTACGGCGTTCGGGTTCGGGCCCTGCTCGTCGGTCGCGTCGACGGTCAACTCGAAATCGCCGACCTGACTGGTGCTCGCGAACCCTGCCTCGCTGACGGTGGTGGTCTGGATATCTGCCATGGCGTGGGTAGGACGGGGGGTCGGGTGGTAAAGATTGTCGTCGCCCGCGTCGCTCACTCGAGGCCTGCCGGGTCGTCCCCGGAGAGGATCACCGACTCGTCGCCGTCGAGGACGTGCACCTCGGCCTCCGCCCCGGCGGCGCGGACCTCGCGCTCGAACTGCTCCACGTCGATCTCGATGGGCGGGAAGGTGTCGTAGTGCATCGGGAAGGCGTGGTCGACGCCGAGCCAGTCGACGGCAACCGCCGCCTGGGCCGGCCCCATGGTGTAGTGGTCGCCACACGGCACGGCGGCGGCGTCGGGTTCGAGGAGGGCGCCGATCACGTCGCGCATCTCGGTCATCAGCGCGGTGTCGCCCGCGTGATAGAACGTCGTCGCCTCCGGATCGGACTCCTGGGTCGGCATGCTGTCGCTGACGACGTAGCCCGCGGGCATCCCGGCGTCGTACTCGTAACCCGTGTTGATGCCGTTGGTGTGGTCGGCCCGGTGCATCGTCACGAAGGCGTCGCCGCACTCGACGGTCCCGCCGAGGTTCATCCCGATGGCGTCGGAAAAGCCCATCTCGTCCTCGACGTACCCGGTGACCTCGGGCGTACCGACGGCCGTCGCGTCGGAGAACTCGCCCGCGTGAGCGATGTGGTCGGCGTGTCCGTGCGTGAGCAGGACGTAGTCCGGCGCGTCGAGGTCCGACGGCGACAGCGACGTGTGCGGGTTGTCGAAGAACGGGTCGATCAGGAGGTCGGTCTCCCCGACTGTAACCGCCCAGCAGGAGTGGCCGTGCCAGGTGATCTCCATGGTCGCCCGCGACTACTCACGTCGGCCACATAAATCGTCACGTCGGTTCGGGCCGTTCCGCCGCCGTCTCGACACGGCAGCCGCCGGACGTGACAAGCCACGGGTTCAGGTTCGCACACATCGCCGACGAGGGAACTGAGCCGGAGGGACGCGCTGGCGGCGCTCCGCCCGGCTGACGGCGGGACGCTGCGACCCGGGCCTCGCCCGCCGACCTGCTCGACGATTTCCGCCCGCTCCTCGTCGTCGAACGCCCGCATCGAGTGGACCCTGACGGCCCCCTGCTGGCTGATGCCGACCCAGACCGACGCAGCGGTCGTCGCGTCGGGGTACTCGGCGACCGCCACGGCGTCGTACTCGCCCATCGTCAGGTAGAACGCCGTGAGTTCGCTGCCCGCCTCTCTGATCGCGGCGCGGGCCGCGTGCCATCTACTGGCATACTCCGCATAGTTCTTCGGGGGCCGTGACGTGGTGGCCCGACGACAGAGCCCGGCGCTTAAGCCCCGTCGGCTACACGTCGGCCCATGGAGCCACGCGACCTCTCCGCCCACACGCGGTACGTCCCCGGGCGGGGCGCCGAGGAGGTGGCGCGGGAACTCGGCATGGACCCCGAGGACCTGCTCGAACTCTCCTCGAACGAGAACCCCCACGGCCCCCCGCCACGCGCCGTCGAGGCGGTCCGCGACGCGGCGCCGACCGTCGGCGGCTACCCGAAGGCGTCCCACGCCGACGTCGCGGACGCCGTGGCCGACGAGTGGGACCTCGCCGCCGAACAGGTCTGGCTCGCCGCCGGCGCCGACGGGGCGCTCGACTACCTCGCCCGCGCGATGCTTGCCCCGGGCGACCGGGTCCTCGCTCCGGACCCGGGCTTTGCCTACTACCGGATGAGCGCCCGGTACCACCACGGCGCCGTCGACACCTACGACCTGTCCCCCGCCGACGACTTCGCCCAGACGCCCGAGACGATCCTGGCGGACTACGACGGCCACCGGATCGTCTACCTGACCACGCCGCACAACCCGACGGGCGCCGAGTTCCGGCGGTCGGAGATCGCGGATCTCGCCGACCGGGTGGACGACGAGACGCTCCTCGTCATCGACGAGGCCTACGGCGAGTTCTCCGAGCGGTCGAGCGCGGCCGGCCTGCTCGACGACCGGGAGAACGTCGCCGTGACGCGGACGTTCTCGAAGGCCCGCGGCCTGGCAGGCCTGCGCATCGGCTACGCCCTCGTGCCGGATGCCTGGGCCGACGCCTACGCCAAGGTGAACACCCCGTTCGCGGTCAGCGAACTCGCCTGCCGGGCGGCGCTTGCGGCGCTGGCGGACGACGAGCACCTGGATCGTTCCGTCGAAACCGCCCGATGGGCCCGGGCGTACCTGCGCGACGAACTCGACGCCCACACCTGGCCGAGCGGGGGGAACTTCGTGCTCGCGGACGTCGGCGACGCGGCCGCGGTGACCGAGGCGGCCAAGCGCCGCGGCGTGCTCGTCCGGGACTGCACCAGTTTCGGCCTGCCGGACTGCGTTCGGGTGTCGTGCGGAACCAGACCGGGAACCCGCGAGGCCGTCGAGACGCTCAACGCCGTCCTCGCCGAGGTCGAGCCGTGACCGCGCGTGTCGCGCTGACCGGTACGCCGGGGACGGGCAAGACGACCGTCGCCCGACGGCTGGCCGACGAGGTCGACGTCGTCCACCTGAACGAGGTCGTCGAGAACGAGGGGTTCTGGACGGAACGCGATGCCGAGCGGGACTCGCTGGTGGCCGACCTCGACGCCGTCGAGGCGTGGCTCGACGAACGGGACGCCGGGGACACCACTCTCGTCGAGTCCCACCTCGCACACCTCCTCCCGGCCGACCGCGTCGTCGTCCTCCGGTGTCACCCCGACGAACTGGAAGAGCGCCTGCGGGACCGCGCGGAGAGCACGTCGACCGTCGCGGAGAACGCCGAGAGCGAGGCGCTGGACGTCGTGCTGACCGAGGCCGTGGAGCACCACGGCCGCGACGCGGTCCACGAGATCGACACCACCGACCGCGACCCGGCCGTCGTCGCCGACGACGTGCGGGCCGTCCTCGCCGGCGAGCGCGAACCGACCGTCGGCGTCGTCGACTTCACCGACTACCTATGAACCGCACCGCCCACCCGTGACCCTCGACAGACTGCGGCCGGTCGCCGACCGGGCGCTCGGGCCGTTCGTGACCGCCGCCGCCCGGGCCGGACTCACCCCGGACGGCGTCTCGGTCGTCGCGTTCGGGTTCGCGCTGGCCGCCGGCGGGGCCTTCGCGTTCGGGACGTCGGTCGGGTATCTGCTCGGCGCGCTGTTCGTGTTCGTCAACGGCTGGCTCGACCTGGTCGACGGGGCCCTGGCCCGGCGGCAGGGCGTCGCGGGGAGCGGCGGCGACCTGCTCGATCACGTCCTCGACCGCTACGCCGACATCGCGATGGTGGTCGGGGTCGCTGCGGGCGTCGACCGGTACGCCCTCGGCCTCGTGGCCGTCACCGGCGTGCTGATGACATCCTACCTCGGTACGCAGATTCAGGCCATCGGCCTCGGCCGGGAGTACGGCGGGCTGGTCGGCCGGGCCGACCGCCTGGCGCTCACCGGCGTCGCGGCGGCCCTGACCGGCCTCGGCACGCCGCCGGTCGCGGGGCTCGCGCCGGTCGGGTGGCTGCTCGTCCTGCTCGCCGTCGTCGGCCACGCGACCGCAGTCCAGCGCTTCTACGGCGCCTGGCGGGACGTCCGCTGAGGGCAGAGCCGCCCAGCGAGGCGGGGGTGGCCCGGCGAGAGCGAGGCTCCGGCTCCCGGTGGGAGCGGAGTCGGATGGGGACGCGACGTGCGAGCCGAGAGCGTGGCGTCGAGTGGCGCGCGCAAGGCGGGTGGCGCGGGTTTTATGCGGCGTGGAGCGCTACAATACGTTATGCCCCAGTGTGAGATGTGCGGCGCCGAACGGCCGTCGCTCACCACCACCAAGGTCGAGGGCGCCGAACTCGAACTCTGTGACGACTGCACGGAGTTCGGCACCGAGGTCCGCACGGAGGAGCCCTCGTCCACGTCGACGAAATACTCCACGTCGTCCTCGTCTTCGTCATCCTCGTCATCGTC
Source organism: Haloferacaceae archaeon (assembly GCA_042219325.1). Classification (GTDB taxonomy): domain Archaea; phylum Halobacteriota; class Halobacteria; order Halobacteriales; family Haloferacaceae; genus CAZMLQ01. Next base: position 3,432 of record JBDGQA010000052.1, on the reverse strand, counting down.
TACGACCTCCTCGTCCTCGTCCGGCGGGTCCCGGCGCCGCCGGGACATGTTCGACGACATGGACGAGGTCGCGTCCGACTACGACGAGCGCATCCGCGAGGCCCGCGAGGGCGAAGGTCTGAGCCAGGAGGACCTCGCTGACGCGCTCAACGAGAAGGTCAGCCTGATCCGCAAACTCGAACAGGGACAGATGCTCCCCCCCGACGACGTCCGGGAGAAACTGGAGAGTCACCTCGAAATCGCCCTGCTCGAGGGCGTCGACTCCGACGACGAGGAGTGGTCCGGCGACTCGGCCACGACGACCACGCTCGGAGACGTGGTCAAGCGCAAGGACTGACCGCCGACCGCCACCTTCTTTCGCCGTCGTCGCGTCGCGCCGCCATGTTCGTCCTCGTCAACCTGAAGGCGTACGACTGCGACCCCGAGGCCGTGGCGACGGCGGCCGCCGGGGCGGCGACCGACCACGGCGCTCGCGTCGCCGTCGCCCCCCAGCCCGCCCACCTCCCGCGGGTCGCCGCCACGGGCGTCGAGACGTGGGCCCAGCACGTCGACCCCGTCGGGACGGGCAGCCACACCGGGCACGTCCTCGCGGAGGCGGTCGCCGACGCGGGCGCGACCGGCACGCTCCTCAACCACTCCGAGCGCCGCCTCCGGCTGGCCGACATCGACGCGGCGCTCCGGGCCGCCGAACGCGCCGACCTGTCGACGGTCGTCTGCGCGAACGATCCCCGACAGGTCCGGGCGGCCGCCGCGCTCGGCCCCGACGCCGTCGCGGTCGAGCCCCCGGAACTGATCGGCGGCGACGTCTCCGTCGCCACCGCGGACCCCGCGGTCGTCGAGGACGCCGTCGCCGCGGCCGCCGCCGTCGCCCCCGAGGTCGACGTCTACTGCGGCGCCGGCGTCTCGACCGGCGAGGACGTGGCCGCCGCCGCCGACCTCGGGGCCGACGGCGTCCTGCTCGCGAGCGCCGTGGCCAAGGCGGGCAACCCGCGGGCGGTCATCGACGACCTCGTGTCCGGCGCCTGAGGCCCCCGCGTGGCCGCGGGACCGCAGGGCTGCGGGACGGCGGGCCCCGATCCGGCGGGCCCCGTTTCGTTCGCCCGGCCCGGCGCCCGGACGCCTCACTCCGCCCGGACGGCGTTCTCCAGGGTCCCGATCCCCTCGATCTCGATCTCGACGTGGTCCCCGTCCGAGAGTTCGCCGACGCCGTAGGGGGTCCCGGTGGCGATCACGTCGCCGGGTTCGAGCGTGACCAGCGCCGTGATCTCCTCGATAAGCTCGCCGACCGACCAGATGAACTGGTCGATCGAGGAGTCCTGGCGGGTCTCGCCGTTGAGCCGCGACCGGATCCGCGCGTCGTCGGGTACGTCCGCCGGATCGGCCACGACCGGTCCGATCGGTGCGGCGTTGTCGAAGGCCTTGCCCCGGAACCAGTTCTGCTCCTCCCACTGATCCTCCCGGTTCGAGAGGTCGTTCACGCAGGTGTACCCGTCCACGACGCGCTCGGCGTCCGCGGCGTCGACGTTCCGGCACTGCTCCCCGATCACGACCCCGAACTCGGCCTCGTACTCGATGGGCTCCTTGTCCGGGGGGAGGGGGACGGTCGCCCCGTGGCTGCTCAGCGCGTTCGGCGGCTTCAAGAACAGTTCCGGCCGGTCGGGAATCTCGGCCCCCTTCTCCTCGATGTGGTCGCGGTAGTTCCACCCCACGCAGACGATCTTCGTCGGCTCGACCGGCGGGCGGATCGTGACCGCCGCCGGATCGTACGTCCGGCCCGCGGCGCGGATCTCCCCGTCCGCCCAGGCGCCGGTCCGCTCCGTCCCCGCCTCGTCCCTGAACCTGACGCGACGCATGGCGGGACGTGCCGCCCGCGACACGAAAGGCGTTGTCCTTCGCCGCGTCCGACCGCCGTCCGGGCTCCCGTCTGCGGTGTCCCCCACGACCGCATCGACGCCGCTACTCCACGAACTCGGCGTCCCGCGGCTCCTCGCCCCGGTCGACCATGCCGTCCGACGGGCTGGCCGTCTCCTCCATCACGACCGCCTCGTCCCCGTCAGCCGGGTCGTCCGCGCCGCCGGTTCCGGCACCGCGTTCCTCGTTCGCCCCGCGCGCGTCACCCTCCCCCGTTCGGCCGGCGTCGGCCGGATCGGCGTCGTCGACGAACTCGGCGTCGTCCTCGCGGAACGCCGCGTCGCCGCCGCCGTCGCCACCGCCCACGAACTCCACGTCGGCGGTCTCGGCCTCGTCGACGGGGGGGTCGTCGGCCTCGTCCCCGGCCCCGCCGTCTGCGGCCCGCTCCACGAACGACGCCTCGATTTCCCGGACGGCCTCGTCGAGGTCCGGGTCCCGCAGGCGGTCGCCGCCCTCCTCGCGGACGAGCTCGGGCAGCGCGTAGTCGTAGGTCCCCCGTTCGGCGTGGCTCACGAGGCCCGCCGTTCGCAGCGTCCGGTTGCGGCTGTAGGCGACCTCGCGGTCGGCGTCGCCGCCGGCGTCGAGGTGTGCCGCCACCGGTTCCGCCGGCCCCTCGGCGCGGTAATACCGGAGCATCCCCCGACTCACGTCGTCGAGGGACTCGATCCGTTCGGTCAGGTCGGCGACGAGGGACTCGCGGGTGCGGTCCCTGGTTCCGACCGCCGACCGTGGCCTGTGCCCGTCCGGGGTTCGGTCCGCGGTTCTCCCCGCCTCGGCCGTCGCGTCCGTGTCCGTCGTCCCGTCCGTCCCCGCCGCCGGTTCCGCGACCGCATCTGTCGCTGTATCCCCGCCCGCCGTGGTCTCGGGCGCTCCCGTCTCGTCTCCAGTCCGCTCACGGTCGGGGGCGGCCTCGGAGGGGCCGCCCCGGTCCCGTTCGTCGTCCTCACCGTTCTCCGGAAAGACGACCGACGGAAGCGGGTCATCGGCGCCGTTGCGGTCGTCTTCCTCCCCCCCGCCGGCGGCCGCGGACGGGGACTCCTCCCCACCGCCGTCGGCGGGACCGTCCGCGAGCGGGTCGGGCCACGGTTCCGCGTCGGCCAGCGGGGATCGCTCGTCGACACTACTCCCGTCCGCGTCGGCGTCCCGGTCGCCATCGGCGTCGGTCCCGGCCCCGGCCCCGGTCCCGGTGCCGTCGTCGGACTCGCCGTCGGGACGCCGGTACGGCGCCTCGGCCCGCCGGAGCAGCGCCTGCGAGAACCGGTCGGCCATCCGTTCGAGGTCCCTGGCCTGCTCTAGCTCCCGTTCGAGTTCGCGGATTCGCGCCTCCTTCTCCTCTATCTCCGTCCGGAGGTCCGCGAGTTCGGACTCGCGAGCCTCGCGCTCCGCGCTGATATCGCGCAGTTCGTCGACCAGGTCGTCGCTCACGGACTTGAGGTCCGGACGCTCCACGTCGTCCAGGCCCGGCGTCGCCCCGGCGTCGAAGGTGCGCTTGCGGCGGAACTGCACCCGCCGGACCGACTC
>JBDGQA010000081.1:0-16209 GCA_042219325.1 Haloferacaceae archaeon | reverse complement strand
GGCGGTCCGTCGCCGGATCGGCGGCACCGACAGGGTTTTTCCCGCCGCCCGACAGGGACGGGCGTGAACGTCCGGGGGCCGATCGTGTCCGTCGACGAACCCCGCGAGGTCGACAGCCGGGGCGGGACGACCGAACTCGTCGAGGTCGTCGTGCGCCCGGAGCGGGGCGCGGGCGACCCGACGACGGTGACGCTGTGGGGGAAGTGGACACACACCGCCGAGCACGCCGAACCGGGGATGGAACTGCTCGTCACCGAGGCCGAGGCCGACGAGTACCGGGGCGAGACGACGTACGCGACGACGGCCGACTCGTTCGTCGTGCTGGAGCCGGACTTCCTGGTGGACGTGACCGACGTGCGCTCGTGGGTCCAGTGTCCGCGGATGTACTACCTGAACAAACTGTCGGGCGCGCCGCTCGCCTACCCCGTGGTCAAGGGGACCATCGTCCACGAGGTGTTCGGCGACCTCCTGCGCGGCGTCGACGTCGAGGCGGCAGTCACGGACCGCGTCGCGGAGGCGGGGCTGGAACTCGGCTTGCTCGGCCGCGAGGCCGACGAGGTGCGCGACGAGGTGCGCCGGCACGCGTCCGCCATCGAGGGGTGGCTCGACCAGGGGCGCCTCGGCGAGGGCGACGAGTGGCGGTCCGAGCGGACGCTCGTCAGCCCGACCGTCGGGCTGAAGGGTCGGGCCGACGCGGTGCGTCGCGGCACGCCGGTCGAACTGAAGACGGGCAAGAACACCGACCGCGAGCCGCGCTTCCAGGACAAGGTGCAGGCGGCCTGTTACGCCCTGATGCTCGCGGAGCACGGGGAGCCGGCGGACACGGCGACCCTGCTCTACACGAAAAACGCCACCCTCGACCGGAGCGAGGCGTCGGGCGACCTCGCGCCCGCGAAGGACTTCTCGACGGCCGGCCTGGTCGAGTTCGTCGTCCGGACGCGCAACGAAATCGCCGCGATAGAGCACGACGCGGGCGTTCCGACGGGTCACGAGGCCGACGCCATCTGCGAGTACTGCTTCGAGCAGGACACCTGCATGGTCGTCGCCGGCCGGTTGGATCAGGAGTCGAAGGCCGGGCAGGTCGGGAACGCCGTCCCCGCCGACGAGCGGGCGTACTTCGACGCGTTCTACCGCGGCATCGAGGCCGAGCGGCGGACGGTCCACGACGAGTACCGGAAGCTCTGGGAGCAGTCGGCCGCCGACCGCGCGGCGGACGACCGCGCGCTGATCGACCTGGAGCCGCGGGGGCGGCGGGAGCGCGCGGACGGCCGGTGGGAACTCCGCGCCCGCCGGCCCGGCGGCGCGGTCTCGAAGCTCCGCGAGGGCGACGTCGCGCTGGCGAGCGACGGCGACCCCATCGGCGGCCGGGCGGAACTCGCTCGCATCGAACGGCTGGGCGACGAGGTGGTCGTCGCCGCCGACGAGCCGCTCGACCTCCGGCGGCTGGACGTCTATCCCTCCGAACTCGGGGTCGACCGGGAACTCCTCGCGCTCCACGACGCGGTGCTGAAGGGCACGCCGGAACGGAAGGACGTGCTTCTCGGCCGGCGGGCGCCGTCGTTCCGCGACGCGAGCGGGGAGGGAACGCACGTCCCGAACAACGAGCGCCAGGACGAGGCGGTGCGCCTCGCGGTCACCGCCGAGGACTGCGCGCTGATCCACGGCCCGCCGGGAACGGGGAAGACGTACACCATCGCGCAGGCGGTCCGGGCGCTGGTCGAGCGTGGCGACCGCGTCCTGCTCGCCGCGTTCACCAACCGCGCGGTGGACAACGCGCTCGCGGCCCTGCGCGACCAGGGATTCGACGACGCGGTCAGGGTCGGCACGGAGACGGGCGTGCGCGACGACATGCGCGACCTCCGCCTCGTCGCCCGCGGCGACCCGAACGAGCGCGCCGCCGACCTCCGCGGGGCGCCCGTCGTCGCCGCGACGACCGCCGGCTGTGCCTCGCGGACGCTCCTCGAGGAGGAATTCGACGTCGCGGTGGTCGACGAGGCCTCGCAGCTGACCGAGCCCGGGACGCTCGCGGCGATCAACCGCGCCGACCGGTTCGTGCTCGTCGGCGACCACCGCCAGCTTCCCCCGGTCGTCCGGTTCGAGGGCGGCGAGCCGTGGGGCGACGGCCCGGAAGGGAGGCCGGGCGGTCCCGACGGTGCCGACCGCGACCGCCCCCCTGCGGATCTGCGGACCTCGCTGTTCGAGCGGTTGATCGAGCGCTACCCCGACGCGGCGGTGACCCTCGACCGGCAGTACCGGATGAACCAGCGCATCCAGGCGTTCCCGTCCGCGGAGTTCTACGACGGGGCGCTCCGGCCGGCGACGCCCGAGGTGGCGGGCCGGAGCCTGGGCGACCTGGACGGCGTCGACCCCGGGGCGCTTCCGGCGGCCCTGCGCGGGGACGTCTCCTTCCTCGACCCCGACGGCCGCCAGGAGGGCAACGCCAACCCGGCCGAGGCCGACCGCGTGGCCGAAATCGTGATGGCGTTCCGCGACGCCGGCGTCGCCGCCGCCGACATCGGGGTGATCGCACCGTTCCGCGCGCAGGTCGCCGAAATCGACGAGCGGGTGGACGTCACCGTCGACACCGTCGACCGGTTCCAGGGATCGAGCGAGGAGGTGATCGTCGTCTCCTTCGTCGCCACCGGGGGCCTGGAGGGGCCGCTTTTCGAGGACTACCGCCGGGTGAACGTCGCGCTGACGCGGGCCAAGCGGGCGCTCGTGCTCGTCGGCGACGCCGCCGCGCTCGGATCGGACCCGGTCTACGCGCGGATGCTCGACTGGGCCCGTCGATAGGCAGGCGGTCCCGCCCCGCCACAGGCGTTATGCGGTCCGGCGGCCTACGCCCCGTGTGCCTTCCGACATCCCCGGCATCCACCACGTCACCGCCATCGGCACCGATCCGGGCCGGAACCGGGCGTTCTACACGGGGACGCTCGGCCTCCGGATGGTGAAGCGAAGCGTCAACCAGGACGACGTCTCCGTCTACCACCTGTTCTACGGCGACCACGGTGGCTCGCCCGGGACGAGCATGACGTTCTTCCCGTATCCCGACGCCAGCCCCGGTCAGGTCGGGACGGGACAGGTCAGCGCGACGGCGTTCCTGATCCCCGAGGCCGCCGTCGACTACTGGGTCGACCGGCTCGACGAGGCGGGCGTCGACGCCGACGAGCCCCGGGAGCGGTTCGGCGACACCGTGATCCCGTTTCGGGACCCGGACGGCCTCCCGCTGGAACTCGTCGCCCGACCCGACGCTCCGGCCGGCGACCCGCCCGACGGACCCGTGTCCGAGGAGCACGCGATCCGCGGCTTCTTCGGCGTGACGCTCTCGCTCGCGAGCACCGAGTCCACGACGACTCTCCTGAAGACGATGGGCTACGAGTCCGCCGGGAGCGAAACGGGGCGACAGCGATTCACCGCCGACGGCGACCTCGGGTACGTCGTCGACCTGCTGGAGGACCCACAGGGACGCCAGGGGCGTTCCGGCGCGGGCACCGTCCACCACGTGGCCTTCCGGGTGACTGCCGAGGACCAGTCCTACTGGCGCGAGGCCCTGATCGAGCAGGGTCTCCGGCCGACCGAGATCATCGACCGGAAGTGGTTCGATTCGGTCTACGTCCGGACGCCCGGGGGCGTTCTCTTCGAGTTCGCGACCGAGGGGCCGGGGTACACGGTCGACGAACCGCTCGACGAACTCGGCGAGCGGCTGGTCCTGCCCGAGTGGCTGGAGGACCGACGCGAGGAAATCGAGGCCGGCCTGCCGGACCTGACGTCGGCCTCGAACTGATCGGCGGGTGGGGATCGGACGGCGGACGGCCGGACCGGGGACTCCGGCGTGGTACGGCACCGTAGCGTCCCGGTCAGGGCGCCGGAGGGGTCACGCTTTGCCGCCGGGAAAGCCCCTGAACGCGGCCTCGGAGCCGATCCTGTCGAGCGTCTCGTCGATGTCCGCCCGGACCTCCGCCATCCGCTTCACCAGTCGGTCGTACTCCTCGGTGTCGTCGTTGCCCGCGACTTCGAGCGCCGCCTTCTTCGAGGCGAGGCGGAAGAACACCTGGCTCTGTTCGTCGTAGCTCGCCCGGTCGACGAGGACCTCGACGAGGCCGAGCAGGTCGCTCCTGTCGACCGGCTTGACCTTGTAGTCGTCGAACGGCATCTCGACGATGTCGATGTCGGGTTCGACGGCCGTCAGCATCGCCACCATGCAGTCGAGGCCACGGTCGCGCAGTTCGCACAGCACTTCGTCGCCGGACAGGTCGGGCATCCGGCGGTCGAGCAGGACGACGTCCACCGCCTCGTCGACCTTTTCGAGGGCCTCGGCTCCGCCGGTCGCGGTCCGGACGTCGTACTCGGACTCGAGGAACTTCGCGTACAGGTCGACGAGGGCTCGTTCGTCGTCCGCCACGAGGACCGCCGTGTCCGTCGCCTCGGTCATGATGTCCCCCCACGAACGTCGGGCGCCGGAACGACGGTGGCGGTCGTCCCCGGAGGTGTCCCGGCGTCGCTCGACCGTCGGACCGTCGTCGATCCGGTCGGACCGGCTCGATCGGTGGCGGTCGCGCGTGGCACCGGCCGCGTTCGTCCGTTCGGCGCGTCCATACTCCCTCTATCCCGGGGCGGCACAAGTTACTGACCCCCGAAATATCATATCTGATTCCAGCGGCCGCGTGGCGGGGCGTCGGACCGGAGCGATCGGATCCGCCTCCTCGCGTCCGTCCGTCAGGCCACCGTCCGCGCCGACAGGTTCAGGCCCGGGGGCGCGTACGACCGGGCATGGACCTTCCCCTCGGCGACGGTACGATCACGTTCTCGCTCCCGGACTGCGACGTGACGGTCCTCGACCGGCCGGGCGGCGACCCGGTCGACGTCCGCCCCGCGGCGGCGGCGGCGCTCGACGAGCCCCACGGTCCGCCGCTCGACGAACGGGTGGCCGCGGACGACGAGGTGGCGGTCGTCGTCACGGACATCACGCGGGCGACGCCGGACGACGTCCTGCTCGACGCGCTGTTCGAGCGCCTGCCCGGCCCGCGCGACCGGGTCACGGTCGTGCTCGGTCTCGGCCTCCATCGGCCGATGAGCGACGCCGAAATCCGCGCGGAACTGGGCGCACATGCCGACCTCGCGGTGAATCACGATCCCGACGCGGCCGTCGAGGTCGGCCGGGTCGACGGGGTACCCGTCGAGGTCCACCCCGCGGTCGCCGGGGCCGACGCCGTCCTCGCCACGGGCATGGTCGAGCCCCACCAGTACGCCGGGTTCTCCGGCGGCGCGAAGACCGTCGCCATCGGCGCCGGCGGCGAACCGGTCGTCCGGTACACCCACGGCCCCGACCTCCTCTCGGAGCCGGGCGTGCGGCTGGGCCGGGTGGAGGGCAACCCCTTCCGCGAGTTCGTGGATCGGGTCGGCGACCTGGCCGGGCCGGACTTCTGTGTCAACGTGACCAAAGGTCCCTCGGGCATCCTCGGGGTCGCGGCGGGGGACCCCCGGCCCGTGGTGCGGGACCTCGCGGCGACCGCCCGGGAGGCGCTCTCGGTCCCTGTCGACCGTCGGTACGATGCCGCCGTCGTCGGCGTCGGCGCCCCGAAGGACGCAAACCTCTACCAGGCCTCGCGCGCGGCGACGTACGTCCTGCTCGGCGACTACAACCCCGTCCGGGAGGGTGGACGGGTTGTCCTGCCCGCACGACTCGACGAGGGCGCCGGCGAGGGACGGGGCGAACGGCGGTTCTACCGCCGGCTCCGTGACGCGACGAGCGCCGCCGCGCTCTACGAGGAGATGCGCGAGGGCTACGAGCCGGGCGCCCAGCGCGCGTTCGTCGTCGCGCGGGTCCTGCGCGACCACGACCTGTACGTCACGAACAGCGAACACCCCGGGGTCGTCGAGGAGTGCCTGATGCACGCCCGCGACCGGGTCGAGGACGCCGTCGACCCGGGGAGCGACGTGCTGGTGGTTCCGGACGGTCTGAACACGCTGATCGTCGGCGCGACCGCCGACTGACCGCGCTCGGTCGCAGTCCGGCGGCGGGTCGCGTCCGCCGGAACCCCTAGAACGATCCGAGGAAGTACCACTTGACGACGGTCAGCATCAGTGCGATCGCTATCGCCGTCGCGATCAGCCAGCCGACGATCATTCGGCTCACGTCGCGCGTCCACTGGTCGTCGATGGCCGTGCTCATATCGCGACGTTGCCGATGGATGCAAAAAAGCCGCGAGCCTATTCCAGCGACGTGGGAACCGACGGACGCCGACGGGACCGTGGCGTCGACACGCGCCGCCGTCGACCGCCCCCGGTTCCTCCGTGCGACACGGGGCCGCGTTCGGCCATCTCGACCCGGCGCCACGGCCCCGGCACCCGGTCCCGGCGCCGCTAGTCGGTCCCCGCCCGGGCGTCGCCACCGGTCCGTCCCCCGTCCTCCTCGGCCCCCCCGTCGTCGATGGCGTCGAGGACGCGTTCGTGGAACGCCTGCAGGACGGCGCTCTCGTCTTCCGCGAGCACCACGTCGCTCGCCGACAGGGTCGCGAGGCCGAACGCGCGCGGCGAGGGGCCGTCGAGGGTCCGTCCCACGACCTCGATATCGCCGTCCTGCACGCCGGCCAGGACGTCCTCGATGCGGCCGACGTTCAGTCTGTCCTCCAGGATCTCCCGATAGGTCTCCTCCATCACGGCGAAGTCGTCGAGGTCCTGCGCGAACGAGAGCAGCATGTCGCTCGCCACCTGCTGCTGGGCGGCGGACTTCTCGTGGCCCTTGTAGCGCTTGAGGATCATCAGCGACCGCGCGGCGTTGATGCGGAAGTAGCGGTCGAGGAGGTCGGTGCCGTCGAGCGCGGCCCGGAGGTCGGCACGCACGCCGGCCGGGTCGACCCCCCCGACGACCCCCGCCACGTCCACCTTCCGGTCGAGGGGCATCGAGACGGTGAAGCCGTTGTCCGCGACCGCGACCGTGACGTTCGCGGTGGCCCGCTGTGCACAGCGGTAGGCGACCAGCCGCGAGAGGCCGTCGTTGAACGCCCGCCCGTAGACCGAGTGGACGTGGTAGTGTCGCCGGTATTCGTCGCGGTCGCGGACCTCCTCGACGGCGATGCGGTCGGGGGTCGCAACCGACCGGCGGCCGGCGTAGCGGACCTGTTCGTCGAAGGTCCGGGCGAGGGCGCGGACCGCGTTCTCGTCGAGCGGGTAGGTCCGGAGCCACTCGCGCACGCCGGGACGTCCCCCGGCGTCGAGGCGGGTGAGCAGATCGCGCTGGAAGGACAGCATCTCCCGCGCGAGGTCGTACGAGAGGGGCAGACGTTCGGAGAACCACGACGGCACCGTGGGGCGGTCGCCGGTCCGGTCGACGTAGGCCTTCGCCCCGCGGCGATAGCGGAACTCGAACCGGTCGCCACCGAGGACGAACACGTCGCCAGTCTCCAGGGTGTCGAGATACTCCTCGTCCAGGTCGCCAACCCACTCCTGGTCCCCCCGGGTGAACACGTCGACGGTGAACGAGTCGGGGATGGTGCCGAGGTTGGTCATGTAGATGACGCGGGCCATCCGCCCGCGCTTGCCGATCAGGTGCTCGCCTACGTCGTACTCTTCGTAGTGGTGCTCGCCGTCCGGGGGGTCGTTGGTGTCCCGCCAGACCTTCGCGTAGACGTCGCGGTCCTCCAGACCCTCGTAGTCGGCGGTGAGGTAGCGCATGAGCGCCTCCCAGTCGTCCCCGTCGTAGTCGCGATAGGGGTAGGCCCGCTGGAGGACGCCCCGCACCTTCCGCTCGGGGTGGATGCCGTTGATGGCCATCCCGTAGACGTGCTGGGCGGCCACGTCGTGGGCGTTCTCCGGTACGAAGACCCGGTCGACGAATCCCTCCTCGGCCTTCTTCACCATCACCGCACACTCGACGAGTTCGTCGCGGTCCAGCGCGATCACCCGCCCCTCCACGGTCCGGCCGAGGCGGTGGCCCGCGCGGCCGACCCGCTGGAGGAGCGCCGCCACGGACTTCGGGGAGCCGACCTGGACGACGAGGTCCACGGAGGGCATGTCGATGCCGAGTTCGAGGCTGGTCGAGGAGGTGACCACGTCGAGGTCGCCGACCTTCAGGCGCTCCTCGACGTCCTGCCGGCGGGCCTTGGAGAGCGAGCCGTGGTGACAGCCGGAGTTGTCCTCGCCGTACGCGTCGAAGGACTCCCGGAGCGCCTGCAGGACCCGTTCGGCCCCCGAGCGCGTGTTCGTGAAGACGAGCGTCGTGGTGTGGGCGTCGATCAGGTCGTGGAGGCGGTCGTAGAACCGCCCCCTGATGACCTCCCGCGGCGTGTCGATCAGGTCGGCCGTCGGGCACTCCAGCCGGAGGTCGAGGTCACGGACGAACCGGGTGTCGACGATTTCGACGTCGCGGGGCGGTCCGCCGGGGGACTCGCGGCCGACGAGGAACTCCCCCATCGTCGAGAGGGGCTCGACGGTGGCCGAACAGCCGATCCGGGTCGGCGATCCTTCGACCATGGCCTCCAGCCGTTCCAGCGAGACCGACAGGTGGGTGCCGCGCTTGTTCGCCGCCAGCGAGTGAATCTCGTCCACGATGACGTACTCGACGGTCCGGAGTTTCTCCCGGAACTTGGGTGCGTTGAGCAGGATGGCGAGCGTCTCGGGCGTGGTGTTGAGGACGTGCGGGGGGTCGCGCAACATCCGCCGGCGCTCGGCGTCGTCGGTGTCGCCGTGCCGGATGGCGTGCCTGATCTCGACGTGCTCGTCGCGGTCCGCCAGCCGCTCGCTGATCCCCTCCAGCGGGACGGCCAGGTTCCGGTGGATGTCGTTGGCGAGCGACTTGAGCGGCGAGACGTAGAGACAGTAGACCGTGTCGTCGAGGTCGCCGTCGCGGCCGCGCTCGAAGAGGTCGTCGAGAATCGATGTAAAGGAAGCGAGCGTCTTCCCGCTCCCGGTCGGTGCACACACCAGCGCGTTTTCCCCCTCGTCGACGAGCGGGACCGCCTCGCGCTGTGGCGGCGTGAAGAAGCCGCCGTTCTCGGGGACGTACTCCGCGAACTGGTCGACCCACCACTCCCGGACCGGGGGGGAGAGCCGGGCGAGTACGTCCCCGTCCGCAATCGGGACCGCCTCGGGATCGAACTCCAGGTCGCGCTCGGCGGCGACGGCGGCGAGCAGGTCCCGGCCGGTCATCGTGTGTGGGTGGGCGCGGAGGTGTAAGGCGCTTGCGTCGCGGGCGGGCACCCCCCGACGCCGACGGCCAATCGTCAAACCGGAGCGGTCGCCTACTCCCCCTCGACGTCGGTGATCTCGAACCGGGCCCCGCCGTCCGCGATCTCGGTCACGCCGACCGCCCAGCCGTGCGCCTCGACGACCTGCTTCACGATGGCGAGGCCGATCCGGTCCCGCCGTCGTCGGTCGAATATCTCGCGTCGAACACGCGCTCCCGGTCGGCGTCGGGGATGCCGGGGCCGTCGTCCGCGACGTAGAGTCCGTCCGGGTGGGCACCCCCCGTGACCGTGACGGCGCCACCGGACTGCGTCCGGGCGCTCGTCGAGCCGTGCTCGACGGCGTTCCGAAACAGGTTCTCGAACAGCTGGCGCAGCCGCTCCGGGTCGCCGGTGACGACGCGGTCGGTCTCGACACGGAGCGTCCCGTTCCCGGTGGCCACGACCGCCAAGCACTCCTCGGCGAGGTCTGCGACCGCGCCCGGCTCTCGCTCCGAGATTTCGTCGCCCTCGCGGGCCAGGGCGAGCAGGTCGTCGATCAGCGTCTCCATCCGGTCCAGGGTCGTCCGGCACTGGTCGAAGTGCTCCGGACCGCCCGTCCCCTCCGCGAGGTCGAAGTGCCCCTCGACGATGCCGAGATGCGTGCAGCCCAGATCGAGTAGATCGTCGAGCTTCTCCCCGAACGGCCGCTCGCGGTCCGCCGTGATGCGGTACATCCGGCGACGGGCCTCGCTCTCCGACGTCGGCCCCGTGACGGCTCCCACATCCCCCTCACAAGATACCATGCCATTCATACGCCGGATTGATGGATGAGGTTTCTGACCCGGTACCGCCGGCCTGCGGCCAGGTCCACGCCCTTTTGTCCGTGCGGGCGGAATGCGGCGCCATGACTGCGGTCGACTCCGTCACCTTCCTCGGGACGGGTAGCGCGATGCAACACCCCGACCGGGCCCAGACCGGCCTGCTGCTGGAGGGGGACGACCGCCGCCTGCTCGTCGACTGCGGCGCCGGCGTCCTCAACCGGTTGGCCGGAACGGAGGTCGGCTTCGAGGGGGCGTCGACGGTCCTCCTGACCCATCACCATCTCGACCACGTTGCCGACCTCCTGCCGCTCCTGAAGGCGCGATGGCTCGCCGGCGAGGAGCACCTCCAGGTGGTCGGACCGTCGGGGACGAAGGAACTCGTCGACGGCCTGCTCTCGGTCCACGACTACCTCGACGGCCGCGTGGACCTCGGCCTGCGGGAGGTCGGTCCCGGCGACTTCGAGGTCGCCGGGTTCGAGGTCGAGGCGCGCGAGACGCGCCACTCGATGCCGGGACTGGCCTACCGGTTCGGCGACGCGTTCGGGTTCAGCGGCGACACCGAGGCGTTCGACGGCATGGGTGCGTTCCTCGACGGCTGTCGGGTCGTCGCCCACGACTGCTCCTTTCCCGACGACGTGGACGTCTCGAACCACCCGACGCCGGCCCAACTCGGGGAGATCATGGCCGGACGCGACGTGTACCGGCTCTACCTGACCCACCTCTACCCGCACACCGACGGGCGCCACGAGGAGATGGTCGCGAGCGTCCGCGACCGATTCGACGGGGAGGTCCGGGTCGCCCGGGACGGGCTCCGGATCGAGCTGTAGCGACCGGCATCAGGCCCGGTTCCGGGTGATTTCAGCCGATCCGTGTCCCCGCGTCCTCGCCGCCGAGGAAGGCGTCGAGGTCGTCGAGGCCGAAGACGTGAGCGGGGGCGTCGAGGTCGAGCAGCGCGCGCACCTTGCCGGCCATCCCGCCGGTCACGTCGGTGGCGTCGCTCCCCCCGAGGGCGTCCGCCACGTCCGCGAACCGTTCGATCCGGTCGATCACAGTCCCCGACTCGTCGAGCACCCCGGGGACCGTCGAACAGGTCCCCACGCGGTCGGCGTCGAGGTCCCTGGCGAGGCGGACGACCACCTCGTCGCCGCTGAGGATGGTGACGCCCTCGCCCGCGTGGGCGACGCCGTCGCCGTGGAGGACCGGCAGGAAGCCCTCGGCGAGCATCGTCCGCACCTGATCGAGGGGAAGCGTCAGGGCGCCGGCCGCGTCGCGGGCGCCGGCCGACAGCGGATGGACCGGGAGCGCGTCCACGTCCCGTTCGTGGAGTCGCGACAGGACGAACCGGTTGAGCGTCGTCATCGCGCCGTGGATGTCCATCACCGCTCCGGCGTCGCGCACGCCCGTCGTGACGGTCGCGCCGTGGGCGTCGGCGTGGTGATGGCCGAAGCTCCCGGCGCCGTGGACGAGCACCAGGTCCTCGGTCCCCGCGACCCGGGCGACGGCGTCGGCGGCGGCCCCGAGCGCCCGGTCGTCGAGCGTCTCGGGGCTGTCCTTCTCGGTGATGAGGCTCCCGCCGAGTTTCAGGACGATCATGCCAGCCGGCGGACCCCCTCGTCGGCGAGTTCGGCGCGGAAGGCGTCCTCACAGCCCGGGGTGTACCGGAGGGCACGCTCGGTCGCGTCCGAGGGGTCGAGCGCGACGATACAGCCGCCGCCGCCGGCGCCGGTGAGTTTTGCGCCGCGAGCGCCGGCGTCGCGGGCGGCCCACACCATCTCGTCGAGCGATCGGGCGGAGACGCCGAGCGCGGAGAGCAGGCCGTGGTCGAAGTCCATCAGGTCGCCGAGCGCGGAGAGGAGGTCGTCGCCCGGCGGGGCGTCCGGGTCCGCGTCCGCCAGCAGGGTCTCGCCGCGTTCGACGAGGTCGCCGATAGTGCCGACGGTGTCGGCGGCGAAGTCGTACTCCTCGCGGAGGGCACGCACGCCGGCGACGAGTTCGGCCGTGTCGCCCGCGCCCCCGTCGAACCCGACGACGAAGGGGAGGTTCGGCGTCGCGAGCGCCCGGCAGTCGTCGCCCTCGACGCGGACCGCGCCGCCGACCGTCGAGCAGAAGGTGTCCGCGCGGGAGGCCTGTCCCTCCTGGACGGTGTACTCCGCCCGGAAGGCGCGGTCGGCCAGGTCCCCGGGGGCGAGCGTCGTCCCCAGTTCGCGGGTCGCGGCGTCGATGCCGGCGACGACGACGGCCGCCGAGGAGCCGAGGCCCGCGCCCAGCGGAATCTCGCTCTCGACGGTGACCTCGAAGCCCGCGTCGGGGGCGTCGGCGGCGTCGCGGGCCTGGGTGACCGCTTCCTCCAGATAGCCCGTCGCCGCCTCGATCAGCGGCGTCGGGGCGTCCACGTCCGGGTCGCCGACCGATCCGTCGTAGGCGACGCTGAACCCGTCGAGGCTCAGGTCCGTGGCGTGGACGACGACGCGCCCGTCGGTCCGCTCCTCGACGGTCACGGTCGCCCGGCGCTCGATCGCACACGGCACCGCCGGTTCGCCGTAGACGACGGCGTGCTCCCCGAACAGGTACACCTTGCCCGGAGCGCTGGAAACCGACATGGACGGGGCCACTCGCGGCGGGTGCTTAAGCGGTCCGAACGGCGGAGTGCGAGGGCACCCGAACGAAGCGGTGCGGGGAGGTCAGAACGGTGCGGGCGACATTAGAACGGCGCGGTGCGGGGAGGTCAGAACGGCGGAGTCCGGCGGTCCGTCGAACGACGAGCACGGGTATCGGGGCGGTGGCGCGACGCCGTCCGGTGTCCGGAGCCGTTCGCTCAGGCGTCGGACTCCTCGTCGAGGGCGGCCAGGTCGTCGAGTTCCTCGTCCTCGGCGAGCACCTTCGCCACCGCGATTCCGACCCCCACGAGGAGAGCGAGGAGGGCGAGGAGGCCGAGGAACCGTCGGACACGACGGCCACCTCCCGTCTCGCCCGTGCCCTCGTCCGCGTCGCTCGCACCGCCCGCGTCCGACTCGCCGGCGTCGGTGTCGGTTCCGGCGCCGGGCGCGTTCGCGGTCGCCGTGAACGTGGCCTCGTCGAGGTGGAGTTCGAGGAGCGTGAACTTCTCCATGCGCCGACATGGGCGAGGCGGCGTATATGCCTGCCGCCGGCGGTGTCAGTCCGCGTCGTCGGCCCGGGCGGCGGTCCGGTCCGCATCGGGTCCGGCGACGGACGATTCATCGGGCCGGGCCATCCCGCCGAGCAGAAACAGCGGCGCCCCGGCGACGACGAGGGCGACGGCGTACGCGACGAGGAAGACGATGACGAGGCCGAACGGGCGCTGTGTGGGCGGCACGACCGAGAGTTCGCCGACGAGAAAGCCCCCGGCGACGACGAGGGCTGCGAGGGCCGTCCGGCGCCGGTTCCCGGCCGCGGCGGTCATTCCGAGAGCCGGAAGCAGCACGAACGGGAAGAGCCGGGCGACCGCTTCCAGCCCTCGCCGGACCGCCTCGCTCCGGGTGACGTACTCGCCGGGGAGCGTCGCCGCAAGCCACAGCCACACGACGGCGAGCGCGGCGACACCGGTGGCCAGGAACTCGCGGGACGGCGTCGCCCCGCGACGATAGACGAGGCCGCCGACGAAGAGGTACACGAGGCCGAGGCCGGCGACCGATCGCGGGGCGTCGAGCGCCGGGACGCGCCCGCCGAGTGCGCCCACGACGACCGCGAGCGCGCCGAGGCCGGCGACGCCGGCGGCGACCGACCGGCGCGCCGGGAGACGGTCGGACGCGAGGAGCCGCCGCCCGCCGAGGGCGAGGCCGCCGAGCAGGACGGCAGCGAGAACCAGGGGCGGGAGGAGGGTGGTTGCCGTCACCTCGACGACGATGGGTGCGGTCGCGACCGCGAGGGCGACGGCCGTCCGTATCCCGGCCGTCGGGCCGCCGTCGGCGTAGGCGACGTAGGCGTCGCTCCCGACCCGCGGGGCCTCGTACAGCGGGACCGACGCGTTCCCGCGCCAGACGGCGGTCCGTCCCGAGACCCGTGCCCCGGGCGGATCGTTCGTGACGGTCGTCCCCTCGGGGCCGACGACGGCGAGCCGGTCGGCGGTCAGGACCGGCCACGAGTCGTACCCTCGCGAGTGGAGGTACTCGACGACGAGGACGTCGCCGGGGAGCCGCCGGGCGGCGCTCGGGTCCGCGAACCGGATCACGAGCGTCCGACCGTCCATCGCGGTCGACAGGTTCCGGAAGGGGTCCTCGACCGTCGAGTACGACAGCGCGTCGCGGACGAGGCGCTCGCGCTCGTCCGGGTGGGTCCGGAGGTACGCCGCCGCCGACGCGTTGGCGAGCCGGTTCGTGACCCGCCACGTCGCGCTCCCGTCCGGGTGAATCCGGACGGTCGCACGGCTCCGCGAGACGCGCAGGTCGTCGAGCGCGGGGACGTCCGCGTCCGGCCCAGCGAGCCCGCTCCCACACGCCCCACAGACCGGGGTCGGCTGTGGGCTGGCGACGGCCACGGCCGGGACGAGCAGCGCGACCGCGACCAGAAAGGCGACGATGGCGGGAGCGCGGGACATACCGGGCGATGCGACGGCGGCGGTATATGCTTCGTGGAAGGGCAAACGGCCGGTTGAGCCATCGATCGGGGCGTTCGGGAGCGGCGGGCGTCCGATCCCGGTTTCGATCGGCGGCCCGTCGCGGATCTGGGGTGCAGTTCGACGGTCGGGAGTTTCATTTGGATCGGCGGCCCAGGGCGGGCATGGACCGACGTCGACGCGACTTTCTCGACCGGTTGCTGACGACCGCGACCCCGTCCGGGTTCGAGACCCACGGCCAGCGGGAGTGGCTGGAGTACGTGACGGAGTTCGCCGACGAGACGCGGACCGACGACTACGGCAACGCGGTCGCCGTCCACGAGGGCGGCGGCCCCGAAATCGCCTTCACCGGTCACGCCGACGAGATCGGATACATGGTCCGCCGGATCGAGGACGAGGGGTTCCTCCGGATCGCTCCCATCGGCGGGGCCGATCGGACCGTTTCGCGCGGTCAGCACGTCGCTGTCCACGCCGACGACGGGCCGGTACAGGGCGTCGTCGGGCAGACGGCGATCCACCTGCGGGACGACGACGAGGAGGTCCCGGACCTGAAAGAGCAGTACGTGGACGTCGGCGCCGCCGACGGGGACGAGGCCCGCGAACTGGTCGCCGTCGGCGACCCGGTGACCGTCGCGACGACGGTCAGGGACCTGCACGGCGACCGCGTCTCGGCCCGGGGGCTCGACAACCGAGTCGGCGTCTGGGCCGCCGCGGAGGGCCTGCGCCGCGCGGTCGAGGCGGACGTGGACGCGACGGTGTACGCCGTCTCGACGGTGCAAGAGGAGGTCGGCCGGCAGGGCGCCCGGATGATCGGGTTCGACCTGGCGGCCGACGTGGACGCCGTCGTCGCGGTCGACGTGACCCACGCCACCGATCACCCGTCGCTCGACGCGAGCCAGCGCGGGCCGGTCGCGCTCGGCGACGGACCGGTCGTCTCCCGGGGGAGCACGAACCATCCGGAGCTCGTCGACCTCGCACGGTCGGCGGCCGGGGACGCCGACGTGGACGTCCAGTTACAGGCCGCAGGCACCACGACCGGGACCGACGCCGACGCCTTCTACGTCGCCCGGGGCGGCACGCCTGCGCTCTACGTCGGGGTTCCGAACCGCTACATGCACACGCCGGTCGAGGTAGTGGACCTCGACGACCTCGACGACGTGGCGGCGCTGCTCGGAGCGGTGGCCGAGCGTAGCGCCGGCCGCGAGGGGTTCGCTGTCGAGGTCTAGCGGTCCGGAAAGACAACCATTAAAACTCGCCGACGGGTGTCTCGACGTATGGCTGGAACTATCGAGGCGCTCGTGCCGGGCGGCCAGGCCGACCCCGGGCCGCCGCTCGGTCCGGAACTCGGGCCGACCCCCGTCAACGTTCAGGACGTCGTCCAGCGGATCAACGAGGAGACCGCCGCGTTCGACGGGATGGAGGTGCCCGTCACCATCGAGTACGAGGACGACGGCTCCTTCACCGTCGAGGTCGGCGTCCCGCCGACGGCCGAGTTGATCAAGGACGAGGCCGGCTTCGCAACCGGCAGCGGCGAGCCCCAGGAGAACTTCGTCGCGGACCTGACCGTCGACCAGGTGCGCAAGATCGCCGAACAGAAGTCCTCGGACCTGCTCGCCTACGACCTGAAGAACGCCGCGAAGGAGGTCGTCGG
>JBDGQA010000087.1:0-16267 GCA_042219325.1 Haloferacaceae archaeon | reverse complement strand
GGAAGGCCCCCTCGAAGATGATGATGGCGACCGAGAGGCCGACGATGGGGCCGAGGGCGTCCCCGAACGACCGGGGGCCGATGAGGTTGGCCCCGGACGGTCCGAGCAACACCCCGGCGAGCAGGAGGAAGACGATGCTCGGCACCTGGAAGCGGTCGGCGAGGACCTGCGCGACAACGCCGATGCCGATGACTCCCGCCACGAGGGTGACGAGGCTGCTGCCGGACGCCACCTATCGCACCTCCATCGCCTCGGATCAGTGAGGGAGTGCGGATAAAGCCGGTGTTCCCTGTCAGACGAGGTGCTGTCGGACGAGTCGGACGGGCGCGAGCGCCGTCATGCGAGACCGTCGAGCGACGCGAGCACGCCCCGCGCGTTCAGCCGCGCCTCGGCACGGGCCTTCCGCTCGCCCCAGGCCGCGACCGCGTCCGGGTCGGGGTCGGCGGCCAGACGCTCGACGGTCGCGTCCTCGTCGCCCGTCTCCTCCAGGGTCCGCAGGACGCGGTCGACCCAGTCGTGGAGCACTCGCTCGTACTCGTCGAGGACGGTGGGGTCGTACTCGACCGGCCCGAAGTGGGGGTAACACAGGGTGGCCGGGTCCTGCTCGCGCATCGCCGCCACGTCGTCGATGCACCGGTCGAGGTCGAACTGCGGCGGCGGCGTGGTGGGAAAGAGCCGGTCGGGCCCGGGCGCGTAGATGCCCGCCGCGTCGGCGGTGAAGAGGAGGCCGTCGCGGTCGTCGTGGAAGGTGACCTGGTGGGGGGTGTGGCCGGGGGCGGCGGTCACGCGCAGGCGCCGGTCCCCGAGGTCGACGACGTCGCCGTCGACGAGGGGTTCGATCCGGCCTTCGGGCACCGGCTTTGGCTCGACGTAGTACTGCCACTGGTCGCCCACGGCGGCCTTCGTGCCCTCGACCAGTCGCTCGGGGTCGATCAGATGGGGGACGCCGCGCTCGTGGGTCCGGACGGTGGCGTTCGGGCACTCGGCGGTGAGGTAGCCCGCGCCGCCGGCGTGGTCGAGGTGGACGTGGGTGGGGAGGACGTGGGCCAGGTCGCTCCGGTCGATGCCCACCTCGTCGAGCGCGGCGAAAATCCGGTCGCGATGGGTGCCGAGGCCGGTGTCGACGACCGCCGGTTCGGCGGCGTCGACGACGTAGACCGCGCCGTAGCCCGTCACGTCGTACATGCCCGTATCGAAGTAGTAGACGCCGGTGCTGTCGGGAACGGGACGCACGTCGCCGGGGTCCATACCGTCCCCGGCGCGCGGGGGCACAAAAGTCGTTCGTCGTGGGCCGTCTCGGCGCATGGGAGGGGGGTATCGGCCGGGGCGGGCGTCCGTCGGGCGGCGCCGCGGAGCGGACACCAATCCCGCTATCGGTGCGAACGGCCACCGCCCCGCAGGTATGTTAACGGGTTCTTTGACTCTAGCCCCGACTTTTGCCCGCGCTGCTGCAAACGACTGGTGTGCATCGCCGCACGTTCCTCGCGTCGTTCGCCGCCCTGACGACAGGGGGCGGTGCCGGGTGCACGAGTCGAGGGGACTCCGCCGCTCCACCCCGCAAAACCGTCTCCGTTTCCGGGACGCAGCGAACGACCCCCGACTCGACGGCGAACGTATCGGAAGACGAGAAACCGACCGGGCTGGCGTTTCGGGTCGACGTGACCGACGCGACGATCACCCCCGACGCTACGGCCCGGGTGACGCTCACGTACGCGAATACGGGCGACGACCGGCTTCGGTTGAACGTTCATCCCGAACGGCCGGACCCGGTCCACAGCGTCGAGGAGAACCCCGGTCTCGTGTTCCTGTCCGACGCGTACGACCCGACGCGCGCGTCGGATACCTGCTGGAAGCCGGCGGAGGACGCGTTCCCGGTGCCCGCGGTGGCGTATCAGTACCCCATCGAACCGGGGGACTCCGTGACGCTTCCGTACGAGGTGTGGGCCGCTCCCGGGCAGGAGGCCGACTGCATCGAACCTGGCGACTATCGGTTCGATCCGTTGTACGGCACGTTCACGGTCGCCGTGAAACGCGCCGCAGCCACCGGGTGACGAGCGCAGTCGGTCGGACCGTCCGCGTACGCGGTGTGCGTCTGCCGATGGGATCGGAGCCGTCCCGGCCGTCGTGCTACACGGTGATCGCGTACGCAGCGAATGGTATCGGATGAATCACATGTTCCCAAACTGCTATGCTGTGTGGTAATCGACGATGCGGCATGGATACTATCGACGTTTCCGGACGGGACGTGCTGGCCGGTGCTAGGGCCGGAGTCGGGGCATCGACCTTCCTGCCCGGTGTCGGGGGTGCCGATAGTACGGTCCGCCACATCGTCGGGACGAGCAACCAGGCGGGGACCGACGCGGCGAAACGCAGGGCCAAGTCGGTGTATCGGGTTCTCGATTTCGGCGATATCGGTCAGGCCGTCGCCGGACAGTTCGCCGACGAGGCGCTCGACGCGCTCGACGGGAATCCGAACGTCCGGTACATCGAGGCCGACGGGACGGTACGCGCGATCGCACAGACGCCTCCGTGGGGCGTCGACCGGGCGGACGCCGACATCGCGCACGGCACGGATTCGTCACAGGACGGCGATGGCCACCCCGAGACCGGCGGCGACAGCGGTGGCGACGGCGGTGACGGGGACGACGATCCGGCCGGCGCGGACATCGTCATCATCGACACCGGCATCGACAGCGACCACCCGGACTTGCAGGCGAACCTCGGCACGGACAAGGCGTTCGTCTCCTGCAAAGGCGGGCCGCAAGACTGCCGGTACGCGTGGGACGACGACGAGGGGCACGGCACGCACTGTGCCGGCATCGCCGACGCCGTCGACAACGACGAGGGGGTCGTCGGCGTCTCGACCGGGGCGACACTCCACGCGGTGAAGGTCCTCGGCAACAGCGGGAGCGGGTCGTTCTCGGACGTCGCCGCCGGAATCGGATGTCCCGCCGACCAGGGCTACGACGTCGTATCGGTGAGGCTCGGCGCCTCGTCGGGCTCCCAGACCACCAAGGACGCGTGCCAGTACGCCGTCGATAACGGCGTCCTGCTGGCGGCCGCGGCGGGCACCAGGCGGGCCCTGCACCGACTGCGGGGGCTATCCCGCCGCGTACTCGACCGTGAGCGCGGTGAGCGCGACCGACCCGGACGACACCCTCGCCGGGAAGCACGAGGAGAACTCCGGGCACGAGTACGAGGTCGAGGCCGTCGTCGCCGACAGCAACGGCAACACCGACACCGCGACGGCGACCGAGGTCGAGGACGGCTCGTGATCCGTTTCGGTCGGCCGGTTCCCGATCGCCGCACGGATCGGAGGTCGGCCCGCTAACCGTGTCCCTCGACGGTCGCCTCGACGTCACCGTCACGGAGACCGCCGTCGAGTTCGCCTTTTCGGTCACGAACGCGGGTACCGAGCCGGTCGATATCGAGTTCCGGAGCGGACAGGTAGCCGACGTCGTCGTCGGCGGGGACGGCGACGAGGTCTGGCGCTGGAGCGACGACGAGATGTTCACGCAGGCGATCCGGACCGAAACGCTCGCCCCCGGCGAGTCACTCCGGCACGAGGCCCGCTGGGAGGGGCCGCCAGCAGGTGAGTACGTCGCCGAGGCGTCGCTGGAGGCGGTGAACGCGAGTCTCACAAAGCGCGAGAGGTTCGAGGTGTGACGCGGGAACCGGCGGGGGCTCGTCCCCGTCGTCGCACCCGGGGCTCGCTCCGGCGCGGCCGGCCGGCCGGCCGCGAACACCCGCGCTGGCGCCGTCCCGACACGTTCTTCCGCCGGCCCGCAGAACGCGACGGATATGATAGACCGACGGCTCCTGCGCGAGCGGCCGGAGGTCGTGCGCGCCGCCCTCGAGAAGAAGGGGGTCGACGACGTCGACCTGGACCGGGTGCTCGCGGTCGACGGGGAGTGGCGGGAGCTGAAGAGCCGGGGCGACGACCTCCGCCACGAGCGCAACGAGATCAGCGAGCGGATCGGGCGGCTGAAGGCGGAGGGGAAGGAGGCGGAGGCCGAGGCCGCCATCGAGCGGTCCCAGGAGCTGAAGGCGGAACTGGAGGACGTCGAGGACCGCGCGGACGAACTGGCGGCGGAACTCGACCGGGCGCTGCTGGAGATTCCCCAGGTCCCCCACGACTCCGTCCCCGTCGGCGAGGACGAGGCGGACAACGTCGAGGTCAGGCGCGAGCTGTTCGACGACCGGCGGGCGCTCCCCGACGAGGTGGTTCCCCACTACGACCTCGGCGAGGATCTCGACGTCCTCGACTTCGAGCGCGGCGCGAAGGTGACCGGCGGCGGCTTCTACTTCGCCAAGGGCGCGGGCGCGCAACTGGAGCACGCCCTGATCCAGTTCATGCTCGCGGTCCACCGCGAGCAGGGGTACGTCGACCTCTTTCCCCCCATCCCGGTCAACTCGCGGTCGATGCGCGGCACGGGCCAGTTCCCCAAGTTCGTCGACGACGCCTACCGGATCGGCGGCGCGAACGACGAGCCCTACGACGACGACGACCTCTGGCTCTGCCCGACCGCCGAGGTGTCGGTGACGAACATGTACCGCGACGAGATTCTGCTCGACGACGACCTGCCGATCAAACACCAGGCCTACACCCCGAACTTCCGGCGCGAGGCGGGCGAGCACGGCACCGAGACGCGGGGCATCGTCCGCGTCCACCAGTTCAACAAGGTCGAACTCGTCAACTTCGTCCGGCCGGAGCGCTCCTACGACCGCCTGGAGGGGCTGCTCGACGAGGCCGAGGCGGTCCTGCGCCGCCTGGGCCTGCCCTACCGGGTGCTGGAGATGTGCACGGGCGACCTGGGGTTCACGCAGGCCAAGAAGTACGACATCGAGGTGTGGGCGCCCGGCGACGACATGCCGGAGGGACCCGAGGCCGGGGGCCGCTGGCTCGAGGTGTCGAGCGTGTCGAACTTCGAGACCTACCAGGCGCGGCGTGCCGGCCTCCGCTACCGCCCCGAGCGCCACGAGAGCGCGGACTACCTCCACACGCTCAACGGCTCCGGCCTCGCCATCCCGCGGGTGATGGTCGCCATCATGGAGTACTACCAGAACGCTGACGGGACCGTCACGGTCCCGGAACCGCTCCGGCCGTACATGGGCGGGACGGCGGTCATCGAGGGCCACGAACCGGTGGGCGAGAGCGCCCTCGGGGCCGGCGAGCGGGAGTGACCGGACGGACCGCCCGTTCTCACGCCGTGTACGTCCGCAACGACCGCAGGCGGCCGTCGGCGACGACGAAGGCGTCGGCGAACCCGAACAGTTCGGCCCCGTCGGCGAGCACCCGCCCGCGGGCGACGACCTCGGCGGCGTCCGCATCCGGGTCGCCGTTCGGACTCGGGCCTCCCTCCCCGCCCGGACCGTCCCCCGCCGCGCCGTCCCCGGCTACCCGCCGGTACAGCGCGTCGACGACGTGTTCGGTGTCGGTCCGCGGCCGGTCCTCCCGCATGAACCGGACGAACGCCTCGCGGCCCTCGAAGGTGCGGTCCGGGCGGTGCTGGACGAACTCGGGGGCGAGCAGGTCGGTCAGCCGGTCGTAGTTCCCGGCGTCGAGCGCCCCGTAGTAGGCCCGAACCGGGTCGAGCGGGTCCATACCCCCGGCTCGGTCGCCGGGGGGATGTGCCTTGGCCTTCACCGTCAGGCGCGTCGCTTCGATCCGGGGCACAGCCGCCGGGTCGCGTGGCGCCGCGTACCGCCGCCGGGTCGCGTGGCGCCGCGTACCGCCGCCTCCGGCCGTCGGCTCCCGGGCCCCTTTTGTCCGCCGGCGCCCTCGGTCCACTGTGGACTACGACGCCGACCGCGAGGGGGCCGCGCGACGCGAGCGAGCGGGGCCGTTCGACCTTCACGTCCGCTACGAGGGGGACGACGACCCCGAGAAGTGCACGGCGCGGAAACTCGCCCGGCACGACCTGGTTGACCTCCACCGGTCCGACCGCGCGACGCCGTACGGCGTCGTGTTGAACCCCCACGCGGAGCGGGCGCTGTCGCCGGCCGACGCCGGGACGGAGCGGCTGGTAGCGCTCGACTGCTCGTGGGCCTCGGCCGAGGAGGCGCAGTTCTCGCTCCCGGGCGAACACCGGGCGCTCCCCTTCCTCGTCGCGGCGAACCCGATCAACTTCGGGCGGCCGATGCGGCTGACGACCGTCGAGGCGCTCGCGGCGGCCTGTCACGTGCTCGGCGCGCCCGAGCAGGCCGGCCGTCTCCTCTCGACGTTCACCTGGGGGGAGCGGTTCCGGGAACTGAACGCCGAGCCGCTCGATCGCTACGCCGACTGCGAGGACTCGACGGCGGTCGTCGACGTGCAGGCGGAGTATCTCGACCGGGAGTAGCGGCGGGAGGCGCCGGGGGAGCCGAACGGACGGCCTTTTAGCCCGTGGCCGCCTACCCCGGGGTGTGATATTCGAGGACCTCCCGACGACCCCGCGGGCGTCGGAACTGATCGACACGGCGTTCTCGCGGGCGGCGCGGGCCGGCCGCGCGAAGTCCGGGCGGGAGGCCCAGGAGTCGATGCTGCGGACGGCGGCGAACGTGCTGGCGGACAACCTGGAGAACGTCGTGACGGCGTGGCCGGACTTCGGGGCCGTCCATCCGTTCTACCGGGAACTCGCCGACGCCGTGCTCCGGGGAGCGACCGACCCCCGGGCGGGCGAGGACGGCGAGCAGGTCGGCCTCGACGCGCTCCGGGCCAGCCTGTCGGAACTGACGTGGGCCGCCCGGCAGGTGCGGGAACTCCGGCAGGAGTACATCGCGAAGGCGCGGACCGCCGACCCGGAGACGGCGCGCAAGCACCGGAAGCAGGCGTTCGCCCGGATGGCCGACGTGGTCGAGGAGGTCGAGGAGGACCTGGAGCGCGTCGGCGCGGCGCGGAACGCCCTGCGGGACCTCCCCGACATCCGGCCGGACGAGCCGACCATCGCGGTGGCGGGCTACCCGAACGTCGGCAAGTCCTCGTTCGTCAACCGGGTGACCCGGGCGCGAAACGAGGTCGCCGCCTACCCGTTCACGACGACGGCGGTGGGGGTCGGACACGTCGAGCGCGACCGGGTCCGGTACCAGTTGGTGGACACGCCGGGCCTCCTCGACCGCCCGGCCGCCGAGCGCAACGACATCGAGCGGCAGGCCGCGAGCGCCATCGACCACCTGGCCGACGCTGTCCTCTTTCTCGTCGACGCCAGCGAGGCGTGTGGCTACCCGCTTTCGGCGCAACTCGCCCTCCGGGACGAACTCGTCGAGCGGTTCGACGCCCCGGTCCTGACGGTCTGTAACAAGAGCGACCGCTCGACCGACGTCGAGGCGGACGCCTACATGAGCGTCGAGACGGACGAGAACGTCGAGGCGGTCCTCGACGCCGCCGTCGAGGCCGTCGACCACGAGTCGGAGTTGCCGGCATCGCGGCAGGAGTAGGGCGGCGCGCGGGACGCCGGGAACCGGAACCGGGAGCGATCGGGACCGGGAACGGGCCGCTCACCCCAGCGCGACGTCGAGATAGAGCATCACGACGACGCCGGCGATGGTCCCCAGGGTAGCGACCCGCTCGTGGCCGCGGGCGTGGGTCTCGGGGACGATCTCGTCGCTGATGACGAAGAGCATCGCCCCGGCGGCAAAGCCCATCGCGTACGGGAGGAGCGAGCCGACCGCCCGGACGGCGTAGGCGCCGAGGACCGCGACCGGAATCTCGACGAGCCCCGAGCGGACCCCTGCGACGGCGGCGTAGGCCCGGCGGTCCAGCCCCGCGTTGACCGCGGCGATGGAAACCGCCAGCCCCTCCGGAACGTTCTGGACGCCGATGGCGAACATGAGCGCCAGGGCGCCGGGCACGTCCCCGCTCCCGAAGCCGACGCCGACGGCCAGCCCCTCGGGCACGTTGTGGAGCGTAATCGCGAGCACGAAGAGCACGACCGGGGCGAGGCGGTCGACGTCGACCGGGAGGTCGGGGTGGGGAGCGTGTGGGTCGACGCGCTGTCGGCCCGTGACGAGGTAGTGGGCGTGGGGCACCAGCCCGTCGGCCTGATCCAGGAAGAGGGCACCGAGAACCAGACCGAAGAGGACCGGGAGCGGATCGCCGCCCGCGTAGTCGATGCCCGGCAGGACGAGGCTGGTGAAACTCGCCGCGAGCATCACGCCGGCAGCGAATCCGAGGGCGCCGTCGAGCACCCGCTCCGAGGGATCGCGCCAGACGAAGACGAGCGACGCGCCGAGGAGGTTCATGCCCGCGATGACCAGACCGCCGACCAGCCCGTGAACGACCGGATTCGGTCCGACGATCCGGACGAACGACTCCGCGACGCCGGTCACGGGCACCACCGCGGCGGACGCATACCCCCGGTTCGAGGCGGACGCACTTCGTCGATGGGGTTCGCACACGACCGGCGCCGGCCGACACGTCCCGTCCGCGTCCTCGGATTCGGCCCAAAGGATATAAGCGTTAGACGCGACTAATGATTTAGCGAGCCCGGATGAATACTGTGACTGAGGACTACCTCAAGACGATCTACAAGCTCCAGCGGACCGAGGGGGCACCCGTCTCCACCTCCGACATCGCCGACCGCCTCGACCGGTCCGGCGCCTCCGTCACGAGCATGCTCGACAAGCTAGCGGAGCGGGGGCTGGTCGAGCGCGAGAAGTACAAGGGGGCCGAACTGACCGCGGAGGGCGAGACGGTCGCCCTGGAGGTGATCCGGCACCACCGGCTGCTGGAGGCCTACCTGACCGAGCACCTCGACTACTCCTGGAGCGAGGTCCACGACGAGGCCGAGCGGCTCGAACACCACATCAGCGAGGAGTTCGAGCGCCGCGTCGCGGAGGTGCTCGGCCACCCGACCAGCGATCCCCACGGCGATCCGATTCCCGGCGAGGACCTCTCGCCGCCGGAGGACGACACGTCGCCGCTGCTCGACCACGGCGAGGGGACCAGCGTGACGGTCGCCCGGGTCGCGGACCGCGACGAGGCCGAACTCGAGTACCTCGCCGACGCGGGCATCACGCCGGGCACCCACCTCGACGTGACCGACGTGGCGCCGTTCGGGATGGTGACCGTCCGGACCGACGACGGCGAGCAGAGCCTGCCCGAGGACGTCGCCGAATCGATCCGGGTGCGCGAGTCCGACCCGGCGGAGAACGGGGGCGCCGGGCGCGACGAGGGGGTGGGCGGCGCGTGATCGGCTGGGTCGAGGTCGCCACCATCGCCTTCGTCGCCCAGTTGACCGTCCTCCCCGGCGAGAAGGTCCAGTTCATCATCGCCGGGCTGGCGACCCGGTACCACCCGCTGGTGGTCGCCAGCGCCGCGGGGGCCGCCTTCGCCGGCTGGACGGTGCTCGAAATCGCGTTCGGGAGCTACCTCCAGCAGGTCTTCCCCGGCATCGTCCTCGACGTGATGACCGGCCTCCTCTTTCTCCTCTTTGCGGTCATGCTGTGGCGGTCGGCCCCGTCGAGGAACGAGGCGCCCATCGAGGCCGCGGGCGACATCGAGGGGGCCGCCGTGGAGACGAACGGCGGCACGGTGAGCCCCGAGACCGACGGCGGGATGCTCGCCGCCGGATCGGGCGAACTCGACGTTCGGGTGCCGCTCGTCGACCGCCGGGTCCCGAACGCCCTCGGGGGCTGGCTGCCCATCTTTGCCATGATGGCGTTCGGCGAGTTCGGCGACAAGACCCAACTCGTGACCATCGGGCTGGCGACCCAGTACGCCGCGTTCCCGACCGCCATCTGGGCCGGGGAGATGGCGGCGATCATCCCCATGAGCCTGCTGAACGCTTACTTCTTCCACCGGTTCTCCCACCGGTTCGACGTCCGGAAGGCCCACTACTTCGGCGCCGCGCTCTTCGCCTTCTTCGGGATCGACACCCTGCAGGCGAAAGTCACCGGGATCTCCGCCTGGGAGACGATCATCCGGACCGTCTCCGAGGCCGGCCTCGCCGTCCTCGCCACGATCTGAGAGCGGCCGGGGGCGCTGGCATATCCCAAACGGGTTTATCGACACGCCGCCCTACGCCGAGTATGGCGACAGTGCTCCTCGCCCGCCACGGCGAGACGGCGTGGAACCGGGCGGGTCGCGTCCAGGGCTGGGCGCCCACGCGACTGACCGAGCGGGGCCGGGCGCAGGCCCGCGACCTGGCGACGACGGTCGCGGCGCACGACCCGGACCGGCTTGTCGCGTCGGACCTGCCGCGCGCACGGGAGACCGCCGACCGGGTCGCGGCGGCGACCGGCCTCGACGTCGAGACCGACCGGCGCTGGCGCGAGCGGCACTGGGGACGCCTGCAGGGACTGGACGCCGACGGCCTGTACGAGCGGTTCCCCCGCCTCTCGCTCACCGCGACGGGAGGGGACGCACTCGACACCAGCCCCGAGGGCGGGGAGAGCCTGACGGCGGTCCGCGAGCGCGTCCACGACGCCTGGGCCGACCTGGGGACGGACCTCGCCCCGGCGGCGACGGCTGTCGTCGTCTCCCACGCCGTGCCCATCGACGCGGTGTGTGCGTCCGCGACGGGGCGGGACTTCGCCGAGGCGCTCCTCGACTCGGACCGCGATACGGGGACCCTGATCGAACTCCGGGTCGAGGGCGGGCGGACGGAGGTCGCCGGGGAGGTCAGCCCCTCCGGGTAGCGCGGCGCGGGCGGCCGCTCGTGGCGGCCCGCGACCGCGGGCCGGGAGCGGTCGGTCCCCGGGCCGTTACGGTTCGAAGGCGACGTTCGTCACCGTGTCCGCGACGCCCGTGACGGTGTGGATTTCGTCGGCGACCACGGCGGGGAGGTCGTCGGGGTCGTCGAGCGCGACCTGTGCGACGATGTCGTGGGTGCCGGTGACGACGTGGACCGTCTCCACCTCGTCGATCTCCGCGACCTTGTCGGCCGCGGCGGAGACGGCGCCCGCGTCGACCACGATGTTGACGTACGCGTCGGTCATGCGGCATCACCACCTGCGTGGTGTGCCATCACGTACCACGCAAATTGGCGTAAAGGTTTCCCGTCAGAACGCGAGCCGGTCGACGACCTCGCGGACGAACGTCCGACTCCGGCCGAGCTGCGAGTGGACCAGGAGGACGGTACAGCCCAGGCGGTCGCCGATGGCCCGGGCGGGGTCGCCGACGGTCAGTTCGTGGAGTCGCGATTCGACCGCGATGCCGAGGACCGCGAGGTCGACGTCCGCGGCTGCGGCCGCCAGGTCGGCGGTCCGGTCGTCGGTCTCGACGACGACGCTCTCGGTCGGGACCGAGCAGAGCCCGTCGAGTTCCTCGTGGAAGGACCGGGTGGCGTCGAGCAGTTCGTCGGAGGCGCCGGGTTCGACCGCGGTGACGAAGCGCACCCGGGCGTCGAACCGGACCGCGACGGCGTTGGCGACGACGATCTTGAATGGGTCGTAGGGGCCGCGCTGGGCGATCACGGCGATCTCGTCCACCTCGTCGATCCCCTGGTCGCGGAGGAAGACCGTCTCGCAGGGGGCGTTCGACATGTACCAGTCGACGTCGGTGCCGAGCAGTTCCGCGCCGAACCGGGACGGTACCCACTCGCCGAGGACGATTTCGGCCTCGATTTCGGTCGCGTAGTTGACCACCGCGCGCTTGGTGTCGTGGGTGACGATCTCGCGGGTTTCGATGGTCGCGGGCAGCGACGCCGCGAGCTCCTCGGTCTGGCTCTCGAACGCCCGGTCGGCCTCGTCCATGCCGGTCGCCGAGGGGAGCGAGAGCTGATCGGGCACCTCCTCGAACCGGACGGCGTGGACCCGACCGCCCCGCTGTGCCGCGACGGCGGCCGCCACGGCGAGCAGCGTCCGCTCGCGCTCGACGCTCGTGTCGGGGTCCATCGCGACGAGGACGTGCCCGCCGCCGTCGGCGAGGGTCCGGCGGGTCGCGGCCAGCGCGCGGTCGGCCGCGGACCGGCGGATCGCGTCGAGCGCGGCGCCCTCCCGCTGGGTCCGCTCGCGGCCGTAGATGCGGTACCAGAGCAGGCCGATGAGCACGATGCCGGCGGCGCCGCCGAGGGCGACGGGCCCCATCTGTGTGAGCAGGAGGATGCCCCCGAAGATGCCGAACGCCTGGACCCACGGATAGCCGGGGGCGACGAACTCCGGGTCGTACCACGAGAGGTCGCTCTCGCGGAACGCGACCAGCGCGACGTTGACGAACACGAAGACGAGGAGCTGGAACGCGCTCGCGAGTTTGGCGAGGTCCCGGACGGGGACGAACGCGATGAGGCCGAGGAGCAGGACGCCGGTGAGGGCGATGGCGGACACGGGCGTCCTGAAGCGGGCGTGGATCGTCCGGAGCCGTTCGGGGGCGAGCGCGTCGCGGCTCATCGCGAGCGGGTAGCGCGACGACGAGAGGATGCCGGCGTTGGCCATGCTGGTCAGCGCGAGGACGGCGACGACCGCGAGCGCGAGCTCCGCGACCGGGCCGGCGAACGACTCCGCCGCGACCGCCATCGGGGTGAAGCTGTCGTGGATCCGCTCGACCGGCATCACGCCGACGATGACGAGCACCACGAGCGTGTAGACGAACATCATCGCCACGACGGAGCCGATCATCGCTCGGGGGATGTTCCGCCCGGGGTTCTCCACCTCCTCGGCGACGCTCGCGATCTTCGTCACGCCCGCGTAGGAGACGAACACGAATCCCGTGGCGGCGAGGAGGCCGTCCGGTCCCTCGGGGAAGAAGGGGTGGAGGTTGGGCTGGTTCACGTAGGTCACCCCGTCGGCGACGAAGCCGAGCAGCGTGACCAGCACGAGGCTGACGATGGCGGCCTGGAGACGGCCGGACTGCTTGACGCCGACGACGTTCACCACGAGGAGCAGGACGCCGAGGCCGAGGCCGATCAGCGTGAGGAGCCCCTCCGGGAGTTCGACGAGGACGAGCAGGTACGCGCCGAGGCCGACGAGCGCGAACGCGCTCTTGAACGCGAGCGAGAACCACGCGCCGATCCCCGCGATGGTGCCGGGAAGGGGACCCATCGCGCGGTCGATGTAGAGGTAGGTGCCGCCGGCCTCGGGGAGGGCGGTCGCCATCTCGGCCTTCGAGAGCGCCGCCGGCAGGACGAACAGGCCGGCGAGCAGGTACGCGAGCACGACCGCCGGGCCGGCCTTCTTGGCGGCCAGCCCCGGGAGCACGAAGATGCCGCTCCCGACCATCGCCCCGATGCTGATGGTGACCGTCGCGTACAGGCCGAGGTCGCGCTCGAGGTCCTTCGTCATCGTTCCGACGTGGCGCCCCGAACCGCGGACTCGGCGGACGACGCCCCGGCGCGCGTATCGCGCATGGGGTCACTCGCGCGGCAAGACGGTTAAGCGTGTGTCTCCCGGCCCGAAGGGGTCGGCCGGTCGCGGGAGGAACCGCCGAACGACCGGGGTGAGGACGGGTCCCCGACCGTCAGCGCTCGGCGGCGTCGACGACCTCGTAGCTGACGTTCACCTCGCGGAGCCGGTCGACGTGGGGGGAGAGTTCGTCGGCGACGACGACGAGAAGCACGTCGAGCCCCCGGGTGGCCGCCTCCTGGACGGCGAGCGGCGTCCCGAACCGGAGGTCCGGGTCGAGGTCGGCGGCGCGGACGGCCGCGAGCGCCTCGACGCCCGCGACCGCGAGCAGGTCGTGCTCGGCCGCCCCCTCGGCGACGACAGCGGGGTCGACCGCCGCGCTGCCCCCGTCGCGGATGCCGGGCACGGTGATGGCGGTCACCCGCCCGAGATCGTAGTCGAGGACGCCCTCGAAGTCGGCGACGCCGACGTCCTCGCCCCGTTCGGCAGCCGTGACGGCGACGGCGGTCGCCCCGCCCGCGCCGCCGGGCGTCGCCCGGAGCACCCCGTCGCGCATCGAGAGCGAGACCGCCTCGCCCTCGTCGACCGCGCCGGTCGCGATCGCGGTCTCGACCTCCACCTCGCCGATGACCTCCTCGGAGACGTGCCGGACGTAGTCGCGGAGCGCGTCGGTCTGGGAGATGAGCCAGTCGACCCCCTCCTTGGTCACCTCGTAGCGCCCCCGGCCGTGCTTGCGGACGTACCCCTCCGCCATCAGGTCCTGGAGGTAGTCGCTCACGGCCTGGGCCGTGATCCCGATGGCGTCGGCGATCTCCTGCTGACTCACCGCCGGTTGCCGATCGGCGATCCCGACGAGGATCTGGTAGCGGGTCGCCGCTCGCTTGCTCCGGAGGACCTCGGACCCGGCGTCGGCGTCCACCTCCCCCTCCGCTCCCTCCGCGTCCTCTGCCATGCCGGTGGTGACGGCCGGCCGCCCAAGTATCTTCCCCATAATACCGACCAGATTGGGCCCTCTCCGCGAATTGCGAAACTATACTTTCCCTAATACAACCCAAATTGTTTTACGTCCCACGCGAGTTGGTCGGGCCGATGACACGCGTAGCGCTCCCACACGACGCGAAGGCCGGCCCGACCAAATCGGAGGTGCGGGCGGCCTTGCTGGGCAAACTGGCGCCGGGACCGACCGACCACGTCGCGGAGGTGGGGTCGTGCACCGGCGCCGTCACGATCGAGGCGGCGCGGCGCGCCGGCCGGGTGACGGCGGTGGAGCGAAAGCCCGACCGGCTGGAGACGACCCGGAAGAACCTCGCGGCCAACGACGTGACCGCCGAGGTGGACCTCCGCGAGGCGGAGGCGCCCGACGGGCTCCCGCCGGACGCGGACGCCCTCTTCGTCGGCGGCAGCCGCAACTACGAGGCGGTCCTCGACCACGCCGTCGAGACGGGCGTCGACCGGGTCGTGATGAACGTCTCGCGGCTGGAGGTCGCGGGCGAGGCGGTCGAGGCGTTCCGCGACCGCGGCCTGCTCGACGAGGTGGTCCAGTTCCAGGTGAGCCACGGCTACGAGCTCGCCGGCGCGACGAGTTTCGACTCGGACAACCCCGTGTACATGATCGTCGGCGGGGCCGACGCCGCGGCCGACGGGGGCCGGTCGTGACCCTGTACGGCGTCGGCCTCGGCCCCGGCGACCCCGACCTGGTGACCGTCCGCGGGCGGCGGGTCCTCGACGACGCGGACGTGGTTTACTCGCCCGGGCGGCTCTCGCGCTCGGTGGCGACCGAACACGTCCCCGAGGACCGCGTCGGCGACCTGGACTTCCCGATGACCCGCGACGAGGAGGAACTCCGGCGGGCGTGGAAAGCCGCCGCGGCGGAGGTCGCCCCCCGCGCCCGCGAGGGGACCGCGGCGTTCGTCACCCTGGGCGACCCGAACGTCTACTCGACGTTCGGCCACCTCCGGCGAACCCTCGACGCGTTCCACGACGTCGACGTCGAGGTGGTGCCCGGCGTGAGCGCGGTCACGGCCTTCGCGACCGCCCTGGGCGTCGAGGTGTCGTCCGGGTCGTCGCTCGCCCTGCGGGAGGCCCCCCGCGGGGCGGCCCCGACCGGCCCCGACCGGCTGCTCCTGTTCAAGGTGACCGACGCGCCGGCGACCCACGAGGGTCTCGTCGACGCGGGGTACGAGGTCCGGTACGGTCGCCGCCTGTTCATGGAGCAGGGCGAAACGGTCGTGACCGACGACCCGACCGCAATCGACGAACGGGACTACTACACGCTGGCCTACGCCGAGCGGCGGGGCCTCGACGACGCGCCGGCGACCGCGCGGTTCGCGGCCGCCGAGGGGACGGGAGAGAGCGCGACCGCGGCCGGGGAGACGGCGACCGACGGCGGGCGGAGCGAGGCGGCCGTCGCCCGTGAGCGCGCCGAGGCCGCGGCCGGCGGCGACGAGGTGGCGTTCGATGAGTGATACCGATCCCCAGGACGCCATCGACGCCGCCGCCGGGCGCGACCCCCGCGTCCACGAGCGGACTGCCGGCGAGGTCGGCGAGGGCATCCCGTTCATCGGCGCCGGCCCGGGCGACCCGGGCCTGCTGACCGTGACCGGGCGCGACCTGGTCGAGGAGGCCGACCTCGTCGTCCACGCCGGGTCGCTGGTCAACAGCGACCTCCTCGACGAGTACTGCGCCGACGCCGAGACGGTGTCGAGCATCGGGAAGGACCTCGAGGAACTGGTTCCGCTGATGTGCGACGCCCACGAGGCCGGGCGGAACGTGGTGCGCCTCCACAGCGGCGATCCGGCAGTGTACGGCGCGGCCCTAGAGCAGATGGACGCGCTGGAACACGAGGGCGTCCCGACGTACTTCGTCCCGGGCGTGACGTCGGCGTTCGCCGCGAGCGCGACCCTGCGCACCCAGCTGACGCTGAACGGCGTCGCCAACCACGTCGCGTTCACCCGACCGCAGGGCAAGACGCTGGACCCGGAGGACGACCACATCGCGGAGTTCGTCGGGA
>JBDGQA010000078.1:0-17535 GCA_042219325.1 Haloferacaceae archaeon | reverse complement strand
GCGACGAGTGCGACGAGGGCTGTGGCCGCCACCTCGAACCCGGCGAGGTCGAGGACCCGACGAGCGCGCTGAGCGGCAACCCGGCGGAGTACCGCGAGCGCAGCCACAAGTTCTTCCGCGTCTCCGAGATGCAGGACTACCTCCGGGCCTTCATCGACCGCCTGGAGGGGACCGCCAACGCCCGCAACCAGCCCCGGGAGTGGATCGAGGGCGAGTTGCGGGACTGGTGTATCACCCGCGACATGGACTGGGGGATCGATTACCCGGGCGACGACCGCGACGACCTCGTGCTCTACGTCTGGGTCGACGCGCCCATCGAGTACATCTCCTCGACCAAACAGTACAGCGAGCGGGTCGGGGCCGACGCGTTCGACTGGGAGGAGGCGTGGACGGACGAGGGCGTCTCGCCGGACGACACCGGCGGCTCGACGGCGGGCGGGGAAATCGTCCACGTCATCGGCCGGGACATCATCCAGCACCACACCGTCTTCTGGCCGGCGATTCTCCGTGGCGCGGGCTACGTCGAGCCCCGCGCGGTGATGGCGAGCGGGTTCATCACGCTGGAGGGCAAGGGGTTCTCGACCTCGCGGAACCGGGCGGTGTGGGCCGACGAGTACCTCGACGAGGGCTTCCGTCCCGACCCGCTCCGGTACTACCTCGCCACGAACGGCGGCTTCCAGCAGGACGTCGACTTCTCGTGGTCGAAGTTCGCCGACCGGGTGAACAACGAACTCGTCGGGACGGTCGGCAACTTCCTCTACCGGTCGCTGCTCTTCGCCCACCGCAACTACGGCGGGACGCCGGACGCCGACGGGGTCTCGCCCGAGGTCGAGGCGCGGATCGAGGAGGCAGTCGACGCGTTCCGGGCCGGCGTCGACGACTACTCGGTGCTCGCGGTCGGGGAGGCCGCCGTCGACCTCGCTCGCTTTGGCAACGAGTACATCCAGCGCAACGAGCCGTGGCATCTGGTCGACGACGACCCGGAGCGGGCGGCCGCCGTCATCCGCGACTGCGTCCAAGTCGCCAAGGCCGTCGTCCTCCTCCTCGAACCCGTCGCGCCCGACACCGCCGAGACGGTCTGGGACCGCCTGAACGAGCCGTCGTCGGTCCACGGGGCCACGGTCGAGGCGGCGCTCGACCCGCCGGCCGAGGAGTTCGCGGAGCCCGTCGAGCCGTTCGAGCAGGTCCCCGACGAGCGAGTCGAGGAACTGACCGCGAAACTCGAGGATCGGGTCGAGACAGCGACCGACGAGGGGTCGGAGGCCGGCGACGGTGCCGGGGCCGAAGCCGGGGCCGAGGCTGAGGCCGACGCACACGGCGGTGCGGAGCCAGATGCGGAAGCCGTCGACCTCGAACCGGTTGCGGACGAGCGCGTGAGCGTCGAGGAGTTCCAGAACCTCGACCTGCGCGTCGGGCGCATCGTCGAGGCCGAGGGGATCGAGGGGGCCGACGACCTGGCGAAACTCACCGTCGACATCGGGGTCGAGACGCGGCAGGTCGTCGCCGGCATCAGGCGGCTCCACGACATCGACGCGCTCCCAGGGACCCGGGTGATCGTCGCCGCGAACCTGGAGAAGGCGGAGCTGTTCGGCGTCGAGAGCGACGGGATGGTGCTCGCGGCCGGCAACGAGGCCGACCTGCTCACCACGCACGGCGACGCCGTTCCGGGCGAGCGGGTCCGCTGAGGCCGACGGCCGGGCGTGCCCCGTCCGTGACGCGCCCCTCGTTCGCCGGCGTCTCGGCGGTTTCTTGACGGCGCGCCCCGAAGCGGCCCCATGCGCAACGCGAAGATCGTCTGCACCCTGGGGCCGGCCTCGGCGGATCGGCCGACGATCCGTGCCCTCTCCGAGGCCGGGATGTCGGTCGCGCGGCTCAACGCGAGTCACGGCACGCCGGAGGAACGCGCCGAGGTCATCGACCGGACCCGCGCGGTCGACGACGCGACCGGCGAGCCCCTCGCGGTGATGCTCGACATGCAGGGGCCGGAGATCCGGACCGCGGCGACCGACGAGCCGGTCATTCTGGAGGAGGGATCGGTCGTCCGATTCCTCGAAGGCGACCGGGTCACGCCCGAGGAGGTCGGCCTCTCCTTTCCCGTGGACGATGCCGAACCCGGTGACCGGGTGCTGCTCGACGACGGCTGGATCGAGACGACCGTCGAACGGGTCGAGGACGGCGTCGTCCACGCACGGGTCGAGTCGGGCGGCGAACTGACGAGCCACCAGGGGGTGAACCTCCCGGGCGTGGACCTCGACGTGGACGTGGTGACCGAGGCCGACCGGCGGGACCTCGAACTCGCCGTCGAGAAGGAGGTGGACTTCGTGGCCGCGAGCTTCGTCCGGGACGCGAGCGACATCTACGAGGTGAGCGACGCGCTCGACGAACTGGGCGGCGACGTGCCGGTGATCGCGAAGATCGAGCGCGCCGGCGCCCTGGAGAACCTGGCGGAGATCGCCGAGGCGTCCTACGGGATCATGGTGGCGCGCGGCGACCTCGGGGTGGAGTGCCCGCTGGAGGACGTGCCGATGATCCAGAAGCGGCTCATCCGCATCTCCCACGAGGCCGGCACGCCGGTGATCACCGCGACCGAGATGCTCGACTCGATGGTCCACGCCCGGCGCCCGACCCGGGCGGAGGCCTCCGACGTGGCGAACGCGGTGCTCGACGGCACCGACGCGGTGATGCTCTCGGGGGAGACGGCGATCGGGGACCACCCGGTCCGCGTCGTCGAGACGATGGACCGGATCGTGCGGGAGATCGAGGCGACCGAGGAGTACACCGAGTCCGTCGAGCGGCGCGTGCCGCCCGCGGCCGAGGAGGCGCGCACCGAGGCGCTGGCCCGGTCGGCGCGCTACCTCGCCAGGGACACGGGGGCGGCCGCCATCGTCGCCGCCTCGGAGTCGGGCTACACCGCGCGGAAGACCGCGAAGTTCCGGCCCGGCGTGCCTGTCGTCGCGACGACGCCGGACGACCGGGTGCGCCGCCAACTCGCGCTCTCGTGGGGCGTCCATCCCCGCTATGCCGACTACTCCGGCGGCGTCGAGGAGGTGTTCGAGGGCGCCGTCCGGGCCGCACTCGACACCGGCGTCGCCGAGAGCGGCGACACCATCGTCGTCCTGTCGGGGATGATGACGGAACTGGAGGACGCGAACACGACGAACATGCTGAAACTCCACGTCGCCGCCGAGGCCATCGCCCACGGCCGGAAGGTCGTCGGCGGGCGGGCGGTCGGACCGCTCGCCAGGACGGACGACGGCGACCTCTCGACGATCCCCGACGGGGCGGTGCTGGCGCTCGACACCGAGTTCGAAGGCGAGTTCGACGGTGACACCTCCCGGCTGGCCGCCATCGTCGACGCCCGGCCGGGCATGAGCGGGTACCCGGCCCTGGTGGCCCGCGAACTCGACATCCCGATGATCAGCGGCGCGCCGATGCCCGCGGACGTGGCCGACGGCACGACCGTGACCGTCCACGGCGAGCGCGGCGTCGTCTACGAGGGCGACGTGATCCGGGACAGTCGGGAGCCGTAGCGCCTTTCGGGCACCGTGTCGTACCTCGGGTATGGACCGCGACGAGGGGCCGATCACGCGTCTGCTCGGGGGCGGGAACGACGGCGACGAGGAGGAGGAGGACGAATGGCAGTTCTCGCTGGACGAGGTCGGCCCCGACGCGGCGGAGACCCCGGACGCCGCCGAGCCCGAGCGTCCGCTCGAACCGGAGTCGGTGTCCCTGGAGCACGCCGCGTTCGTCATCGCGGGCGTGGCCCTGACGCTCTACATCGTTCTCACGGCGCTGTAGTCCCCCACCCGGACCGTTCTCGTCGCCGGCAGCGCCTGCCGTCCGTAGCGTTCGCACCGCTGTAGCGTTCGCTCCCCGGCCGTCCGGACCGGCGTCGGCCCGTCCGGTCGGTTTTAACGGCTCCGGACCGTTCGTTCCCGCATGGGCCCGTCCGCCGCCGTGTTCCAGCTCGACCTCCTCGGCCCGGAGACGATCCCTCTCCTGCTCGTCGTCGCCGGGCTGGGGCTGTCGGTCGCCGAGGCCCTCGTCCCCGGTGCACACTTCGTCGTTCCCGGGATCGCCCTCCTGCTCGCCGGGCTCGTCGGCCTCGCCGTCCCTTTCCTCGCCGGTCCGATCTCCCTCGGGGCGCTGGTCCTGCTGTTCGGCGCCGCCGCGCTCTACGCCTACCGCGAGTTCGACCTCTACGGCCGCGAGGCCGGCCGGACGAGCGACTCGGACTCGTTGCGCGGCTCGACCGGCCGCGTCACCGAGCGGGTGACGCCGACCGAGGGCGAGGTCCGGATCCGGGGCGGCGGATTCAACCCCCACTACGCGGCGCGGTCGGTCGACGGCACCTTCCCCGAGGGGACCGAGGTGATCGTCGTCGATCCGGGCGGCGGTAACGTCCTCACCGTCGAAGCGCTCGATCCCGTCGAGGACGAGATCGACCGGGAGCTCCGGCGGGGACGCGAGGCGGACGCGAGCGCGGATGCCGACGACCGCTCCGCGGACGCCGGCCGGAGCACCGACCAGTCCGTCCGCGAGCCCGAGCGCGAACGCGACGCGTAGCGCGGCCGAACGCTTATTGATACCACATCCCAACTCCCCTCATGGCTTCCCCGCTGCAGCTCGGCCTCGACTTCGGGACCCTGGTTGTCGGGCTGCTCGTCCTCGCGCTGGCGGTGGCGACGGTCAACTCGATGGTCGAGATCGTCGACGCTTACGAGAAGAAGGCGCTCACCGTGTTCGGCGAGTACCGGCGGTTGCTCGAGCCGGGGATCAGTTTCGTGCCGCCGTTCGTCTCGCGGACGTACGCGTTCGACATGCGGACCCAGACCCTGGACGTGCCCCGCCAGGAGGCGATCACCCGGGACAACTCGCCGGTGACCGCCGACGCCGTGGTCTACATCAAGGTCATGGACGCCAGGAAAGCGTTCCTGGAGGTCGACGACTACAAGAAGGCCGTCTCGAACCTCGCCCAGACGACGTTGCGGGCGGTGCTCGGGGACATGGAACTCGACGACACCCTGAACAAGCGCCAGGAGATCAACGCCAAGATCCGTCACGAACTGGACGAGCCGACCGACGAGTGGGGGATTCGGGTCGAGAGCGTCGAGGTGCGGGAGGTCAATCCCTCGAAGGACGTCCAGCAGGCGATGGAGCAGCAGACGAGCGCGGAGCGGCGGCGGCGGGCGATGATCCTGGAGGCGCAGGGCGAGCGGCGGAGCGCCGTGGAGAAGGCCGAGGGGGACAAGCAATCCAACATCATCCGCGCGCAGGGGGAAAAGCAGTCCCAGATCCTCGAAGCGCAGGGGGACGCCATCTCGACGGTGTTGCGCGCCCGGTCGGCCGAGTCGATGGGCGAGCGAGCGATCATCGACAAGGGCATGGAGACCCTGGAGTCGATCGGCCAGGGCGACTCGACGACGTTCGTCGTGCCCCAGGAGCTGTCGTCGCTGGTCGGGCGGTACGGCAAGCAGTTGACCGGCAGCGACGTCCAGGAGCAGGCGGGGCTGGAGTCCCTGGAGTTCGACGAGGAGACCCGCGAAATACTGGGCCTGGACGACATCGACGACATCCTCGGCGAGATCGACGAGGCGGCCGAGATGGACGTCCAGCAGATGGAGCAGGAGGCCGAGGCCATCAAGTCCGGCGAGCCGACCATCAAGAGCGCCGACGAGGTCATCAGCGAGGCCGACGAGGAACTGTCCGACGCGGAGGCGCTGGACGAGGACGGCGAGCGGGAAGCCGAGGTCGAGTGAGGGCCCGAGCGGTCGGTTAGTCGCCGGTTAGTCGGCGGTCGACGTCCTTAGGCACCCATCTCTTTTTATCCCCCCTTCGCATATCCTCGCTCGTGACGGGGGACGGGGTCGACGAGGAGAAGCGGGCGACGCTCCGCCGGTTCGCGGCGCTCGGCGCCTCGACGCCGCTCGCCGGACTGCGCGGGGGCGACGCCGCCGGGGCCGACGCCCCGGACGAACGGACCGACACGCGCGCCGCCGTCCGCGGCTACGTCGCCGCCACGCCCGGCGCCCACTTCTCGAAGGTGCGTGACGACCTGCGCCTGGCCACCGGCGAGGCCCAGTACCACCTCCGGCGGCTGGTCGACGACGGCACGCTGGCGTCGCGCCGCGACGGCGACTACCGCCGGTTCTACGTCGCCGGGCGGTTCTCCGAGTTCGAGCGGGTTACCCTCGGCCACCTCCGTCGGGGGACTCGCCGCGGGATGCTTCTGACGGCGCTGCGCCGCCCGGGCGTCTCGGGGGCCGACCTTGCGGCCGCGCTCGACGTCTCCCCCGCGACCGTCAGCGCCCACGCCGGCGACCTGGAGGCCGACGGTCTGCTCGTGCGCCCCGACGACGGCGGATACCGGGTGCGCCGCCCGGAGACGGTCGTGACACTCGTCGTTCGCTACGCCGACTCGCTCGGCGCCGACGCCGCCACCTTCGCCGACGCCGCCGCCGACGTCCTGCAGTACGATCCGTGACCTCCTCCGTGGCCGACCTGTGGACTACTCCGGTTCTGTTCCCCTCGCCGGAGACGGGGGCAGCCTGGATGACCCGCGCCGCCTGCGTCGGTGATCAGCGCGTCACCCGCCAGGTCGTCCCCGACGAATAGCCCCACTTCTCGACGGTCACGCCGACGTCGCCGTCGAGGATGGCCCGCATGTTCGCGCCGACCTCCTTGGCCGACAGCCCCAGGTCCTCCGCGATGCACCGCGACTTGAAGTAGGTCCGCTCGTCGGCGCGCTCGCGGAGGTACGCGAGGATACGGCGCTGTTTCGGCGTGAGATCCGCGTTCGGTTCTTCCCCGTCCGCGCTCGCTCCCACAGTGGTGCTCATACTACCCACCAGCAGCCAGGCCGGTATAGCCGGTTTGGTACGGCGGACTAATCCGGCGCAGTCTGGCGGTCTCCTCCCCTGACGAGCGGGAGCGGGACGCGCGCGTACGGGGTCGCCACCGACGTGGTACGGCCGGCTAACGCCCGATCCTTCAGAAGGTACTTAGCGCGCCGGCCGCCAAGGGGGGACGATGAGCGGCCCGGCCGTCCCCGAGGTCAGCGTCGTCCTCCCCGCCTACAACGAGGCGGCGACCATCGAGCGGACGGTGGAGACGACGATCGACCGTCTGGCGGCCTTCCTGCCGGCCGACGCCTTCGAGGTGATCGTGGCCGAGGACGGCTGCGAGGACCGGACGCCGGAGATCGCCGCCCGCCTGGCCCGCGAGGACGACCGGGTCCGGCACGTCCACAGCGACGAGCGCCTCGGGCGCGGCGGGGCCCTCGACCACGCTTTCGGTGCCGCCCGCGGCGACGTCCTCGTCTACTTCGACACGGACCTCGCGACGGACATGCGTCACCTCGAGGACCTCGTCGAGCGGGTCCGGTCGGGCGAATACGACGTGGCGACGGGGTCGCGCTGGCTGCCGGGAAGCGACGCCGACCGCCCGCCACGCCGCGGGATTCCGAGCCGGGTCTACAACGGCCTCGTCCGCCTGTTCCTCCGGTCACACCTCCGCGACCACCAGTGCGGGTTCAAGGCCATCTCCCGGGAGGCCTTCGAGGCGCTCCGTGACGACGTCGGCGACGAGCACTGGTTCTGGGACACCGAACTCCTGGTGCGGGCCCAGCGGGCGGGCTACCGCGTCGCGGAGTTCCCCGTCGACTGGGAGCCAAAGGGCGACTCGAAGGTGGACCTGGTGCGGGACGTGTTCGGGATGGGGAGCCAGTTGCTCCGGACGTGGTGGGCGCTGTCGGTCAGCCCGCGGATCACCCGCCGGCGGACGGTTGTCGGCGGGGTCCTGTTCACGCTGGTCGCGCTCGGCCTGATGACGCTGTACATCGACCCGAGCGACGCGCTGGCGGCGCTCAAGTCGGCCGACCGCCGGCTGGTCGCGCTGGCGGTCGGCGTCTACGTGCTGTCCTGGCCCGTTCGGGGGTTGCGCTACCGGGACATCCTGGCCGAACTGGGCCACCGTGAGGGGGGCGGATTTCTGACCGGTGCGGTGTTCATCAGCCAGACCGGCAATCTGGTCTTCCCCGCGCGGATGGGCGACGCGGTCCGGGCGTACGTCGTGAAGGCCCGCCGGGAGGTCCCGTATCCGACGGGCTTTGCCTCCCTGGCCGCCGAGCGCGTGTTC
This sequence comes from Haloferacaceae archaeon, assembly GCA_042219325.1. Classification (GTDB taxonomy): domain Archaea; phylum Halobacteriota; class Halobacteria; order Halobacteriales; family Haloferacaceae; genus CAZMLQ01. The sequence goes on along the minus strand of JBDGQA010000078.1, from coordinate 9,399 downwards.
GACCTGCTCACCATCGCGTCGCTCGCGGGTGTGGTGCTCGTCGGTCTCGCCGTCGGCGGCGACCTCTCCGGCCTCGCGGCCGCGCTCTCCGGGACGGTGCCGGGGGTCGACCCGGCGGCGGTGCGGACGGCGATCCGGGTCGCCGTCGGGGTCGGCGTCGCGGCCGTCCTCGTCGTCCTCGCCATCGCCGCGAGCGCGCGGTCGGAGCGGAACCTGGTCCGCGCCGGGATCGGTCGGCTCTCCTCGGACACCTACGCCGACTACGTGGCCGGCGTGATCGAGAAGTTCGTCGTCGACCTCCAGGCGGTCACGGGCTCCCCGGCCGCCTTCGCCCGGATCGGCGCCGCGAGCCTCCTGGTCTGGACGCTCGACGTCGTCACCGCCGTGATCGTCCTCGCGGCGTTCCCCGCCGTCTCGCTCCCCCTCCCGCTCCTGTGTGCGGTCGGCCTGTTCGCGGTGAGCGTCGGCAACCTGGCGAAGGTGCTCCCGCTCTCGCCCGGCGGCGTCGGCCTCTATGAGGCCGCCTTCACCGCCTTCGTCGTCGTCCTCACCCCCGCCGGCGCCGTCCCGCCGGCAGTGGCGTTCGCTGCCGCGGTGCTCGACCACGCCGTCAAGAACGCCGTCACGGTCGTCGGCGGCGTCGCCTCGATGCTGGCGCTCAACGTCTCGCTCACGGCCGCCGTCGACGAGGGGAGCGAGGCCGCCGGCTCGCGGTCCGTCGAGTCACCCGTCGAGGACTGACTCGGGGGCTGCGGGCGCCGCAGAAAACGTTACGTCCGTCGCCGCCCGTGGGCCGGCATGGTCGCCCCGCTCGCGTTCGACTCGTTCGTCCTCGCCGCGGCCGTCTCGGACCTCGACGACGAGCCCGCGGCCCGCGCACACGCCGACGCCGTCGAGTTCCGGATGGACCTGGCGGCCGACCCGCTTTCCGCGCTGGCCGCCTACGGCGGCGAGCTTTCGCTCATCGCGACCAACCGGGCACCGTGGGAGGGCGGCGAGGCCGAGGAGGACGGACGGCTCGCGGCGCTCCGGACCGCCGCCGAGTACGACGCCGTCGCCGCCGTGGACGTGGAACTCGCCACGCTGGAGGAGCCCGAAGGGCGGGAGACGGCGGCCCACGCCCGCGAGCACGGCGCGACGGTCGTGGCGTCCGTTCACGATTTCGAGGGGACGCCGTCCGTCGACGCGATGGGCGACCTCCTCGCCGACGCGGCCCGGCGCGGCGACGTGGGGAAACTCGCGGTCACGGCGACCGACCGCGACGATGCCCTCGCCCTCCTGCGGGCGACCCGCGACGCGACGGCGGCCGGCGACCGCGTGGCGACGATGGCGATGGGCGCCGCCGGCCGGCACACCCGCGCGGTGGCGCCGCTGTACGGCTCCCGGATCGGCTACGCGCCCGTCGACCCGGCTGCGGCGACCGCGCCGGGGCAGTACGACCTCGCGACGCTCCGGGACCTCGTCTCGCGGCTGGCGGACGACGGCTGATCCGGCGGCCCCCGTTCAGTCCTTCCGTCCTCCGCCACCGACCCCAGGCGTTACGTCCGGGGCCACCGACCCCAGGCGTTACGTCCGGGGCCACCGACCCCAAGCGTTACGTCCGGGGCCACCGACCCGTCAGCCGATGACTGACGCCCGCCGTCGAGCGCTGGTCGCGGCGGCCGCCGGCCTGCTCGGGGCGGCCCTCGGCGTCGCCGGGGCCGGCCACGCCTACCTCGGGGAGTGGCGTCGGGCAGTCGCCTGGTTCTCGGTCGTCCTCGGGACGGGGCTGGTGCTCGTGTCGGTCCTCGCCGACCCGCGGACGGTGACGCTCGGGACGCTCCCCGCCGAAGTCACGCTCCCCCTCGTCGGCCTGCTCGGTCTCAGCGTGGCCGACGCGTCCCGGATTGCGGCACGAGGCGACGGACGGGGCGATGCCGGCGCCGGCGGCCCGACGGGGTCGGCCGCGAACGCCCGCTCGTGTCGCAACTGCGGTCGGTCGCTCGACCCCGCCGTCGGCTTCTGCTGGTACTGCGCGGAGCGAGTGGACGCGGATGTGGCGGCGGAGGAGGGATCCGGAACCGAATCCGACGGCGGCGGGCGCGGGCCTACTGCTCGATGATGCTCTCCTCGACTTCCTCGCCGAAGTGGCGGGCGGTCTCCTCGTAGTAGAGGAGCACCTCGTCGCCGGCTTCGAGGTCCGTGACCGCGGCGCGCCCGTCGCGGGTGGGGACCTTGATGGTCTCGGCGTTCTGGAGCAGCGTCTCGACCCGGTCGTCGCCGACGGCCGCCTCGACGCGGAACATCGGCCGCTTCTCGATCTTGGCGCGCCCGACGACCGCCTCCCGGGTGTTGCCGTCGACGTCGACGATCTGCACCTCGTCGCCGCTCCCCAGCTCCGAGAGGTACTTCGTCTCCCCGCCCGGGGTCCGGACGTAGGCGTGGACGGCGCCGGCGTTGACGCGGAAGGGCCGCGCGGCGACGTACGGCGACTCGGCGGTCTCGGCGTGGACGAAGAAGAGCCCCCGGGACATCGATCCGACGAGCATCCCCTCGTCGTGTTGCATGAGCGACCCGGTGTCGACACAGACCCGGTCGGCGCTGCCGGCCCGTTCGACCGCCGTCACCTCCGCCCACTGGAGGTCGAGGTGTTCGCGCTCGGCCGCGTCCCGGACCGCGACGGTCTCGCGGATCTCGTCGGGGTCGTCGGAGTCGAGCAGCACGGCGTCGGCACCGAGTTCCAGCGTCTCGAACGCCGTCTCGGCCTCCTCGGCGGTCGTGACGCCCGCGACGAGGGTGGTCTCCTCGCCGATGCGCGCGATCAGGTTCTCCAGCGGGATGATCGTCCAGTCCTCGCCGACGACGATGGTGTACTCGGCCTCCCGGGCGGCCGCCTCGGCGAAGCCCTCGTACTCCTCGTCGAGGATGCGGACGTACGCGCCCTGCGCCCGGTCGTCAGAGCGGCGGAGCGTCGAGAGGTCCGCGGAGCCGGCGAAGTCCTCCGGAATCTCGACCGTCCCGTCGCCCTCGCCGTTCTTGCCGACCACGTAGGCGTCGGCCTCCTCCTCCTCCTCCGCCTCGGTGACGAGGTCGGCGTCCGACCGGAACGCGGCCACGTTCACGTCACCGAGTTCGCGGACCCGCGCCACGTCGCCGGCGTCGACGAGCACCCAGTCCACGCCGGCCTCCAGGCCGGTCGTGATTCGCCGCTTGCGCTGCTCCCAGTCGCCGACGTCGCCGTCGGCCTTCAACCAGACGCTCCGTGTCATTGCCCGATACTCCGCGTCCCGTGGCTTGAACGTGGCGGAAAGCGGGGCAACGGGGACTCGCTCCCGGAACGCGTTCCGTTCCTGCACGCCAGTCGATCATTGGGGACGGTACGCCGGGCTGCCGCCCGACGGGCGGTGTGCCCGCTGGTCGTCCAGTCCCGCGACGCCTCCGTCAGTCGTCCGGCCCCGGTGGCTCGATGCCCGCTCCCCGGACCGCGCCCGCCTTGAGTTCGCGGGCCAGCGACTCCAGGCGATCGGTGACGACCACCGGCGGGTCGCCCCGTTCCTCGCCCTCCGCGACGATGTCGACCAGCGCGCTCCCGACGATGACGCCGTCGGCCCCGGCGGTGACGACCCGCTCGGCGTGCTCGCCGGTCTTGATGCCGAAGCCGACGGCCTTGGGGAGTGGGTCGCGGTCGGTCGCCTCGCGCTCGACGGCTGCGATCCGCTCCAGCGTCTCGGCCGTCCGATCGGAGACGTCGTCCTTGGCGCCGGTAACGCCCAGGCGGGCCTGCACGTAGACGTAGCCGGACGACAGGCGCAGGAGTTCCCGGAGGCGCTCGTCGCCGGTCGTCGGCGCGACGACGAAGATCAGGTCGAGGCCGTATTCGTCGCAGGCCGCCCGGAGCGGGCCGGCCTCCTCGGCCGGCAGGTCCGGCACGACGAAGCCGTCGATTCCGACTGCGGCCGCGCGGCGGACGAACGGTTCGGGGTCGCCCTCGGCCGTCCGGTCCCCGCTCCCGTACCGGTAGATCAGGTTGTAGTAGGTCATGCAGACGACCGGCAGGTCGACGTCGAGTTCGTCGACGAACTCGAAGTACCGCTCGGTCGTCATCCCCGCGTCCAGCGCCCGGGCGATGCCCGCCTGGATGGTCGGCCCCTCGGCGATGGGCTCCGAGAAGGGGAGGCCGAGTTCGATGGCGTCGGCGCCGCCGCGGGCGAGCGCCTCGACGTACGAGAGCGACGCCTCGTAACTCGGGTCGCCCGCGACGAGGTAGGGGACGAACGCGGGTTCGTCGGCGAACGCCGCCGCGAGGTCGCCGTTGGTCGCCGCGCCGCCACCGGCCCCCGGGTCCGGGCCCATTCAGAGCCCTCCCGTCCGCTCGAAGACGTCCATGTCCGGCGCGTTCGGTACGTCACGCTCGGTCGTCGCCTCGACGACGGATTCGAGGTCCTTGTCGCCCCGTCCCGAGACGTTCACGAGGACGCGGTCGCCGAGCGCGTCGTGGTGGCGGTCCAGGTACGCGACCGCGTGGGCCGTCTCCAGCGCCGGGATGATGCCCTCGGTCCGCGAGAGCAGGTGGAAGCCCTCGAGCGCCGCGTCGTCGTCGACGTTGACCGCCCGCACGCGGCCCGTGTCGACGAGGTGGGCGAGTTCCGGGCCGACGGCGGCGTAGTCGAGTCCGGCGGAGAGGCTGTGTGACTCCATGATCTGTCCGTCGGCGTCCTGGAGCACGCGGGTGCGGGCGCCGTGGAGGACGCCCTCGCCGCCGGTCGAGAGCGACGCCGAGTTGGGGGCGACCCCCTCCTCCTCGTCGACCTGGAGCGACGAGCCCCCGGCCTCCACCGCGTAGAGGGCGACCGCCTCGTCCTCGACGAAGTTCGCGAACGCGCCCATCGTGTTCGACCCGCCGCCGGCACAGGCGAGCACCGCGTCCGGGAGGCCGCCCTGCTCGCGCATCTGCCGGCGGGCCTCCTCGCTGATGATGGCCTGGAAGTCCCGCACCATCGACGGGAACGGGTGGGGGCCGACCACCGAGCCGATGACGTAGTGGGTGTGCTCCACCGTCGTCGCCCAGTCGCGCATCGTCTCGCTGATGGCCTCCTTCAGCGTCCCGCGGCCGACGGTCACGGGGGTCACCTCGGCCCCGTTCAGCAGCATCCGGAAGACGTTGGGCCGCTGGCGGTTGATGTCCCGCTCGCCCATGTACACCTCGCAGGGCACGTCGAGGTGGGCCGCGGCCATCGCCGTCGCCGTCCCGTGCTGGCCGGCGCCCGTCTCCGCGATGACCCGCTCCTTGCCCATGTACTTCGCCAGCAGCACCTGCCCCAGGGCGTTGTTGAGTTTGTGGGCGCCGCCGTGGAGCAGGTCCTCCCGCTTGAGGTACACCTCGGTGTCGTACCGCTCCGAGAGCCGCTCGGCGTGCTGAGTCGGCGTCGGCCGACCGCCGAACTCCCGGAGGCGGCGGCGGAACTCGTCGACGAACCCGTCCTCGTTGTTCAGCACGTACCGCTCGTAGGCGTCCTCCAGCTCCTCGATGGCCGGCATCAGCGCCTCCGGTACGTACTGCCCCCCGTACTCCCCGAACGTCCCGTCGGATTCCGAACTCATGCTGTCGCTCCGGTGAACCGCTCCGTGTTCGTACGCACGTCCCCGTCCATGATGGCGCTTCCGATCAGGAGTGCGTCGGCCCCCGCCGCGCGCATCCGCCGGACGTCCGCCGGGGATTCGATCCCGCTCTCGGCGACGAGCGTCACGTCGTCGGGGGCGGCCGGCGCCACCCGCTCGAACGTGCCCAGGTCGACCTCCAGTCTGGCGAGGTCGCGGTTGTTCACCCCCACGATCGACGCGCCGGCGTCGAGCGCGTCCCGCAGTTCCGCCCGCGAGTGGACCTCGACCAGCGCCTGGAACCCGCGAGCCTCGGCCGCCGCCACGAGGCCGGGGAGGTCGTCGACGAAGCGGGCGATCAGCAGGATCACGTCCGCCGCCACCTCGTCGAGGTGGGCCTCGCGCAGGACGAAGTCCTTCCGGAGGACCGGCACGTCGACGGCCTCGCGCACCCGGCGGAGCGCGTCCGGCGATCCGCCGAAGTGGTCGGGTTCGGTCAGGACCGAGAGCGCCGCCGCCCCGCCCGCGACCATCGACTCGGCGAGCGCGACGGGATCCCCGCCGCGCTTCCCGGCCGTCGTCGGACTCGTCGGTTTCACCTCCGCGATCACGGGTGCCCGCCCGGCGGCCTCGGCCGCCGCGAACGCCGCCGGGAGCGACCGTGCGTCGACGGTCACGCGGTCGGGGCCGCCCGCCCGCTCCCGGGCGCTCGCCAGGATCGACCGCACCGCCGGCGCGAGTTCCTCGTCGCTGGCGTCCATCGTTGTTCGCTCGCGGGCACATCTACACATAAGCGTTGCGTCACCCGGGTCGGCGACGTGGATTGAAGGCGCCCGTCCACGTGGGTGGCGTATGGACGACACCGACGACACGGGGGTGTTCGCCCGCGAGTCGCCGTTCCTCGGCCGGGCCGTACAGGTCGGCGTGGCGGCCGGCCGGGCAATCAGCGTCTCCTTTCCCGAAACGGTCCCGCCCGGAGCCGACGCCGAGCATCCGCTGCTCGACCGCCTGTTCGCGTATCTCGACGGGGAGCGCGTCGGCGTGACCGACGTCGAGGTGGCGCTGACGGTCCCGACCGATCGCCGCCGGGTGCTGGAGGCGGTCCGGACGATTCCGTACGGAGAGACGGTCGACGTCGAGGCGGTCGCGCGGATGGCCGACCTCGACCCCGAGGACGCGGCCGACCGCGAGACGGCGACGGCGGCGCTGGCCGAGAACCCGGTCCCCGTCTTCGTGCCGGATCACCGGGCCGAGGGGGCACGGGGCGCGACGCCCGCCGACGTGGCCGAGCGACTCCGGGACCTGGAGGCCTAGACGACCGCGGCGGTGACCTTCCCGTCCGAGTGGACCGCGACGACACAGCCCGCAACGACGAAGCTCACGGTTCCGTCGTCCCGGGCGGACCCGTCCGTCCGGGCCGCGAACAGCGCGTCGAGCGCGTCGGGATCGATCGCCCGGTAGAGCGCCCCCGCCTCCGGGCGCTCCCCGGTCGCCCGCGTCACCGCCTCGACCACCGCGACGCTCGGCCGGTCGGCGTCCTCGCCGACCCGGGCGTGACCGACCGGGCCGTCACTCGTCGCTTCGGTGCCGATTCCGTCGTCGAGCGGTTCGACCGCCATCATGTCCGTCGAGTCACGGAGGTGACGTATATAATCATCCCCCCGGTTCTCAGCCCTGAGAGTCGGTCGTCAGCCGGGGCGCCACTCCCCGCTGGAGGGGTCGATGTCCGCCCCCTCGTGGATCAGGAACTCGAGCGCGTTGACGAGGTAGTGGGCCACGACGACGGTCAGGAGGCTGCCGGTGACGACGAACGCGGCGGCCAGCACGAACCCGAGCGCCCCGGTGACGACCACCCCGACGCGGCCCTGTGCGCCGTGGCCGGCCGCGAAGGCCACCGACGACCCGACTGCGAGCGGCCAGGGCGAGAGGCCAAAGCCCGCGCTCATCGCCCCGATCAGCGCGCCGCGAAAGAGCAGTTCCTCGAAGCCGGCGATGATCGGCAACACCCCGAACAGGAGCGCGACCCACCCGCCGGCCGTCTCCGGCGCCAGCGCCTCCCGCAGTTCCTCGCCGCCCCCGAGGCCGACGTGCCGCCCGACCGCCGCCCCGGCCTCGTTGGCGACGTATAGCGCCGCGCCGAGGCCGATTCCGACCGCCGCCGCGACGGGGGTGACCCCCGACGGTCCCGCCCCGAGCGCCGCGAGCGGCACTCCCGTGTACCACGCGCCGGCGAGCAGGAGCGTCCCGAGCAGCCCCTGCGAGACGGCGACGTTGGCGAGCAGGACCGCCGTCGAGAGGGTCGCCTCGTCCGGCGTCGCCCGCGATCCGGGCGCCGTCGGCACCACGACCGACTCCTCGCGCTCGCGGTCGGCGCCCGGTTCGTTCGCGCCGGCCGTCTCCTCGGGACCGGCGGGCTGCTCGGGGAGGACGTCGTGATCGAAGGGTGCCGGCGCGGCGTCCCCGGCGTCGGCGGTGCGCTCCGCGTGGTGGCCGTCCGCCGGCCGGTCCGCGTCGGCCTCGGGGGCAACCGAGTCGCCGTTGGGCGTCCGTACGGCACCGTCGCTGTCGAGGGCAGTGTCGTCGAGCGCCGCCTGTGACAGCCGCGCGAGAACGAGAAGGACGGCCAGCACGACGCCGGTGAACCCGGCGAAGGCCGGCCAGTTCGTCACGGCTACTGGGGGCTGGGGCTGCTCGGGCCGCGGGTCCCCTTGCCCTGACCGCCCTCCAGCGCGGAGCCGGTGATCTGCTTGAGCCGGTCCACGAGCGAGTCGGTCTCGGGTTCGCCCTCCAGGGCGACCTCGAGCACCTCGCTGATGTGCTCGACCGGGATGATCTCGATCATGTCCTCGTACTCGTCCTCGATCATCACGTCCTGGGTGTTGGCCGCGGGGATGATCACCCGGTCCATCCCGGACTTCGCGGCGGCCTCGATCTTGTGGGTGACTCCGCCGACGGGGAGGACGTCACCGCGGACCGAGAGCGACCCGGTCATGGCGAGGCTCTGGTCGACGCCCACGTTCTCCAGCGCCGAGATGACCGCCGCGGCGACGGTGATCGACGCGGAGTCGCCGTCGACGCCCTGCTGGCCGGTCTGGACGAACTGGATGTGGATGTCCTTCTGGGTGATGTCCTCGTCGCTGAACTTCTTGATGATCGCCGAGACGTTCTGCACGGCCTCCTCGGCCATCTCCTGCAGCTGGCCGGTGGCGATGACCTCGCCCGGCCCCTGGGACGGCGTGACCTCGGCCATCACGGGCAGGACGATGCCGGAGTCCTCGCCCATGACGGCGAGCCCGTTGACCCGGCCGACGACGTGGCCCTCGGTGACCTGGAGTTCGTAGTCCTTGCGGCGCTCGATGAACTCGTCGGCCAGCTGTTGCTCGATGGAGCGCGAGCGGCCCTTGGCCTGCAGGACGTGCTCGCGGGTCGTCCGGTCGGCGTCCTCGGCGCGGGCCATGTCGCCCGCGACGCGGACGAGGCCGCCGAGGTTCCGGAGCTTGAGTGTCAGGTGGCCCTTGCGGCCGGCCCGGCGCTGGGCCTCGAGGATGACCTCGCGCACGGCGTCGTCGGTGAAGTGGGGCAGGCGGCCGTCCTTGACCACTTCCTGGGCGACGAACCGGGCGTACTTCCGGCGCATCTCGGGGGTGTCCTCGATGGTGTCGTCGAAGTACACCTCGTACCCGTAGCCCTTGATCCGGGACCGGAGCGCGGGGTGCATGTTCTCCATCGCGTCGAGGTTCCCGGCGGCGACCATGATGAAGTCCGTCGGGACGGGCTCGGTCTGGACCATCGCGCCCGAGGAGCGCTCGGACTGGCCCGTGA
>JBDGQA010000051.1:0-18395 GCA_042219325.1 Haloferacaceae archaeon | reverse complement strand
TGGCGGCGTCGCGGGCGGGCCACGGCGCGCTGAAGTCGGGTTCGCCGACGCCGAGTGAGATGACGTCGTCCATCTCCTCGGCGAGTTCGAAGAATCGACGGATGCCGGAGGGGGGGACCCGCTCGACCCGTGCCGACGGCTCGAAGGCCGTCATGGCGAGACCGAGAGCCGGTCGTCCTCGTCGTGGCCGACGAACTCGACGCCGCCGTCCTTGTAGGTCGTCATGACGAAGTGGGTGACCGTCTGGGTCACCTCCGGAATGGGTGCGACCTGCTCGGAGACGAACTGCGAGACGGCGTGCATCGACCGGCCCTCGACGGTGAGCGCGAAGTCGTAGTTCCCGGAGACCAGGCGGAGCGAGGTCACCTCGGGGAACTTCGCGATCCGGCCGGCGATGTCGGCGTACCCCGTCTCGCGGTCGAGTTCGACGTTGAGTTCGACGTCGGCCGTGACGCGTTCGTCGTCGGTCCGCTCCCAGTCGACGATGGCCCGGTAGCCCCGCACCACACCGTCGTCTTCCAGTTCCGCGATCAGCTCCTCGACGCGGGCCTCGTCGATGTCCGTCTGGCGGGCGATGTCGGCGGCCGTCTGTCGGGCGTCGTCCCGCAGTATTTCGAGCACTTCCCGCTTCTCGTCCATACTGCCCGGTCGGCCCCCTCGACAGAAGTGGTTTGCGTCCTGCCGCGGGGACGACGGTCTGGCGGCCACACCGCCGGCGTCGAAGGGGACGAAAAAACGTCGCGAGAGACGACACAAGAGAGAAATGGATCGGAGGACAGGAAGGGGGCATGGTCCTCGGCGACGCCTTCCTCTCCCCGCTCGGACTGGCGGCCCTCGCGGCCCTCGTGCCGCTCGCCCTCCTGTACCTGATCCGCCCCGACCCGGATCGGATCGAACTGCCGACGCTTCGGTTCCTCGTCGAGGACGAGGGTCGGGACAGCACCAATCCGCTGATGGAGCGCCTGCGGCGGAACCTCCTCTTCCTGTTGCAGGCGCTCGTGATAATCGCGCTGGCGCTGGCGCTCGCGACGCCGTACGTGACCGCCCCCCAGCGCGAGGCGGTCGACCGGACGGTCCTCGTGGTGGACACGAGCGCGAGCATGGCGACCGGGACCGGCGACGGCCGCACCCGGTTCGAGGCGGCGCTCGCGGCCGCCCGCGACGCTGCGACGGGGACGACGTCGGTCGTCGTCGCGGGGCCCGACCCCCGCGTGGTCGTCCGGGACGGCACCCGCCGGGCGGCCGAGGACGCGCTGGGCCGGCTCTCTGTCGTCGACGCGGCGGGCGACCTCCGGGCGGCGCTGGTCCAGGCCTCGACGCTCGCCGGCGAGAACGCCCGGATCGTCGTCCTGAGCGACTTCGCCGGCGACTCGGCGTGGCGCGACGAGGTGACCGCCGCACGGGCCCGCGGGGTGAGCGTGGTCCTCAGGCAGTTCGACGGCGGCGGCGCCGACAACGTCGGCATCGTCGACCGCTCCTTTGCCGGCGGTGACGTGACGCTGACGGTGCGGAACTTCGGGGAGCGCCCGGCGACCCGGACGCTGTCGCTCGGCGGGACGAGCCGCGAGGTGCGACTCGGCCCCGGTGACGTGACGACCGTCACTCTCCCGGTGCCCGCGGGCGGCGGCGAGGCGCGGCTGACCCCCGGCGACTCCTTCCCGACCGACGACGTCGCGTACGTGGGCGCGCCGAGCGACGCCGCCGTGGAGGTCCTCCTCCTGACGAACGACCGGAACCGGTACCTGTTCACGGCGCTCGACGTGATCGACGCCGTCGACCTGTCGGTCGCGAACCCGCCGACCACCGTCCGGGAGGAGTACGACGTGATCGTCTACGGCGACGTGGAGCGCGACCGATTGCTCCGCGGGACCGTCCGGGCGGGCCGGGAGACGGTCGAGCGCGGCGGCGGGGTCGCCGTCGTCGCGACGGACGACATGCCGGTCGAGACGTACCGCGACCTGCTCCTGCTCTCGCCCGGCGCGGTCCGTACCAACCCGACGATCGGCGAGGTGGTCGACGACGACCTCACGCGGGACATCGGCTTCCCGCCGCCGAGCGAGTACGTGAACGGGTCGCTCCGGTCCGGGCGGGCGCTGGTCCGGACGAGCGGGGGCACCCCCCTGATCGCCGTCGACGACCGCGGGAGCGGACGGGTCCTCTACTACGGGTACATGGAGGACTCCTCGCCGTTCAAGTTCAACTTCCAGTACCCGGTGTTCTGGAAGCGGGCGACGTTCTACCTCGCCGGGCGCGACCCGCTGCCGGCGCTCAACCGGGAGACCGGAACGCGCCTGACGTTCGACGAGGAGACGACGGTGGCCACGCCCGACGGCCGGGTGACCGGTCGGACGGTCAGACTGCTCGACGCGGGCTTCTACCGCGTCGGCGACCGCCGGATCGGGGCCGCGCTGTACAGCGCGGCGGAGTCGGACGTGACCGCCGACCCGGTCGACGCCGGCAGCGGCGGGGGCGGCGGGGGAAGGGAGGAGCGGCGGGTGCCCCGCCCGCTCGACGGCCCGGTCGCGCTCGTCGCGCTGGCACTGCTCGGCGGCGAACTGCTCTACCTCCGCCGGAGGGGTGACCTGTGAGCGTCGAGGCCACGCTCCCGAACGGGGTGGTGGCGGGAGTCGAGACGCCGGTCGCGTTCGCCCTCCTGCCCGTGATTGCGGTCGGGCTCTGGGCGCTGGTCCGCTGGCGGACGGACGGGAGCGCCGGCCGGCGGAGCCGACGGCTGCTGCTCGCCTCCCGGCTCGTCGTGGCGACGCTCGTCGTCGTCGCCGTCGCCGGCCCCTACACCGTGACGACCCGCGAGACGGCGGGCGACCCGCAGGTGACGCTCCTCGTCGACCGGTCGGACAGCATGGAGACGCTGGAGGACGCGGAGGGCCTCGCCGACCGCATCGAGGCGACGGGGATGCCGGTCACCGTCGCCCCCGTCGGCAACGGGACGACGTCGCGGCCGGGGGACGCCATCGCCGCGAACCTCCGCGAGGGCGGGAATCTCGTCGTCGTCTCCGACGGCCACGTCACCGAGGGGCGGAGCCTCGCGAGGGCGGCCGAACTCGCCGCGTCGCTGAACGCCACGGTGAGTAGCGTGCGACTCGACACGACGCGGACCGAACGGCACGTGACGCTGAGCGGCCCCGCGAAGGCGAGTGCGGGCGTCGAGAACCGCTTCCTGGCACGGGTCGGCGGCGTGGAGACCGACGAGGGGCCCGTCGACCTGACGGTGACCGTGGACGGCGAGACGGTCGTCTCGCGGACGCTCGACGACGGGAGCGGGAACGCCGAGTTCTCGTACACGTTCAACGCCACCGGCCCCCACCGGGTGACGGCCCGGATCGGCGGCGCGGACGGGACCGGCGACCGGTTCGCCGCGAACGACGTCTACCGCCACACCGTTCGAGTCGTCGAACAGCCCCGGATCCTCTACGTCTCCCGCGGTGACTACCCGCTCCGGGACTACCTCGGCGACCTGTACGACGTGGACACGGCGTCGTCGGTGCCACAGAACCTCGACCCGTACTACGCGGTCGTCGTCCAGGACCTCCGGGCCGAGGACGTGGGCAACGTCTCGGCGCTCCAGGAGTTCGTCATCGACGGCAACGGCCTGATGGTCGTCGGCGGCCGGAACTCCTTCGAGAACGGCGGCTACGAGGGCTCGACGTTCTCCTCGATGCTTCCCGTCTCGGTCGGCGAGGGCGGGCCGGGCACCGCCCGGATCGTCCTCGCCATCGACGTCTCGGGCAGCACCCAGGAGGGGATGGAGGTCCAGAAGGCCATCGCGCTCGACGTGCTCGACCAGCTGGGCGACGAGAACGAGGTCGGCGTGGTGGCGTTCAACTACCAGCCGTACGCCGTCGCGGAGCCGCGCCCGCTCGGCGAGTCCCGCGAGCGGGTCGCCGACCGGATCAGGCGGCTCACGTCCGGCGGCGCGACGAGCATCTCGTCGGGGCTGCGCGGCGCCCAGGAGATGCTCGGCGGGCCGGGCACGGTCATCCTCATCAGCGACGGCCGGGACAGCAGCAGCGAGGTGCCCCCGGTCGCGTCCGACCTCGGGGCGTCGGGGATCAAGGTGATCGCCGTGGGCGTCGGCCAGCGGACGCAGGAGTCCACGCTCCGGACCATCGCCGAGCAGTCGGGCGGGAACTTCCTGCGCGCGAGCGAGACCAACCGCCTGCGCATCCTCTTTGGCGGTCCCTCCCGCCAGTTCCAGGGCGAGGGACTCGTCGTCGTCAACCCCAACACGTTCATCACCGCGGGCGTCGATCTGGAGTCGAACCCCGGGCAGGCCAACGGCGTGTCGGTCAGGCGCGGGGCGAACCTTCTCGTCGCGTCGGGGGCGGGCGACCCGGCGGTGGCCACCTGGCGGTACGGGCTGGGGCGGGTCGTGACGCTCACCGCGTACGCCCCGGACGGAACGCTCGACGGCCTCCTCCGCAGGCCGGACTCGCTCCTGGTCACCAAGTCGACCAACTGGGCCATCGGCGACCCGCAGCGCAAGCGGTCGGGGGTCGCCGAGGCGGCCGACACGCGGGTCGGCGAGTCGACGACGGTGCTCTACCGGGGAAGCGAGGAGCCGACGGGCGCCGGGGTCGACTTCCGGAAGGTCGGCGAGGAGCGGTACGAGGCGACCGTCACGCCGGACGAGACGGGCTATCACCGGGTCGCGGGCGCGACCTACGCCGCCAACTACCCCGCCGAGTACGGCGCGTTCGGGCAGTCCTCCGCCCTCTCGCGGCTCGTGCGGACGACCGGCGGGGAGCAGTTCGGGCCGGGCGAGGCGGAGGCCATCGCCCGGTTCGCGGCCGAGCAGGCCGTCGCGGTGCGCGAGGTGCGCGACGCGTGGGACTGGCTCGCCCTCCTGCTCGCCCTCCTCCTCTTCCTGCTGGAGGTCGCGGTCCGGCGTCTTCAAGTGTATCGTGGCCGAACGAGGCTGGAGAGCGGACTGACATGAGCATCATCGGCCGGTCCATCAACGTCGCCCTGGCAGCGCTCGTGGTCCTCTCGCTCGTCGGCACCGCCGGCGCGACCCTCCTCTATCAGGAAACGGTCGAGGAGGTGAGCGCCCGGAACGACGAGCTACGCGACCGCAACCAACGACTGCGGACGGATCTCAACGAGACGGAGAGCGAACTCAACCGAACCCGAACCCGCCTGCGGGAGCTGAACCGGTCCCTCCGGACCACCCGCGGGGACGTCGAACAGGTGGCGAGCGAACTCGAAGAGACGGAACAGTCGCTGAACAGCACGCGTCAGGAACTGGCCAGCACCCGGGCGGACCTGCGCGAGGCGCGGTCGCGCGTCGGCGAACTCCGCAAGCAGGTCACGTCGCTCAGGGAGCGCCGCGACGAACTGGAGACCAAGGTCGGCGAACTCCAGGACGAGAACCAGCGGCTCCTGAACCGCAACGAGGACCTCAAGACGCGGGTACAGGAACTGGAGAACCAGGTGGACGACCTGGAGGACCGGATCAACGGGCTGGAGGCGCGCATCGACGAGATCTGTAGCGAGTTCGAGCCCGGGAACAGGCCGCCGGAGTGCCCCTGATCCCATGACCGAACCCGACGTCCGCCGACGGATGCGACGCGCGGTCCGGGCGGTTCGCCGCGAGGGCCGGAAGGCCGCAGCCATCGGCGCGGCCGTCGACGCGGTCGCCGTCCTGCTGGCCGTCAACCTCGTGTTCGAAGCGGCCCGGTCCGCCCTCCCCGACGCACTCGTGGCGCCGGTTCCGCTCCCCGTCCCGTCGTCGGTGCCCGCGACCATACCGCTCCCGGCGACGGTCGACGCGAGCGCCCTCGTCGCCGTCGGGGTCGGCGGGGCGGCCGCGGCGGTCGCGTACTGGCTCCGGATTCGCCGTCCGGCCGTCGAGCGGTTCGAGGCCATCAACCCCCCGGTCGCGGAGGCGCTCCGGACCGCCCGGGACGCCCTCGACGCGGACCGCGACGGCCCCATGGCGGACCGGCTCTACGAGTCGGTGCTCGACCGCCTGGGGGAGTGTTCCAGCCTCGGACTGCTCGGCATCCGCCGACTCGCCATCACGGTCGCCGTGATCTCCCTGCTGGGTGCCGCGAACGTCGGGATAACGGTCGTGGACCTCGGCGTCGGGTTCGGCGGGCCCGGCGGGACGCCTGACGCGGCGAACGGCGGGCCGGGCGCCGGCTCGGACGACTACAGCGGCCTGCAGGACCCCGATGAGGTGCTCGGCGAACCCGAGGACGTCTCGGCAGGCGACGAGGCGCTCAACGCCTCGGTCCCGACCCGGGGGAGCGGCAACGGGTCGGGGTCGACGGAGTCGTACTCGACCGGCGGATTCGCCGGAGGCACGGACGTCGAGAGCCAGCAGGCGGGGTTCGCGGAGCGCGAACGGCTGGAAGACGCCGAACTCATCCGCGAGTACAACCTGCGGATCAGGGAGGACGACAAATGAGCGAACGGGAGATCGACGAACTACAGACCAAACTGGAGCGGGTGCGCGAGGAGGTCGGCAAGCGGATCGTCGGGCAACACGACGTCGTGGAACAGCTCCTGGTCTGCATCCTCGCGGACGGCAACGCCCTGCTGGAGTCGAATCCGGGGCTGGGGAAGACGACACTCGTCCGGACCCTGTCGGCGGCGACGGACCTCTCCTTCTCCCGGATCCAGAACACGCCGGACCTGATGCCCTCCGACATCACCGGCACGGAGATCATCCAGGAGACGGAGGGGCGCCGCGAGTTCGTCTTCGAGGAGGGGCCGATCTTCGCGAACGTGGTGCTCGCCGACGAGATCAACCGTGCGACGCCGAAGACCCAGGCCGCGATGCTGGAGGCGATGCAGGAGCGACAGGTGACGGCGGCGGGCGAGACCCACCAGCTTCCACGCCCCTTCTTCGTGCTCGCGACGCAGAACCCCATCGACCAGGGCGGGACCTACCCGCTCCCGGAGGCCCAGACCGACCGTTTCCTGCTGAAGATCCTGATCGATTACCCGGGGTTCGAGGAGGAGCGGAAGATCGTCCGGCTGTACACCGAGGGCGCGCCGGCACGGGAGGTCGACCGGGCCCTGCGCACCGACGAAATCAGGCGGATCCAGGAACTCGTCCGCGACGTGCCGGTCGCGGACGACGTTCGCGACCGGGCCATCCGGCTGGCCCGCGCCACCCGCGAGGCCGACCGCCTGGAGTTCGGGGCCAGCCCCCGGGCGAGCATGGGGCTGGTCCTGACGGCGAAGGCGCGGGCCTTCCTCCGGGGGCGGGCCCACGTCTCCTGGGACGACGTCGCGGCGATGGCGCCGCCGGTGCTCCGGCACCGCGTGATCGTCGATTTCCGGGCCGAGCGGGAGGAGACGACCGCCGACGACGTGATCGCCGACCTGCTCGGCGAGGTGTGAGCGTGTCCGTCCGCGACCCGAGCGCAGGCCCGACCGCGTCCCCGGGGGTCAAACCGTGACAATCGAACCGGACTTCCTCGACGAACTGGAGCGGTTCGACGCGTCGCTCGACCGCCCCACCACCGACACCCGGAAGGGCGAACAGCAGTCCCCGAACGTCGGCGAGGGGCTGACGTTCAGCGACTACCGCCGCTACTCGCCGGGCGACGACACGCGGCTCGTCGACTGGCGCCTCTACGCCCGGACCGAGGAGTACTTCGTCAAGCAGTTCGAGGAGGAGCGCAACCTCACCGTCCACGTCCTCCTCGACGCGAGCGGATCGATGGACTACGGCGACGGGGCGGCACACAAGTTCGAGTTCGGCGCGAAACTCGGCCTCGGCTTCGCCTACCTCACCGCCGAGGAGAACAACGACTTCCGGTTCGCGACGTTCGGGGAGCGCCACGAGCGACTCGACGCCGGGCGGTCGAACCGCGGCGAACTCCTCCGGCTGATCGACCTGCTCAACGGAACGGAGCCGTCGGGCGAGGCGTCGTTCGCGGGGGCGCTCGCCGACTACGCCGGTACCATCGGGTCGCGGTCGCTGGTGGTCGTCGTGAGCGACTTCCTCTCGGACCCGGACGACGTGGAGGGGGGGCTGTCGGCGCTGGCCGAGAACGACCTCGTCTGCCCGCACGTCGTCGCGCCGGCGGAGCGCGACCCGCCGGCGGAGGGGGACACCGTCTTCGTCGAACCGGAGGCCGGGACCGAGCGCCGGACCTACTTCGCCGGCCGGCGGGAGACGCAGTACTGCGACCGCCTGGAGCGCCACGTCGGGGAGGTCGACGACCGGTGTCGCGGCCTGCGCGCCGAGCACCCGGTCGTCGACACCGGGACGGACTTCTTCGAGGCGTTCGCGTCGGTCTGGATCGGCTGAATCGGTAAGGGCTTACCCGCTCGGCCCGGGCAAGCGGACATGCGCTACCTCCCGTGGGCGCTGCTCGCGCTCGCGGCCTACTCCGCGGTGCCGCCGCTGATGAGCGCCGCCACGACCGGCGACCCGCGGATTCCGAGCACAGTCGCCGCGCTGGTGTCGAACGCCATCCTCGTCGCCGGCAGCGCCGTCGTCGTCGGCTACGTCGGCCACGACCTCGGCGGGTACGTCTCGCACCCGAAACTCCCGCTCGTGGTCGCGGCGGGCCTCTTCCTCACGGTCGGCATCCTCTCGTACTACCGCGCGCTCGCGCTGGGCCCCGTGAGCGCGGTCACGCCGATTTTCGGCCTCTTCCTCGTCGTCTCCTCCGTCGTGGGCGTGATCCTCCTCGACGAATCGCTCACCGCGCGCAAGGTCGTCGGCATCGCGCTCGCGGTCGTGGCGGTCTACCTCGTCACCGCCGAGTGACGGTCGCAGGCGTCCGGGGACACGGGACGTCCATCCGGGCCGGTGCGGAGCTATCGCATTACGGGCCGGGCCCGCCACGCCACAGCAACAGTTAACCCCGGACGCGCGGAACCACGCTCCGATGGCCGAAGACAGCATCCACGTCCTGGAAGCGGGCGACGAGGCACCGGACTTCGACCTCCCCGGGACGGACGGGGAGTCGTACCGCCTCGACGACTTCGCGGACAGCGAGGCGCTGCTCGTCGTGTTTACCTGTAACCACTGCCCGTACGCGAAGGCGAAGGAGGGGGCACTGAACGCCATCGCGGCGGACTACGACGGGGTTGCCGTCGTGGGGATCAACCCCAACGACGCCGACGACTACCCGGAGGACTCCTTCGAGAAGATGCGGGAGTACGCCGAGGCGGGCCGGTTCGACATCGACGCCTACCTGCGCGACGGGAGTCAGGACGTCGCGGCGGCCTACGGCGCCGTCTGTACCCCCGATCCCTACCTCTTTCGCAACGACGGCGACACCTTCCGGCTGGCCTACCACGGCCGCCTCGACGACGCGCTCAACCCGGACGACGAGCCCTCCGGCGAACCCGGGTTCGAGATGCGGCGGGCCATCGAGTCCGTGCTGGCTGGCGAGGATGTGGACCTGGACTGGAACGCCTCGCGTGGCTGCTCGATCAAGTGGTCGGCGGGCAACGAGCCGGAGTACTGGAGCCGGATGTAGGGCGTCACGGCGGTCGAGCGGTCGGGCCGAAGAGTCAGGGAATCGAGCCGGGCGATCGAGCGGCCCGGGGGGCACCGGTCGGGCCAGGCCAGATCAGGTCAGGTCAGGTCGGCGAACGATTCGCGCGCGTTCTCGACCGCTTTCTCCTGTTTCGCCGGGTACGCCTCCACCTTCGCCCGGAGGGTGATCCCGCGGCCGAGGCGGACCTCGCCGCGGAACGCGGCCTGCTTGTCCAGGCGGACGAACAGCGAGCAGTTCTCGTCGATCCGCTCGTCGAGTTCGCCGAGGATCCGGTCGAAGTCCGGGGCCGAGGCGAGGCGTGAGAGCACGTGCCGGATGCCGTCGGCGTTCTCGACCCGGGCCGAGCGGACGACGATGCGGTCCCCGTGGTAGCCCTCGCTCTCCTCGCGTTCGATCTCGATGTCGTCGGGCAGGAGCGTCCGGAGCGCGGTCTCGACGCGCCGCTCGTCCTCGGTGGCGTAACAGAACGCCCGGACGTCCACGTAGTGGAAGGGGACCGAGGCCATCCGGCCGCGTTACTCCTCGTCGTCTTCGTCGGCGTCAGCGTCGGCCTCGTCGGCCGCTTCCAGCGCGTCGGCCGGCACGCCGGCCTCCTGTCCGTCCTCGAAGTTGACGGTGTAGGTGTTGTCGCCGAACATGGTCTCCATCACCTGCGTGACGGTGCCGACCTCGCCGTCGTGTTCGCTGTGCTTGTCGTGCAGGACGACCCTGTCACCGTCCTCGAAGCTCATGCGGGCGAGTAGCCGGGTGGCGGATAAAAAGACGGTGATACCCGCGGCGGTCCGGCATCGCAGGAGCCCGCGGATTTATGCCGCCGGCCTCCCCGACTTCGGACATCACATGCCACGGAAACGCGACGCGGCGAGCCTGTACCGGCGGCGGCTCCTGGCGGGACTCGCGGCCGCGGGGTTCTCCGTGAGCGTCGCGGGCTGTAGCGGCGACGGCGGCGGAGGGGAGTACCAACTCGGACCCGGCGACCGCTCGTTCATCGCCGGCACGACGTCGGGGGCCCAGAGCCTGAGCCCGGTGGTCATCAGCGACGAGGCGACCACCAACAGGCTCGCCCTCCTGTACGACACCGGCGGGGTGATCGACGACGATGCCGTCGGCTCCGACGGGACGGTCGGCGAGAACGCCTTCCAGGGGCGGCTCCTCGAGGACTGGTCGCTGTCGGACGACGCGCGACGCGTCGAGTACACCGTCCGCGACGGGCTGGAGTGGGGCGCGGGCTACGGACAGCTCACCGCCGAGGACTTCGTCTACACCGCGACGAACGTCTTCCAGTCGGACTGGGCCAACTACTCCCAGAGACCCTTCTTCTACCTGGGCGGCGAGCCGATCGAGTACGAGCGGACGGGGCGGCTCACGTTCGAGGCGCGCCTCCCCCAGCGCCGGCCGAACTGGCTCCACGAGGACGTCCTCTACGCCGTCTACCCGCTCCCCAAGGCGCTGATTCGGAAGTACGAGCCGAGCGACGGCGGGGAGGGGGACATCCAGGGGCTGAACCGTGACGAGGCGATCACGAGCGGCGACCTGAACGGCAACCTCGGGCCGTTCGAACTCGTCTCCTGGGAGAAGGGACAGCGGATGGTCGTCCGGCGAAACGGGGACTACTACCTCGCCGACACCGACGTCGACGACGGCGCGTTCGAGGGAAGCCCGAACCTGGAGAACTACACCTACCAGGTGTTCGACGAGCGGTCGACGGGCTACTCGGCGGTCAAGGCGGGCGACATCACGTCGGTCGGGGTCGAGGCGCGGAAGGTGTCCGAACTCGAGGAGGCGAACGGGGTGAAGGTGTGGAGTTCGAAGTTCGGCAGCGGCATCTTCTGGCTCAACCTCAACTTCCGGGCAAACGGCTGGCCGCCGCTGCGCCGAAGCCGGAAGGTCCGGCAGGCGATGGCCCACCTGTTCGACAAGTCGACGCTCATCGACCAGATCTTCAACGGCAACGCCAACCCGGTCGACACGTTCCATCCGCGGTGGGGGCCGTACTACAGCGACGAGAAGATCGTCACGTTCGAGCCGTCCACCGAGAAGGCGAAGGCGAAGCTACGGAGCGGCACGTCGAGCGACTACGGCTACGACGACCGCGACCGGTTCGTGGGCCCGGACGGGGAGCAGGTCGAACTGAAGCTGGTGATCGACAACACCAGCCAGCAGGGGGAGATCGTGGGGAACTTCATGCGACAGCGGCTGGAGGCGGTCGGGATCAAGACGACCATCGACGGACTGCCGTTCAACCGCATCCTCACCACGTACATGCAGAACTCCGTCGCCAACAACCCCGACTACAGCGGCGACCCCGCCTACAACACGGGTCCGTACAACGCCGGGCCGCCCGACCAGGCGATCAGCAAGGAGCCGTGGGACCTCATCTACGGCGTGGGGTTCAGCACGTCGCCGTACGCCCCGTGGCAGCCGATCGAAGGGACGCTGACCCCCCAGGGGACGTTCAATTACACGGGGTACCGGACTGACGCCTACGACATCCAGGGGACGATCTCCGAGGCGCCGACGGCGTCGCCCGAGAAGACCCAGCGGATGATGACCGACCTGTTCGGCTTCCTCAGCCGCGACCAGCCGTTCGTCTGGGCGTTCAACGAACACAACAACGTCGCCTACCGGAAGGGCGTCGAGAACCTCCCCGAGGCGGAGAACTTCTTCGACAGCCCGAACGTCCGCCTGCTCTCGCTCGCGACCAGCGAGAGCGGGACGCCGGCACCGGACGCGGTGAACGCGAGCGCGTACGGGAACGGGACGGACACGGGGACCGGGACGGGAACCGACAGCGGATAGCGGGGCCGGGACTGACGGTGGAGAACCCGGAACCGACGACGGGAAGCGCACGGGGCCGCCGAACGCGGCCCGAACTGACCGGGACCGGCCGGCGGGTCGCACAGGCGATCGGGAGCCGCCGTCCCCGCTCCCGCCCATGATTTAAGAGTGCGGACCTTCTCCCGGTGACAACGACCGATGGGCATGAAGTGGTACGTGGCGCGGCGGGTCGCGTGGGCGGTCGTCGCCACGTACATCGCGGTGAGCCTGACGTTCGGGCTCCTGATGATCACGCCGAACGCCGGGGCCGACGTGGCGGCGGCCCAGGCCGCGGCGGGCGGCGGGAGTTACGAGGAGGTCAGGGAGTCGTACCTCGAACGTCGCGGCCTCAATCGGCCGATACACGAGCAGTACGTCGACTACATGACCAACATCTTCACGCTCGACTGGGGCTACTCGTTCAGCCAGGGGGAGCCGGTGTTGCAGGCCATCGGCGAGGCGTGGGTCTACTCGGCGCAGTACTTCATTCCCGCCATCGTCATCAGCGCGCTCCTCGGCTACGGAATCGGCCTCTACTCGGCGCTCAACCGCTACACGCCCACGGACTACGTCGGCTCCTTCGTCGCGTACTTCGGCATCTCGATCCCGAACTTCTGGTTCGCCATCGTCCTCATCCTCCTCTTTGGCGTCGTTCTCGGATGGCTCCCGACCTACTACGACACGGGGACGCCGCTCGTCTCGCTCGCCAACGTCAAGCAACTCCTCCTGCCGATCGTCGTCCTCTCGACGGCCTCCGTCGCGGGACAGATGCGATACAGCCGGGCGCAGGCCATCGAGTACGCCCGCTCGGCGTTCGTCAAGACCGCCCGCGCGAAGGGCGCCTCCCAGTGGCGCGTGCTCACCCGGCACATCCTCCGGGTCGCGCTGGTACCGCTCTCGACCATCCTGATCGCGGACGTGCTCGCGGTGCTCTTCGCGGGATCGTTCATCATCGAGACCATCTTCCAGATCCCCGGACTCGGCCGCCTGGCGCTGACGGCGATCAGTCAGAAGGACACGCCGCTCGTGCTGGCGACGACGCTCATCCCCGTGTTCATCGCCATCGTCGGCAACCTGGCACAGGACCTCGCGTACGTCGCCCTCGACCCGCGAATCGACTACGGTGATCGCTGATGGCGACCGAAACCGGGGACGGGGCGGCCGGGGAACGCGGGGACGACCCGGAGGCCGTCGTCACGGGGCTCTCGTTCGAGGACATCGACTGGGAGGCCGTCGACCGGGAGCGGTCGACCGGACTCACGCCGGCGCTGGTCGCGGAGGGCCTCTGCTTCCTGATCCTGAGCGGCGCGTTCGCGTACGACTACCTGATCCTGAAAAACGAGGCGCCCACGGTCGGGATCATCGGCTGGGACGTCACCGCCGTCGAGTGGCTGTTCATGGCCGTCCTGCTCCTGGGGGCCTTCCACGTCGTCCGGCCGCTTGCACGGAACCGGCGGATGACCGCCTACTACTGGCGACAGTTCCGGAAGAACCGGGCCGCGGTCGTCTCGCTCGCCTTCCTCGGGGGCGTGTTCGTCGTCGGCGTCGCGGGGCCGCTGATCTGGGCGCCGCCGAACGAGACCATCGACTACGCCGCGGCCTACCGGCCGCCCGTGTTCATGGGCGGGTCGTTCGAACACGCCCTGGGCACCGACGCGCAGGGACGGCCGCTCTGGCACCTCATCGTCTACGGGATGCGGGTGAGCCTGGAGGTGGGGCTGATCGCGATGGTGCTCGCCATCTCCATCGGCACCGTCGTCGGCACCGCGGCGGCCCACTTCGGCGGCTACGTCGACGAGGCACTGATGCGCTACGTCGACCTCCAGCAGACCTTCCCCGTCTTCATCCTCCTGCTCCTGCTGATCTACCTCTACGGCGCGAGCCTGCTGCTCATCATCGGCCTGTACGGCCTGTTCGGCTGGGAGGGGACCGCTCGGCTGGTCCGCTCCGAGGCGCTCCAGCGCACCGAGGCGGCGTACGTCCGCGCCGCGGAGGCCGCGGGCGCGAGCAAGCCGTGGATCATCCGCCGGCACCTCATCCCCAACGTCTCCTCCACCGTCATCACCGCCGCGACGCTCTCCATCCCCGTGTTCATCCTCGGCGAGGCGTCGCTCTCCTTCCTCGGGTTCGGCGACCCGGACGTGTTCTCCTGGGGCCGGACCATCGCGGCCGGGCGGTCGGACCTGCCGAGCGCCCCCTGGATCAGCACCGTCCCCGGCGTCTTCCTGTTCCTGACCGTGCTCGCGTTCAACTTCGTCGGCGACGCGCTCCGCGACGCCATCGACCCCAGATAACATGACCGCCGACCCGCTCCTCCGCGTCGAGAACCTCACCACCCGGTTTCACACCGACGAGGGCGTCGTCCGCGCGGTCGACGGCGTCTCCTTCGACGTGGCGGCCGGCGAGACCGTCTGCCTGGTCGGCGAGTCGGGCAGCGGGAAGACCGTCACCGCCGAGTCGATCACCCGGCTGGTCGAGTGTCCACCTGGCGAGATCAGCGGCGAGGTGCGGTTCCGGGGCGAGGACCTCGTGACTGCGAGCGAGGGACGACTCCGGGAACTCCGGGGGGCTGACGTCGCCCACGTCTTCCAGAACCCCCAGGACGCGCTCAACCCCGTCTACACGGTCGGCACCCAGATCGGCGAGGTGCTGCGCATCCACGAGGGCCTGTCGAAGCGGGCGGCGCGCAAGCGGGCGATCGACCTGCTCGACCGGGTCGAGATTCCCGACCCCGCCGCGACCGTCGACGCCTACCCCCACGAACTCAGCGGCGGGATGAAACAGCGGGTGCTCGTCGCCGTCGCCCTCGCCGGGAACCCGGACCTGCTGATCGCCGACGAGCCGACGACCGCGCTAGACGTCACCATCCAGGCGGGTATCCTCGACCTGCTCGCCGACCTCCAAGACGAGTTCGACATGGCCGTGCTGTTCATCACCCACGACCTGGGCGTCGTCGCCCGGGTGGCCGACCGGGTCGTCGTCCTGTACGCGGGCAAGGTGATGGAGCGCGGCCCGGTCGGAGCGGTGTTCCACGACCCGGCCCACCCGTACACCCGGGCGCTCCTGGCCTGCCTCCCGGGTCGCGGGCAGCGGAGCGGGTCCATCGGCGGCGAACTCCCGGACCCGACCGACGTCCCGGACGGCTGCCGGTTCGCCCCGCGGTGCCCGTTCGGCGTCGACGACTGCCAAACCGGCGCCCACCCCGACCTCGTCGGCGTCGACGGCGCGTCCGACCACGAGGCCGCCTGCCTCTTCCACGGCCCGGGGTACGACCGGAGCCACCTCGACCGCGAGATTGCGTGGGGCGACGACCGGGCCGAGGCCGACGGCGGGAACGTGCGGGACGACGGAGAGGACGTCCGGGACGAGGGCGGGGACGCGGCCGGGGAGCGGGAGGCGAATGGCGATGGGACCGGCGGAACCGGAGCCGCGAGCGGAGACGGGACCGGAATCGAGAGCGAGAGCGAGAGCGAGAGGGGGAGCGGGGGCGACCGATGACGCCTGACGACGCGACGGGGGACGGACGGGTGGACGCCGATGCGGGACCCGAGGGCGGGCGGGGGGACGTCGGCGACGACGGGACGGCGAGGGGGACCGACGACCGGCCCCTGCTCGACGTGCAGGACCTGGAGAAACACTACCCGGTGACGGAGGGAGTGCTCAAGCGGCAGGTCGGGACGGTCCGGGCGGTCGACGGCATCTCCTTCCGCCTGGCGGCCGGCGAGACGCTCGGCCTGGTCGGGGAATCGGGCTGTGGCAAGTCGACGGCGGCGACGACGCTCCTGCGGCTGGAGGAGCCGACCGGGGGGCGGGTGCTGTTCGACGGCCGCGACGTGACGACGTTCGACGACCGGGAGTTGAAGCGGTTCCGCCGGGAGACGGGCATGATCTTCCAGGATCCCACGTCGAGTTTCGACCCGCGGATGAGCGTCGGGGAGTCGATCACCGAACCGCTGCGTGTCCACGGCCTGACCGACCGGGACAGGCGCCGCGAGGTGGGAACGGACCTGCTCGAACGGGTGGGCCTCGACGCCGACGACTACGACCGGTACCCCCACGAGTTCTCCGGCGGGCAGAAACAGCGGATCGCCATCGCGCGGGCGCTGGTGGTCAACCCCCGGCTGATCGTCGCCGACGAACCGGTCAGCGCGCTCGACGTCTCGGTCAAGAGTTCGATCCTCGACCTGCTCGCGGACCTCCAGGCCGAGTTCGGCATCGCGATGGTGTTCATCAGCCACGACCTGAGCGTCGTTCGGGAGGTCTGCGACCGGGTCGCGGTGATGTACCTCGGAGAGATCGTCGAGATCGCCCCGACCGAACGGCTGTTCGACGATCCCCGGCATCCGTACACCGAGGCGCTCCTGTCCGCCATCCCACGGCCCGACCCCGACGCGCCGGGGCGGACGATCAGGCTCTCCGGGTCGGTGCCGAGCGCGAGCGCCCCGCCGGAGGGGTGTCGGTTCCACACGCGGTGCCCCGAGGTAGTGCCCCCCGAGGACGTCGACCTCGACCAGTCGGTCTGGCGACGCGTGCTCGACCTGCGGGAGCGGGTCGCTGACGGGGAGGTCGACGTCGAGGCGATCAGGGAACTGTACGCCGCGGACCGGGGCCGGGCGTCGGCGGACCTCGACGAACGGGAGGTCGCCACGGCGCTCCGCGACGAGTTCGACCTGCCCGACCGGCTGGACGACGCCGCGGCCGAACGGACCGTCGCGGACGCGCTCGACACCCTCGCGGCGGGCGACCGCGAGGGAGCGGCGACGACGCTCGAGGGGGCGTTCGTCACGCCCTGCGAAACCCACGAGCCGCACCTGCAGCGAGTCGAGGGCGCGACGGACCACGAGGTCGCCTGTCTGCTCAGGCACCCGCCGGCGGACGTCGACGTGGACGGCGAGGAGAGCTAGTTCCGGTCGCCGGTGGGGTCCACGATCCGCACCGCGCCGTCGTCGACGGTCACGGTGACGAGCGCCGTCACGCGGTGGTCGGTGTCGTCGAGTTCGGTCGGGCCCGCCTTCCGGATGACCGCGATTGCGTCGGCGACCTCCGCGCCGATGTAGTCCAGCGCGTCGAGGACGGCCCGCATCGTGCCGCCGGTCGAGAGCACGTCGTCGAGCACCAGCACGCGGTCGCCCGGGGCGACGTCGTTCACGTACATCTCCGACTCGCCGTAGCCGGTCCGCTGCTCGACGGAGACCTCGCCGTCCAGTCCGTACTGGCGCTTGCGGACGACGACCATGGGGATGTCGGTCATCAGCGACACGGCGGTCGAGATGTGGATGCCCATCGCCGCCGGGGTGACGATCTTGTCGACGCCGTCGATGTCCGCCGCCCGGACGACGCCGACGGCCACCTCCCGCAGCAGGGCCGGGCGGAACGTCGGCACCCCGTCGCTCACCGGGTGGACGAAGTAGTGGTAGCCCTCCTTCTCGACGATCGGCGCGTCGCGGAGGGACTCGTGGAGGCGTTCCATACCGCCCGTACCGGGTGTCCGGAATAAAGAATGCCGGTTCGGCGGTAGCGGTGCGGCACGGCGCCGGGGACAGTCAGCACGGTACCGCCATCACGGTACGGCTACCGGCCGTCACAGCACGCCGAGCGCCGCCAGCACGCCGGCGAGGACGACCATCAGGAGGAAGATGCTCTGGCCGATGTTGGCCCGGAACCGGGAGATACCGGGGGCGGCCCGGAGCGACGCAGCGCGGTCGGCGAGCGCCACGGCGCCCCTGTCGACGGCGGCGTACGACTCGGTGATTCCGTGGACGAGCGCCCGGGTGCCGTAGAACGCGAGCGGGTTGTACACCGCGTCGATGTCCGGCACGCGGCCGACCTTCGAGAGGGGGCGCTTGAGGACCGCGAACCCGACGAGGCCGAGGAGCGCGAGCGCGACCCCCTCGGCGATGTGGCTCAGGGTGAACGTGTGGAACTCCTCGGCGCCGTGTCCGGGGAGGAGCGCGAACAGCGCGTCGGGCACCAGTCCGAAGAAGACGAGCAGGGCCGCCACCGAGCACATGACGACCTGCTGTCCGATCGGGGCCGTCTCCACCGACCCGTCGTAGGGGCCGTGGAGGAACGCGTAGTAGCCGAACT
>JBDGQA010000038.1:0-18437 GCA_042219325.1 Haloferacaceae archaeon | reverse complement strand
TTCGTCGGCATCTACGCCCTGCTCGCGCTCGGACTCAACCTCAAGTTCGGCTACACCGGCCTCCTGGACATCGGCCACGTCGCCTTCTTCCTCGTGGGGGCGTACGCCAGCGCCCTCCTGGTCGCCCCCCCTCCGTCCACCCAGCAGTTCGCGGACTACATCCTGGGGCTGAACTGGCCGTGGCTCCCCGCGGCCGCCGTCGGAACGCTCCTCGCAGGCGTGTTCGGGATGCTGGTCGCGTTGCCCGCCATTCGCTTGCGCGAGGACTACCTCGCGATCACGCTCCTCGGCGTCTCCGTCATCGTCCAGCGGATCGTCCAGGTCGAGGGGTGGCTCGCGAACGGTCCCGGAACGCTCCGGGGATACGACTCCCCGCTCCAGACCCACTTCCCCCTCCCGAGCGCCGAGCCGTACGTCCTGTCGCTGTTCGGTGCCGACCTCGCATCGCTCCCCGGCGAAGTCGTTCTGGGGGGCGTCGTCTTCGTCGTCTGGACGATGGCCGTCGTCGCCCTGTCGTCCGTCGGGAATCTCCGGGAGGCCCGCTGGGCGGGCGAGCGGGTGATCCACGTCGTCTTTGGCGTCCTCACGCTCGGCGTCGGGATCGTCGCGGCTCGGCGGGCCCAGAAGCGGGGACGGGTCGTCGCCAACGCGCTCGCCGCCGCCCTCCCGGTCGCTGTCGTCGCCGGGGGGGCCGCGGCGGTCGGCTTCGGGACCAGCGCCGTGTTCGTCTTCTTTGGCCTGCCGTCGCTTTTCACCTGGGTCTTCGTGGCGGTCGCCCTCTCGACGTACTACCGGACGCTCGCGCGCCGGGACGTCCTCGTCGCCCTCGGACTGGCGGTCGCCTTCGTGGCGGCGTTCGTTCCCCTCGTGATACTCGGCGGGGGCGGCGACGTGAGAGCGACCATCGGACTGCTCACCACCGTGGTCCTCCTGACCGGCTATCTCTACGGACTCTACGTGCTCGGGAGCGACTGGGACCGGCTCGGTCCGGGAACCGACACGGGGTTCGTCAGCATCGTCGGCGTCGGGGCGGCGGCGCTGTTCGCGCTCAGGTACTTCGTACTGGCGCTGATCCAGCCGTTCAAGAGCGGTGGCGTCGCCGGCGCGGCGTCGAACCTGCTCCAGAACCTCCTGTGGCTGATGCGGTTCCGCTCCGTCGCGCTGGAACCGGCGCAGTTCCTCTCGGGAACCGTCGTCGTCGTCGGCTACCCCCGGTTTCTCCTCGTCTCGATCCTGGCGGTCGTCGGCGCCGTCTACGTCGGCGTCGAGACGGCGGCGGCCTCGCCGTTCGGACGGGTGCTCAGGGCCATCCGCGAGGACGAGCCGGTCGCGACGGCGCTCGGCAAGAACACGTTCGCCTACAAGGTCGAGGCGATGATCCTCGGAAGCGCCATCGCGGGGCTCGCAGGGTCGCTCTGGGCCATCTACGCCACCTCGCTCGCGTTCGACATGTTCGCCCCGCGGGTGACGTTCTTCGCGCTACTGATGGTCATCATCGGCGGGACGGCGAACAACCGCGGCGTCGTCCTCGGGTCGGTCATCTACTGGGCCTTCGAACGGGGGACCTCCGACATCGCGGGCTTTTTCCCGACCGCGGCGCGGTCGTCGGTGCTGGCGCTCCGCCTCGCGTTCATCGGCGCCCTGCTCATCGTCATCCTTTATTATCGTCCCGAGGGAATCTGGGGGGAGCGACGCATGATATCCGGGGGTGATGCCGGTGAGTGACGCCGTACTGGAGGTACGCGACCTCCGCAAGACGTTCGGCGGCATCACCGCCGTCGACGGCGCGACCTTCGACGTGGCCGAGGGGACGATCACCGGCCTCATCGGTCCGAACGGCGCCGGCAAGACGACGACGTTCAACCTCGTCTCGGGCTTCTATGAACCCGACAGCGGCGAGGTCCGGTATCGCGACCGGTCGCTCCGGGAGATCATGGTCCCCAGCCGGACCGAGCGGCTCGTCTGGTACACCTCGGCCGGCATCAGTTTCGCCGGCCTTGGCGTCGGGGCCGCCGGACTAGTCGGAGCATCGACTCCGGCGATGGTGGGGAGCGCGGCGGCCGGTGCGGTCGTCGGAGGAACCGTGTATGCGGGCCAGGAGTGGGTGCGGAGGGACCTGCTCGACGAACACCCCTCGCGTCCCTTCCAGGTCGCCCGCGCCGGCCTGGTACGCACCTTCCAGATCACCCGCGAACTCCAGGGGCTGACGGTCATCGAGAACCTGATGCTCGCGCCCGGAGGCCAGGCGGGCGAGAGCCTCGTCAACGCCTGGTTCCGGCCCGATGACGTGGCCGACGACGAGGAAGCCGTCCGCGAGCGTGCCGAGGAGATGCTCGATCTGCTCGAACTCGACCACCTCCGCGACGAGTACGCGGGTAACCTCTCGGGCGGACAGCGAAAGCTCCTCGAACTCGGACGGGTACTGATGACCGATCCGGATCTCATCCTCCTCGACGAACCGGTGGCCGGCGTCAACCCCGCGCTGACGGAGAACCTGCTCGCCCGGATCGAGGACCTGCGCGACGAGGGGTACACCTTCCTCATCGTCGAACACGACATGGAGGTCATCATGAATCTCAGCGACACGGTCATCGTCATGGACCAGGGGGCAGTACTCACCGAAGGACCGCCAGCGGAGGTACAGCAAGACGAGCGCGTGATCGACGCGTACCTGGGTGGTTAGACGGAGATGGCCCTGCTCGAAGCCCGCGACGTAGTCACGGGGTACGGCGACGCCGAAATCCTCCACGGCGTCTCGCTGGACGTCGAGGACGAGGAAATCGTCTGCATCATCGGGCCCAACGGTGCCGGGAAATCGACGTTCATGCGGGCGGTCTTCGGCCTGCTCAACTGCTGGGAGGGAACGGTCCATTACGACGGACGGGAGATCACCGACATGGACCCGAACCGGATCACCCGGACGGGAATGTGCTACGTCCCCCAGACGGACAACGTCTTCCCCTCGCTGACCGTCAGGGAGAACCTCGAGATGGGGGCGTACATCCTCGACGAGGTGCCCCAGGAGGCCCTCAAGGAGGTGTTCGACCGCTTCCCGATCCTCGAGGAACG
Organism: Haloferacaceae archaeon; assembly: GCA_042219325.1. Lineage (GTDB taxonomy): Archaea > Halobacteriota > Halobacteria > Halobacteriales > Haloferacaceae > CAZMLQ01. The sequence goes on along the minus strand of JBDGQA010000038.1, from coordinate 15,368 downwards.
ACAGGGACAGCGGGCGGAGTCGCTCTCCGGCGGCCAGCGACAGATGCTGGCGATGGGTCGCGGACTGATGGTCGATCCCGGGCTGATGCTCATCGACGAGCCCTCCGCCGGACTGGCCCCCGATCTCGTCGACGACGTGTTCGAGAAGATAAACGAGATAAACGACGCGGGGACGGCCATCCTGATGGTCGAGCAGAACGCCCGCAAGGCGCTGCGGAACGCCGACCGGGGCTACGTCCTCGAGATGGGCGAGAACCGCTTCGAGGACACCGGCGACGCACTGCTCGACAACGAGGAGGTCGTCGAACTCTATCTCGGCGGCGGCAGCGCGACTGACGACGCCGCGACCGGCGCCGAGTGAGCGGTCGGGAGGGGCGACCGTCCGCGGCTCCGTCGCCGCGTCGCCGCGTCGCGGGCCGTCGACGGAGCCCGCGAACGCGCCGGCTACAGTTTGCCCTCGAAGAACGACCGCGGAATCTGTTCGAGCGTCGAGGTCGACCCGTCGCTCTCCACCTGCATGATCGCGAACCGGTTGAGCGGTTCGAGCGACGGGTTGAGATCGACCGGGCTGGAGGCCCCCTCGTAGTTGATCCGCTTCCCGTCGTCGAGCGCCTGCTTGGCCTTCTGGAACTCGTTGACGGTGACGGTCACGTCGCCGTCGTTCGGACGGCTGACCGCACGGATGTTCTTCGCGATGGCGGTACCCGACGCCTCGCCGGCCCTGTGCATCGCGAGCGCCTGCAGGAACATCGCGTCGTACGCGTGCGGGGCGAACAGGGTGTTCGCCTCGCCGATCGCATCCCTGAACCGCTCGCGTCCCCGCGTCTTCGCAGGGTCCGGTGAGGCGACGTACATCCCGGAGAAAACGTCCGACATACTCTCGAACAGGTCGGGGCTGTTGATCCCCTCGCTGAGCGCCCATTTACCGCCGTAGCCACCCTCGGACCATTGCTTGAAGATCGTCTTCCCGTTGCCCGGATACCCAACGAAGCCGACGCCGTCCGGATTGTCGGCGAACACCTTGTCCAGGGTCGAGGAGTAGTCGGTCGTCTGCTTCGAGTACCCGACCATCGCGGTCGTCTCCCCGTTGAAGGCCTGACTCGCCTTGTTGGCCAGTCCCTCGCCGTAAGGGTTGTCGACGTAGAGGAAGGCGGCCGTGTCCGCCCCGATGTACTTGTCCCTGTTGAGGATCCGGCCCATCACGATGCCCTGCTGTCCGTCGTTGGGTGACGTCCGGGCGAAGTACTTCGGCGGCTGGTTGTCGTCTCCGTAGCCGATCTCGGCCAGCGCCGGGGTCGTCGACGCGTTCGACACCTGCATCACCTTGTCGTCGTGGACCCGCTGGGCGAGCGGCACCGAGACTCCCGAGGACGCCGCCCCGACGAACCCGATGATGCCGTTCTCGTTGACCAGCGTGCTGTACTTCTGGAGGGCCTTCGACGCTTGCGTCTGGCTGTCCTTGTTGAACACCTGGATCTCCCTGCCGATCGGACCGTCGGCCTCGTTGATGTGCTGTGCCGCGAGGTTGGCGGCCTTCTGCATCCCGCTGCCGTAGGCCGAGAGTGCCCCCGTGATCGGGAGGATCGTCCCCATCGGGATCGTCTCCTCGGAACCACCGCCTGCCGCGGCGGTCGTCGCGGTACCGCCCCCGGCCGTCGTCGTCTCACCGCCGCCGCCAGTTTCGCCGCCCATGCAACCGGCCAGGGTCCCGATCCCAGCGAGACCGGTCAGTTTCAGGTACGTACGCCGCGTTGGTGGACCGTTCTGCCCCATGTGTTACCGTGTCAAATGTATCCAAAAAACAGTTTCGGGAATTTCGGGTGGAACGGCCGGGAGAGCGAACGTGTCGCCCGTCGGCGGCACCGCCCCGTCCATTTTTGACTCGCTATCCCGTGGATTCCGGCATGGAGGTTCGCCCGCCCGACTCCGACGAACTCGACGCCGTCGTCGACATGTGGGTCGCGCTCGCGGCCGGACAGCGCGAGCACGGCTCGCACCTGCTCCCGGGAGCGAACCGCGCCGCCGTCGGCGAGACGTTCGCCCGTCAGCTCGTCGTCGGGGGGCTCTACGTCGCCGCGGCGGACGGGCTCCTCGGGTTCGTTTCCTTCGCCCTCGACACGGGCCGTTACGAGGAGGACCGGACCCGCGGCGTCGTCCGGAACCTCTACGTCCGTCCCGAGTCCCGGGAGGAGGGGGTCGGGAGCCGCCTTCTGGACGCCGCCGAGGAGGCGCTGGCGACCAAGGGGGCGGAGACGATTCGGCTGGAGGCGATGGCGGACAACGACGACGCCCGTGGCTTCTATCGGCGCCGTGGCTACGACCCCCACCGCGTCGCGTTCGAGAAACGGGTCGAAAGCGATACAAGGCGAGATTGAGAACCGGCGCACGGCGCCAGGAGAGCATGGGCGGTTCATGCGCTCGACTTGTAATCGAGAATCCGTGGGTTCAAATCCCACTCCTGGCTCGTAACGGAAGGTCCACAAGCCAACGTGATCGGTGAACGGACATCCGGTTTGCCGGAGGTATCGTGTCGTGAGTGTGGATGGCGGGGGAACGCGCTCGACCAGTCGACCGACCTCCATCCGAGCGAGCGCGGGACCGCCGGGGAGCGCAGGTCGATGGAACCATCGTTCTGGAGAGGACACACTAACCATGGTCGACGACGGGAGGTATACGGCCGTGCTCGATCGGTTCGAGGGCGACTACGCGATCCTCGTTCTCGAGGCCGACGGGGAGGCCGTCGATCGGGTCATGGTGGACCCGACGGTATTGCCGGAGGCGGGACGGCATCCGGACGCCGTCTTCGCTGTCGAGGTCAGCGACACCGAGATAGTGGCGATCCAGTACGATCCGGACACGACCGACGACCGGTAGACGACCGCACAGGAACGGTTCGATCGGCTGTCCCAGCGGCCGGATGACGACCCCTGGCGAATTCCAGGATCGGCGGACGGAGCATGCACGTGACCGATCCCCCGACGGAACCGCGGTGGTGGCAACGGCCGTTACAGCGGGTCGCGGCCACACGACCCGGCGCGTGGCGGTTCGCTCGCACGGCCCGCTATCCCGATTTCGTACTCCTGCGCCTGTCCGGGGGCCGGCTATCGACCGCACGATCCCGATCATCGCTGTCGATCCCCGCGGACGGCGAGTGCGCGTGCTCACGCGGGGCTGCGGAAATACGGTGGGGTGTTCCACCGACTACGACTCGATGACGTGCGAGTACGAGTGGCCGTCGCCGTCGCAGTACCACCACCGGCTGCCGACGCGCTCGACGACTTCCATCTCGCTGCCACAGAGCGGACAGGTCGGGGCGCCGACGCCGAGGGGCACCCCTTCCGTCTCCGTGTCGGATGGTGGCATAGGTCCGTGTTTGGTATCGTCCCACATGATAGTTTGCAACGAACGGAGCGCTGGCAGCCCGGAGGCCGCCGTATCGTGGGCCACTGCAGCGCCGTGGGTCCTAGCTCTCGTCGAGGGGCTGCGGGGAATCGGACGCGGTCGCGGGTGGTCGGATGGCGTTCGATTTCGTGGGCACCGGGACGGGCGGGTGAGTATAGGACGCACACGTGCAACACACCTGTACGCACAGCGACGCGTCGATTCCGGTCGAGACCCTGCCCGAGGATATCTGGTCTCGACTGCCACGGTCGTTCCTCTAGAGCCGTCCGATTCGGTTCGGGCGGCCAGGAGCACGGTGATGGGTTCGCGTCCGCATCGAACTCCCCGGCGGTCGATACGAACCGCGAAACGGAGAGGATCGACCGCCGAGCCCTCGTGGTTCGTCCCGCCGGCGCCGAGCAATCGCCAGGCGGGCCGGCCTATCGAACGGCCCAACCGGCCGAAATAGGTTCGAGGAGTAGGTGCCCGTCAGGGGGGCGTGGGATCGCAGTTCCAGCCGGGGTCGTGACCGGTGCGGTCGATGAGGTCCGACCGGCACGCTGGACAGTAGTCAGGGGTGACGGATTCGCTTCGGGGGACGTACACCGCGCCGCCGCACTCCACGCACGCATCCGCGACGATGGTCGCGCAGTCCGCGCAGACGTTGAAGTCGTCGACCGTGAGGTCGCGCAGCGGTTCGAGTTGTTTGTCCAGGATGTACTCGTCGATGACCGCCTGACAGCTGTGGCACGGTTGCATGGCGATGCACTCGCACCATGTGACCACCCCATAAATACCTGCCTCCGGACCCGATGGACGCGCCGTAGCCGGGGGAGTTCCTGCAGTTGTCGGCTCGACCAGCGGATCAATTCTTCCGGCGGGCCCTGCTCCCGAACGACACGCCCCGTGAAGCGAGCGCTACGCCCGTGAATCGAACGGGGAGTCGTGGTACCTCGACTCACGGAAGTGTTATCCCCGAATCGGCACTATGTTCGTTTGTAATGGCAAACGGTAAGGTTGACTTCTTCAACGACACGGGCGGTTACGGTTTCATTTCGACTGACAGCGACGAGGTAGACGACGACGAAGACGTGTTCTTCCACATGGAGGACGTCGGCGGTCCGGACCTCGAAGAAGGGCAGGAAGTCGAGTTCGACATCGAATCGTCCCCCAAGGGACCGCGCGCGACGAACCTCGTCCGTCAGTAGTAGCGACGGGCACCCGTCACTCACTACGATAGACGACACCGTTCTTTCGGACAGTTACGCCCGTAGCTGGCGCTATCTGCCACTTCCGTAACGTCCGATCGAGTCCGATCGGAAGGTCCTCCGTACCGACGACGCGTCCACCATACGGTAGGTCGAATCGGCCAGTTCAGCGACGTCGTCACGCCGGGCACGGCAGCCGACGCTGTATCGCCGGGCTCCCCCTCTCGCGACACTCCCGGGGATGCCGGCCGCGTCCCCGTGGTCGCGCCACCGCATCGCGGGCGATGGATTGTTACCGTCCGGCGAGAAGCCCCGACGCGTAGAACGGGGCGCTCGCGGGAGCGGCCCGAGGCGGATTCGCAGCACAGCACCGATGTTCGACTCCCCTCCACACGACGGGACTGATGCGTGACCTCCGACGACGGCCGCCCCGACGACCGTCCCCCGGACGCGACGCGTGACCCCCGAGCGCGTGCCCCGCTCGTCGCTCGCCCGGGGGTCGTCGCCGGCGCGCTGGCGGCGGCGTTCCTCGGCGTTGCCGCTGTCGGCCTGTTCGGCTCACTGCCGGCCGACACCTGGCCGCACCTGCGGGACTCGATCAAGTTCGAGTACCTCGGCTGGTACGTCCAGCAGGGGCACCGGCTGTACCGCGACGTCTGGGCGGTGAAACCGCCGCTCGCGTTCGAAATCACCGCGGTACTCGCCGCCCTCGCCGGCGAGAGCGTGGTCCGCTATCACGTTCTCAACCTGCTGGCAAACGGCGTCGCCGTCGTCCTCGGGGCGGCGGCCGCCGCCGGAATCGTCCACGAACTGACCGACGACTTCCCCGGCGCCGTCGTCGGCGGCGTCGCGGTGTTCACCCTCCCCTACTACACCTACCGGGCGCTGATCGGCTTCAAGTCGAAGTACTTCGTCGTCGCGGCCGGCCTCGGGTGCCTGTACCTCGCGTATCGCGAACGGCCCGTCGCGGCCGGCGTCGCGGGGGCACTCGCGGTCGGCTTCTGGCAACTCGCCGTCGTCTTCCCGGCGTGTGCGCTCGGGCTCTGCTGGCGGACGGACGGTCGCGACGGCGCGGTGCGGGTCCTCGCCGCCGGCGCCGCAACCGGCGGGGTCGTGCTCCTCCCGGTGGTGCTGTGGGGGGCGCTCCCCGCCATGGTCGCCGAGACGCTCCTGACCCCCCTCATCGTCGCCGAGAGACACGCCTACGCCGTCCGGGTGCGGTCCGTCGTCAGGACCATCGGCACGGCGCTCCCGGTCGCACTCGTCGGACTCGCCGGCATCGGAACTGGACTGGTCTCCGGTCGCCGGCGCGAGTGGCCGCTCGCGGTCGCAGTGGGCTGGTTCACCCTCCAGTTGCTCGTGCTCGACTTCGACAACACGCCGGACGTGTTCCCGTGGTTGGCGGTCGTCGCTGTCGGCGTCGGCCTGGCGGTCGCGGCCGCCCGAGGATCGATCCCCGTCGACGCCCGCGTTGCGGGTCTCGGCTCGCCCGGACGGGCACGTACGCTCGCCGCGGCAGTGCTCGCGCTTGCGGCACTGTCGGCCGCACCGATCGGATGGCACGGCGTCGCCACGACCGACCTGACCGCTCCGGACACGTACGACACCGACACGCGCCTGGACCCCGACTTCGCAGGTGCGAAGACGTACAACGCGACGGAGAAGCAGTACGTCTACTGGAACCGGGTTCCTCTCCCGACCTGCCGGGCGCTCGGCGCGTACACGCAGACGGTACTCGTGAATCGGGCGGGGCTCGCCGAGGGGCGGCCGTGGTACGAGGCGCCGTGCGGACGGTTCGGACCGATGTGGCGCGCCGTGCGCGTCGAGTACGGGGTTGTATCGGGCAGGGGTTCCGGTGACGGCCACACGGCGTCCGAGCCCGCGCCCGCGAGCCGGGAATGGACCGATGTCTAGGTTCTCACCGCGTTTTAGTATACAACCATATCATGATGCGGACTTCTCCACCAATCCTCTCTAATGATCGAGGAAGAATTTCACACCATCGAGTGCCACGTGATCGTATGCCACACGTCAGCACGCCGGGGACGGTCCACAGCGACGACTGCCCGCTGATCGTACCGGACCTCGACGCGGCGCGATACGTCAGCGACCACCCGGACGGTCGCTCGCTGGCCGACTGCGAGCGGTGTCGGACGTAGCCCTCGTCCGTGCGGCGGGCGATTCACTCCGCGTCCTCGAGATCTAGCTCGCGCAATGGGCGGAGTTCGATGTGCCCGTCCGGACCGCTGATCCGGAGCGTCGAACTGCCGAACGACCGGGCGAGCATCTCCGCGACCGCGTCCGTCTCGGGATCTTCGGCACCCGTCGGTGCCATGGCAGGCACAGATGAACGACGCATCCCAGGTAAAGACTGGGGACCGGGCCGGCGTACAGGACGACGGGCGACCGGCGATCGATTCGAAAACCGACCGCCGCCAGCGGGCGGCGGGACGGGTGTGTCAGGCGACAGGGGGGTGACGGCAGACGCATCGAGCGGCCCTTTCGGGCCGGGTTCGAATACAGCGTGACGATTCGAAAACCCCCCGGCGATTCCCAGAAGCAGGGAACCGACGACGACGGCTGTCGAGGGACTGTCACCGCAGTCGGTGGATTCTCGGCCCTCGACTCCCATCGGTCCCTCATGTCACGGGTGGGTGTCGTCGGCGCGGGTGCGGCCGCGGCGGCGCTCGCGCACGTCCTGGACGATGCGGCGCCGACCGCCGAACTGACCGTCCTGGAGAAGTCGGACGACGTCTGTGGGCGGGCCGCGACCCGTCACCACGGGGACCTGACCTACGACTACGGCGCCAACTACCTGAAGGACGACGACGACCGGGTGAACGCCCTGATCCGGGAGGCGCTCGGCACCGAGGGGCTGGTCGACGTGCCAGAGCCGATACACACGTTCGACCGGGAGGGAACCGTCTCGCCGGGACGGGCCGCCGACGAGCACAAGTGGAGTTTCGAGGGGGGCCTGACCGAAATCGCGACGCGGCTGTTCGGCGCGACCGACGCGACGGTCCACCGGCGGACCCGGGTCGCGGACGTCGCCCGCGGGGCGGACGGGACGTGGGGTCTGACCGACGCCGACGGGGGGACCTGGGGTCCGTTCGACGCCCTCGTTCTGAACCCGCCGGCGCCGCGGACCGCCGACCTGCTCCGGTCGGCGGCGTGGACCGACGAGCGGTGCGCGGCGCTCGCCGATGCCGCCGCGAGCGTGCCGTACCGGTCGGTCTGGACGGCCGTGCTCCACTACCCGTTCGAACTCGCCCGGCCGTACTACGCGCTGGTCAACGTCGACAAGGCACACGACGTCGGCTGGATATCGCGAGAGGAGTGCAAGTCGGGGCACGTGCCCGACGGCGAGAGCCTGCTGATCGTTCAGTCGAACCACGAGTGGGCCGTCGAGCGCTACGACGACCCGCCCGCGGAGAACGTCGCCGACCTCGCCGCCGCAACGGCCGACGTCGTCGGCGAGGAGCGCCTCGCCGACCCCGACTGGACCGACCACCGGGGGTGGCGCCACGCCATCGCCGAGGACGGGGTCGACCGCGGTCCGGTCGCCGACGCCGGGGACGCGAACCTCTATGCCGTCGGCGACTGGGTGGCCGGCGAGGGGCGCGTCCACGCGGCTCTCCGGAACGGCCTGGAGACCGGTGAGCGGGTGGCGGACGCGCTCTAACCCTCCCTCTCGCCGTCGAACAGGCCCGTCGAAAGGTACCGCTCGCCGCCGTCGGGGAGGACCGCGACGACCACCTCGTCGGGGTTGGCCTCGGCGTAGTCCATCGCGGCCGCGGCCGCGGCGCCGGCGGAGATGCCGACCAGCAGTCCCTCCCCGCGGCCGATCCGCTGCGCGACGTCCTTCGCCCGCTCGTTTCCGACGGCCCGGACCTCGTCGACGAGGTCGGTGTCGAGCACGTCGGGCAGGAACCCGGGACCGACGCCCTGGATGTCGTGGCCCGCATCGCTCCGCTCGGAGAGCGTCGGGGAGGCCGACGGTTCCACGGCGACCATCGTGACGGCGGCGTCGCGGTCCGCGCACAGGTGTCGCCCGACCCCGGTCACGGTCCCGCCGGTCCCGACGCCGGCGACGACGGCGTCGACGGCACCACCCGTCGCCCGCCAGATCTCCGGCCCGGTCGTCCGGCGGTGGGCCCGGGGGTTCGCCTCGTTCTCGAACTGCCGGACAAGGACGGCGTCGTCGCGGTCGTCGTGGATGGCCGCGGCCCGCCGGCGCGCGCCGCCCATCCCGTCCTCGGCCGGGGTGAGTTCGAGGTCGGCGCCGAGTGCCCGCAGGAGCGTCCGCCGCTCGCGGGACATCGACTCGGGCATCGTCAGCACGCAGTCGTAGCCGCGGGCCGCGGCGACCGCCGCCAGCCCGATGCCGGTGTTGCCGCTCGTCGCCTCCACGACGGTTCCACCCGGTTCGAGTGCGCCGTCCCGTTCGGCCGCGTCGAGGATCGCCCGGGCGATGCGGTCCTTCACCGAGTAGGGGTTCGACGCCTCCACCTTGCCGAGGAGGTTCTCGGCCAACGAATCCAGTCGGAGGAGCGGCGTTCCGCCGACCAGATCGTCGACCGACGGCGCGACGTTCGCCTCCTCCGGTAGACCGACTCGTAACATCGGGCGGGATACGCGGGACCCCCGAATAGGTGATCGCCCGAACGCTTTCGGACCGCCGGGTCGTCGTGCGGATGGTTCACGGTCCGCGCTCGTATTCTCCCGGTGGCCCGCACTCCGTGTCCCCGAATGGGTGGCCCGCACTCCGTGTCCCCGAATGGGTGGCCCGCACGCCGCGTGCCCGAATGCACACGGGCGGGTCGCGCCGGTCAGCCGTTCGTCCCGTCCGGACCGTCGAGGCGGTCGTCCCGCCACGTCGTCGGGTCGTACATCCGCTCGGACTCGCCGCCCTGCTGTCGGATGGCGACGGCGGTGGTGAAGAGGAACGCGGCGACCAGCACCCGCCCGACGAGCGCGACGCCCTCGCCGACGGGGGCGGCCGGCGGAACCAGCGTCCCGACGTGTTCGGCGACGGCCACGGCGACGAGGGCGAGGAGCGCCGGCACGAAGTGTCGGGTGAACGCCGCGACGCTCGTCCCCTCCGCCGCGCGGACCGTTCCGAAGGCGTGTGCGAGCGTGTAGGCCGTGGCGACCGTCAGGCCGAGGAGTTCGACCGTCGCGACCGCGCGCGGGCCGGCGTACAGGTGCGTCCCCCACCACGCGGCGCAGAACCCGGCGACACCGACCGGGCCGAGCCACCGGAGCGCCGCGTCGGACCGGAGCGACCCGCCCCCGACCGACCGGTGGACGGCCCGGACGCCGATCGCACAGAACAGGAAGACGAACAGCGTCGCGCCGCGGCGGAACGGCCGTGCGGGGAGGAGACCGACGACCTCCACGAGGCCCGCCGCGCCGTAGACGACGGTCGCACCGATGCCGACGGCGAGGTAGCGCCACCGCGTGCGGTACGGGTCGGCGAGGAGGCACTGCGTGTACCGCCGGAGGTATCGCAGCAGGCCGAGGCCGGCGACCGCGACACACAGGTAGCCGAGCGCCCGTGCGACTCCGACTGCCGTCACGGGAGTGACCGATCCCTGGAGCGGGGTCATATCCGAACCGCCGACCGCCGGGAAGGTCAATCGGTGCACTCGTTCCCGCGCACCGGGAACGACGGCACCCGGCGGCCGGGGCGAGCGACGTCGCCCACGTCGAGGGGATGAAGGCCCCCGAGACGACGGGAGCGTCACTCATCGATCGGGAGAACGGCGAAGACACCGTCGGGACCGACCACGCGTCCGTCTCAACCTTCGGGACGACCGGGCGGAGGTGCGAGTACCTCTGCATCCCCACGAAGACGCCGGCGCGAACGGGACGGTCGTCGGGGATGGGTCCCCCGTTCGGCGTCACCTTCTTTCCGCTCGAAACACCACGTCCGCACATGCCCCTCGGTGGCTCGCCGACGGCCGCGTGGATCGTCACGATCGGATTCGTCGTCCTCTTCGTCCTGCCGGTCGTGTACCTCACGTACCTCAGCATGCAGCGCGAGGAACACACCGCGAGCGGAATCAGCGAGGCGAACGGCACGGAGTCCTGACGCCGCCCGCGTAGCCCCGCCGACTCCCGACGCGTCGGCCCCCGATGCGTCGATCCCTCTGCGAATCGACGGCGCCGTGACGTCGCCCGCCGAGACGAGGGACCACCCGTCACGCCTTTGACCGTCCGCGGACCATCCGCCCGACATGGCGGTCCCGACGCCCGGGGACCACTGGCTCGTCAGGTTCCTGTTCCACCGCGGCCTGGCGCTGATCTACCTGCTCGCCTTCCTCGTCGCGGCCCGGCAGTTCCGACCGCTGGCCGGCGAGGGCGGCCTGCTGCCGCTCGAAAACTACGTCGACCGACACTCGTTCCGGGAGCGGCCGAGCCTTCTCTACCTCGTGCCCGACGACCGGGTCGCCGGCGCGGCGGCGTGGCTCGGCGTCGCGGGGTCGATCCTCGCGCTCGCCGGCCTCCCGTACTGGGTCCCCGACCGGCACGCCGTCCCGGTCTCGATGCTCCTCTGGGCCGGGCTCTGGGGCCTGTACCTCTCGTTCGTGAACGCGGGGCAGGTGTTCTACGGGTACGGCTGGGAGTCGATGCTGCTGGAGACCGGCTTTCTCGCCGTCTTCCTCGGGGGCGGCCCCGTCGCCGCGCCGGCCACGGTCGTCTGGCTCCTCCGCTGGGTGCTCTTTCGGAACATGTTCGGCGCGGGGCTCATCAAGATGCGCGGCGACCGATGCTGGCGCGACCTGACCTGCCTGCATCACCATTACGAGACCCAGCCGATGCCGAACCCCCTGAGCTGGTTCGCCCACCACCTCCCGGATCGGTTCCACCGGCTGGAGGTCCTCGGCAACCACGTCGTCGAACTCGCCGTGCCCTTCCTCTACTTCGCCCCCCAGCCCGTCGCGTCGCTCGCCGGCGTCGCGACGGTCGGCTTCCAGGGCTGGCTGATGCTCACCGGGAACTTCTCGTGGCTGAACGCGCTCACCATCGTCCTGGCGGTCAGTACCTTCGGGGACGCGACGCTCGGGGCGGTCCTCCCCCTCCCGACGCCGCCAGTCACGCCGACCCCGCTTTCACTCCAGATCGTCGCGCTGCTCGTGACCGCGCTCGTCCTCGTGCTGAGCGTCCGTCCGGCCCGGAACATGCTCTCGACCAGCCAGGTGATGAACACCGCCTTCGACCCGCTCCACCTCGTCAACACGTACGGGGCGTTCGGTTCGGTCACGAAGGAGCGCTTCCAGGTCCTGATCGAGGGGACCCACGCCGCCGATCCGGACCCGGACGACTGGACCGAGTACGAGTTCAAGGGCCAGCCGGTGAAACTCGACGAGCGGCCGCCGCAGTGGGCGCCGTACCACCTGCGCCTGGACTGGCAACTGTGGTTCGCCGCCATGTCGCCGACGCCCCGGCGCCACCCGTGGTTCACCGCGCTGCTCGCGCGGCTACTGGACGGCGACGAGGCCACGCTCGCGCTGTTGGCGACGAACCCGTTCCCGGACGACCCGCCGGAGCGGGTGCGGGCGATCCGCTACCACTACCGGTTCACGTCGCCGGAGGAGCGCGCCGAAACCGGGGACTGGTGGCGCCGGGAGCGCGTCGGCACCTACGTCCGCCCCGTCTCCGCGGACGACCTCCGCGGCGGGCGGCCGGGGCCACGGCGGCGGCTGTGACCGCTCGCCACCGCCGACGGGGAGGAGGCCTAGTCGGTTCCGTCTTCCGCGCCCGCTCCGCCCGCCCTTCCCTGCCCGGCCGGCGGCTCCGCGGACACGAACTGCCCGCCGACGTCCCGGTGTTCCGCGACCGTCCGGTAGACCCGCTCCCGGATCCGCTCGTAGTCCTCGAACTGCCGGAGGAACCCGACGAGCGGCCGGAGGCCGCTCGCGAGGTCCGAGCGGGCGAGCGCCTGCTCGATGGACGCGCCACAGGAGTGGACCTCGCCGTCGACCAGCAGGTGCGAGCACTGCTCGTAGTCCTCGGGCAGGCGCTCGCGGACCTCGGGGTGGTCGTCGAGTTCCGAGAAGCCGACGACGCGGACGTCCGCGTGGTCGATGAGAAACTCGGCCCACCACGTACAGAACCCGCAGTCGTCGTCGTAGACGAGCGTGGCCTCGGCCATGGATCCGCTACGGCCGGGCCGCCACTAACCCTTGTGCCCGTCGCCCGTATCCTGGCCCCCGGTCCGCCCCTGCGCCCCGCCGGAGGCGTCTTGGCCCTGGCGCGCACACGCCGCCGCATGGAGCGGTTCGCACGGGCGGTCGTGGGCGGCGGCCTCCTCCTCGTCGCCGGCCTGTGGCTCCTCGACCTGTTCGCCGCGCGGTCGGCGCCGTGGCTGGTCGGGGCGGCGCTTGCCGTCCTCGGCGTGGGCGGCCTCGCGTTCGGCATCGGGACCGAGGTCCGGCGGCCGTGACGGCCCGGCCGACGCCGTCCCGGGCGGCTTTTTGTTCCCGCTCCCGTACCCCGGTTCGTGACCGAACCCGTCCGTCGCTGCCCCGACCACGGCCCCTTCTCCGGCGACGCCTGTCCCGACTGCGACGCGTCCGGCGACCCCGTGCTCGGCGGCGACCACCGCCGACGCCTCTCGAAGTTCCTCTCCGGCGCGCTCCGGCATTTCCCGGGCGACGTCGGCCTCGACCTGGACGAACACGGCTGGACGCCGTGGACGGCCCTCGTCGACGCCGCGACCGGTCGATACGGGTGGGCCGACGAGGCCGCGGTCGCGGCGGTCGTGACGACCGACCCGAAGGGTCGCTTCGAGCGCGACGGCGAGCGGATCCGCGCGGCGTACGGCCACTCCGTCGACGTGGACCTCGGGGGCCGCGAGGCGCCGGTCCCGGACACCCTGTATCACGGGACGGCGCCGGAGAACCTGGACGCCATCCGCGCGGAGGGCCTGCGGCCGATGGGGCGCCAGCAGGTCCACCTCTCGGGAACCGTCGAGTCGGCCGAGGAGGTCGGCCGACGCCACGTCCCCGACCCGGTCGTCCTGTCGGTGGACGTCGCGGGACTGCGGGCCGACGGGCACCGCGTCGTCAAGCGGGGGCAGGACGTCTACACGGTCGACCGCGTTCCGCCCGAGTACCTCGACGTGGAGTCGTAGCGGGCGGCGTGTACCGCGTCGACGGCCGACCCGACTGCGACGGCAACGGGACGGCGGCAGTCCGCCGAAGAACTATACGCTTGGTCGGTGACGGGAGCGTATGGAAGCCGACTTCGAGTGGCTCTCGCTCGACGGGGACGAGTCCGTCGTCTGGTGGGGCCAGCCGCGACTGCGCCGGATTCTCCCGACGGTCGCGAAGTCCGCCGTCTGGGTGACCGCCTTCGTGGCCGTCGCGGTACTCGGCCCGCGTTATATTCCGCGCTTCGTCCCCGTCCCCGTTCCCGTCCCCGACCTGGTGATCGTCGGTGGGGGACTCCTGCTCGCCGTCCTGTCCGCCTGGCCGGCCCTCCGCGCGCACCTGCAGACGAGGAACGTCTACTACGTCCTGACCGACCGGAACGTCTACCGGAAGCGCGGCGTCCTGTCGACGACCGTCTCCCGGATCGGCGCCGGAAACGTCCAGAACACCCGGCTGAAGAAGGACTTTCTCGGGAACCTCTTCGACTACGGGACCGTCGAGATCAGCACGGCGGGGTCGGGCGGCACCGAGTTGACCGTCACCGACCTCGACGACCCGGAGACGTTCCGGGACGAACTCCGGCGGGTGACGAACGAGCGCAGGCCGCGGGCCGGGGGGACGACGGCGGCCGCAACACGGGGTGCGCTGGACGCCGCATCCGTCGACACGCTCCTGACCGACGCGCGGGCGATGCGCGAGACCGCCGAACGGCTGGCGGGGCGGGTGGTCGACGGATGAGCGCCGCCGCGAGCGCGGCCACGAACGCGGACGCGGCGGACCTGGAGTGGCTCTCGCTCGACCCCGACGAGGAGGTCGTCTGGGTCGGCCAGCCGGCGTTCCAGACCCTGTACGGGACCATCGCGACCGGCATCGTGCTGACCGTGTTTCTCATCGGCTTCCTGATCCTGCTCGGGGTGCCGTTCTCGTATCTCGGGATCAAGAACACCGACTACGTGGTGACGAGCAAGTCGCTGTACGTCAAGAAAGGCATCCTGTCGACGAACATCGAGACGGTCGACCTGGATCGGATCCAGAACACCGAGTACTCCCAGAGCTTCTGGGGCAAGCAGTTCGGCTACGGACAGATCGCGATCAGTACCGCCGGCAGCAGCGGCGCGGAGATCACGTTCAAGGGCATCCCGGAGGCCAAGGCCGTCCGCGACCGCATCGCGGAACTCCAGCCCACGCGGTCGGGCGGGGGGAGCGACGGCACGACCGGCGGGGGGGCCGCCGCCGAGAGGGGGGCAGACGGCGCGCCGGCGAGCGCGGAGCAGATCGACGAACTCATCGCGGAAATGCGGGCGACCCGCGAGGCGTTCGAGCGGATCGAACGCCAACTCGCGGCGTCGGACGGGGACCGGAACGCCGACGCTGGGGCCGGGGATGGGACCGGCGAGCGATCCGACGAGACGCCCGCCGGGTCGACGGACGCCGGGACCGCCTCCGGGCCCGAACCGGCGGACGAACCGGCCGATCCGGGGGCCGACACCGCCGGGACGGACGACGACGACGGCTTCTCCTTCGACGACGAGCAGGACGGCTGAGCGGGTCGACGGGCGTCTCCTTCGACGACGAGCAGGACGGCCGAGCGGGTCGGCGGGCGTCTCCTTCGACGGCGAGC
>JBDGQA010000048.1:0-18595 GCA_042219325.1 Haloferacaceae archaeon | reverse complement strand
CTCCCTGACACCGGGTCGTCGTGCCCGTGCCACTCCCTGACACCGGGTCGTCGTGTTCGGCACCGCCCGCAGCCGTCGGGCCGTCGAGCCGTCGCTCCTGCCGATCCGTCCCGGGACCTCGGCGCCTTCCGACGGCATTAAACGGCTGTACCGGCAAGGTCTGTGGGATGAGCGCCCCGGCGACAGACGTCGTCGAGTTCCTGTTGACGGCCGACGTCTACACGGACGACCGCAAGCTCGACGAGAACGACCTGCCCCCACGCTACCGACAGGTATTCATGAACGCGTCCGACGTGGATGCTGCCGACGCCGGCGGGACGGCTGACGACGCGACCGACGGTTCGGCCGGCGCCATCGAGCGCCCCCTGGTCGTCACCGCCGACACCGCCCGCCGCGCGACCGGCGTCGACCGCCCGTGGGACGCCGTATCGGACCTGCTGTTCACCGAGCGCGAGGAGTTCTCCGGACGCATCTCGCTGACCCAGCCCGACATGGCACTCTCGTGGCTGGTCGACCGCGTCGACCGCGAGCGACTCGTCACCAACCCGACGCTCGCCGCGGCCGTCGAGGGGTTGGACGACCGGCCCGCCGACCTGGACGTGACCCGCGAGGAGGCCCGCGAGCGCACCCGGCCGATCCAGGCCGATCGCGTCTGGATCGACGCGCTCCTCGACGAGTACTTCGACGAGGAGGAGGACGCCGAGATGCTCGACCTGGTGCAGGTGCGGGCCCCCGAGGAGATCGAGATGACCCTCGACGACCTCGTGTTGACCGACGATCAGGAACAGGAGATCCGGAAACTGGTGAAGGCCATCGAGCACCGCGAGTACCTCGCACAGATCGGTCTGCGCGAGATCGGCAAGCTCCTGTTCGTCGGCCCGCCCGGCACCGGCAAGACCACGATTTCGCGGGCGCTCGCCCACGAACTCGGCCTCCCCTTCGTCGAGGTGAAGCTGTCGATGATCACCTCGCAGTACCTCGGCGAGACGGCCAAGAACGTCGAGAAGACCTTCGAGGTGGCAAAGCGACTGTCGCCGTGCATCCTCTTCATCGACGAGTTCGACTCGGTCGCCAAGACCCGGCGGAGCGACGAGCACGCCGCGCTGAAGCGCGCGGTCAACACCCTGCTGAAGAGCATCGACGACGTCTCGCTGATCCGCGACGAGGTGCTGCTCATCGGGGCGACCAACCACCCCGACCAGCTCGACGCGGCGGCGTGGCGCCGGTTCGACGAGATCGTCAACTTCCCCAAGCCCGACCGGGGGATGCGGGCCGACATCCTGGAGGTCGTCACCCGGGAGATGGAGATCGCGGACTTCGACCCCGAGGCGGTCGCGGACGTCACCGAGGGGATGACCGGCAGCGACCTGCGGATGGTGCTGCGCGAGGCGGTGCTCGAAGCGCTCACCGAGGAGCGCACCAGCCTCACGCAGGCGGACGTCCTCGACGCCGTCGAGGACTTCGAGGAGCGGGACAACCTCAAGAACCTCGACATGATCGACGGGAGCTCCGACGCGCTGATCGCGGGCGACGGCGGCCCGGACCACGACGGCGACCACCAGCACGGCGACGACGACTGAGCCGTGCGCGTGACGCTGCTCGGTACCGGCGACACCACCGGCACGCCGACGGTCGGCTGTGACTGCCCGACCTGCGAGCGGGCCCGCGAGCGCGGCGTCGAGCGCACCCGCTTTTCGGTCCACGTGGAGAACGACCGGACCGGCGACGCGCTCCTGATCGACGCCAGCCCCGACTTCCGCCACCAGTTTCTCACTCACGACGTCCCGCTCCCGGACGCCGCCCTCATCACCCACATCCACTTCGATCACCTCGACGGCCTGGGCAACGCCTACCGGCTGCTCGACCGCCTGCCCGTCCACGCCGCCGACGAACGCGACCCCGCGACCGGCGAGAGCGTCGCCGAGACCGTCCGCCGGCGGTACGACTACCTCGACCGCGTGACCGTTCACGGCCAGCCCCCGGGCGAGACGTTCCGGGCGGCCGGCCTCGACGTCCGCCTCGTGCCGGTCGACCACCCGCCGCTGGTCTGTTACGGGGTCGTCGTCGAGGACCCCGCCGGCGGACGGCTCGCGGTCACGGGCGACACGAGCTACGCCGTCCCGCCGCCCTCCCGGACGGCCATGGCCGACGCCGACCTCCTGCTCGCGGACGCCATCGTGCCCGCCGCCGACTGCAAGCACCACCCGCACGGCGGCTCACACCACGACGACGACGGGGTTCCCCGCACGTTCGGGACCAAACACATGACCCGCGAGGGGGCGCTCGACCTCGCGGACGAACTCGACCCCGGCCGGGCGCGGTTGGTCCACACCGCCCACTACTACCCCGCTGACGAGGCGTTCGCGGAGCCCCTGGCCGTCGACGGGGAGACGTACGACCTGTAAGCCGGCTGGTGTGGCCGCGACGAGACGCCACACGATAGTTCGGACATCGCCCCCGATACCGGCGGCCCACTCTCTACGAAATGTAGAAGCGCGGTCCCGTGTCCTTCTCCCCTGCGGGGTCGATCCACGACGGGATCGTAAAGCCAGACGTGACGCGGTGGAGCAGATGCCCGACGAGCACGCCAGCGACCCCGACTAGTTCGTCCTCGACGAATCCGCCAAACAAACGATACTCGTCCTCGGCCGTCCATTCCAGCACGTCGGACGGCTCGGTGTCAGTCCACAACTGACGGAGAAGAGGGACCGCTTCACGCCGTTCGTCCTCACTCGTCAGCTCGCGGATCTCGATGACACAGGGACGGTCGTGAAAATGAAAAGGTGCGAGCACGACCGTGTTGAACCCCTCAATCGATGATAGGTTCTATCGGTCGTCCGAATGGGGGGCGCGTATCGGTCAACGTGACCTTCCCGATCTCGGAGTCACATACAGAGGACGCACCTACCGTTCAGTGCGGGGGGTCGCACTCGACGAACCCGTTGGACAAACGGTCTCTTTATCCTACCTTGTCCTTTTGTGTGCTGTCTGAATAGGCGGAAGTATGAACCGCCGTGAATATCTCACCGGGCTGGTCGGAGGGTTCGCGGCAGTTTCAGGGTGCCTCACTTCGACAGGGGGTTCTGGAGGTGGACTTCGGAGCGTTTCCGTGGTCGGAACAGAGACAGAAGGAATTGAGGTTGATGCTGAGATGCTCGAATCCACCGTTACGAAAGACCACACTGCGGAGGTTCGTCTCGCGTGGACGAATTCGGGCTCACAGAAAACCAGTGTCAGTATCGGTCGGGAGTCGGCAGAGCCTCTAGCAAGTCACACCATCAAGAACGGGGATTTGCACAGTACTGGACTGGTGTTGGTTCCTACCTCCTATAACCCGCAGAAACGTTCAGAGGCCTGCTGGAAGCCCGAGGACTACTTTGGAGGGGGCGGTGACGCTGAATCGACCACACTAACGTCTGGGGAATCATTCCAACACGAGTACCGACTGTGGACAGACCCGGACAAAGAGGGGTGTCTGCCAACTGGAACATACGACTTTGGCCACTTCGGAGACTCTACTCCCTCGTGGCGAGTAACGCTTAGAGTCAAAACCCCCTGATAGCAATTGCTCACACTCCCCCGACTATCATATAATGCAATCCACCGCGACAGGTCCGCAGACGTACCTAACGCCTGTTTCACTGCTCTGCGTGGAACAAACGATTCCCGTTTGCTGAAAACACCCTCTCCATTCAGCACGCGGTTCCTGACAGTTACTGATGATTTCGACAAAGCCGCGAGCACGGTACCGTTACCGGGGCACAGCTACGTGCCGGCCGATTCTGATTGACTCACGAGAGACGGCCTCGTATCCAGCACGACGTCCCGAACGCGAGTCGCCGCTGACAGCGTCTCTGTGATCGCTCCGCCCCGGAAAATGACACAGTGCGCCCGTCGCCCTTCGAGACGGCCTCACCCGAACCGATCTAGCCCCGCCTGCCGCCGTCCCGCGCCCTCGGGGTCGGCCCCCCACGGCGTCCGCGCGTCCCGGAGCGCCGCCGGGTCGAAGTCGGGGGGCGCGTCCCGTTCGAACCCGGGGCAGTCCCGCCCGCACTCGGTTGCCGGGTCGACCACGCGGTCGAAGTGGGTACACCGGGGCCGGCCGTCGTCCGTCACGGCCGCGCTGGCACACGGCGGAGGGTCGTAGGTCCGCCAGCCCTTCCCGTAGGCCCGTTCGGCGATCCGACGGCGGACCTGCGCCTTCTCGGCGGGCGCGACCACGGCCACCTCGGTCCGGTCGGGGCGCTCGGCGACCGGTTCGATTCCCGGCTCGTCGACCGGGAGCGCCGCCGGGTCGCGGACCACCGTCCGCTCGCCCGTCGCGGGGTCGACCCGCCAGACGCCGACCGCGTCGGGAATCCGGTTCAGGTGTGCGCCCGTGACGTGGTCGGCGGTGGCGAGAACGACTTCGTCGAAGAGCCCGACTGCGGCGTCGTGGCGGAGCTGGCGCCTCAGGTCGCCGGGCCGGTCGAGGTCGGGCTTGTTCTCGACGGCGATCAGGCGGTCAAACCAGCCTTCGGGGTAGCGGGTCGTCCGCCTGACCAGCGTCCGGCCGCCGCGCCGCTCGCGTTCGAGCACGCCCAGGTCGACCGCGCGCTCCACGACCGCCTCGCGGCGCTCGGGCGGACAGTCGAGCGCCTCCGCGGCCGGGACGGCCTCGCCGACGCCGACCGACCCCTCCAGCACGGGCGCCGGAATCTCCCCGGGGGCGACCGCGGCGCGCTCGTCGAATCCCGGTCCGGGCACGACGGCACAGACGTCGACCACGCGCCGGCCGCGGGCCGCGACCCCGCCGCCGAGCTGGCGGGCCGGGAGCCAGTCGGTCGTCGCCTCCAGGCGCGCACACAGGGCGAGTTCGAAGGCGAACTCGGGGACCGGGACCGACACCTCGCTCAGTCGACGACGACCTCGACCGGGCCCTCGTCCTCGCCGCTCTCGCTCCCCCCGCTCTCGCCCTCAGGACTCGCCTCGCTTCCGGACTCCCGCTCGTGCCAGAACAGGACGCCGGCCACGAGCAGGACGACCCACGACCGCCAGCTCGCGAGGTTGAGGGTGTAGCCGACGCCGAACGGCTTGCGGACGAGCATCCCCTCCCCGGGCTGCCAGTAGGCGGCGAGCATGCGCCCGAGGCTCGGCCGCTCGAAGTTGTACGGGACGCCGAACACCTTGCCGGAGGAGTCGTCGCTCATGGAAGCACGTACGACCGAGCCCGGTAAATCACCTTTGGCTACTCAGCGATACCGCCCGCGCCCCTCGACCTCGTCGAGCCGGTCGAGGACGTCGTCCGGGTTCCACCCGTCGCCGGCCGCCGCGCCGGCGTACCCCTCGCGCGCGGCGGCCAGGAGCGGGTCGGCGTCGTCGACGGTGCCCGCGAGGCTGCCCCGGAACACGTGGAGGTCCATCGCGTGGTCCTCGACGTGGCCCGAGTGGTAGCCGAGGCCGAAGTCGATGAGGTAGACGCGCTCGCCGTCCCCCCCGATTCTGACGTTGCGCGTCGTCGGGTCGCCGTGGACGATGCCGGCGCGGTGGAGTGCCGCGAGGTGGCCCCCGACCGTCCGGGCGCGCGTCGGGGTCGGCGCTGCGGCGAGGTCGCGGTCGCCGACGTACCGGAAGACGAGGCGCGCTCCGGGCACGTCGACGTCGAGGACGACCGGCGTCGGGACGCCCTCGCGGCGCGCCCCGCTGGTCAGCCGCGCCTCCCGCCGCGTCCGCTCGCGGCGCAGGCGCTCGTCGAGGGCGGGGTGGCGGTACGCCTTCGGTTGGCGGGCCTTCACGACCCGGTGGTCCTCGATCCGGACGAGCGCCTCGGCGCCGCGGACCTCGCCGCCCGTCCCGGTCAGCCCGGCCGTCGTCCCGGTCGCGCGCGCCACCGACTCGCCGGACCGCCACGTCACGGGGACCTCGTCGGGCCGGAAGTCGGGGTCGACCCGCGAGTCCCCGATCGCGACCGTGTCGCCGGCGGCGTACATCTTCGCCCCGAGCACCGCAATCATCCCCGCGTTGTCCCCGAGGAAACGCGACTCGGGGGCGTAGAAGTCGGCGCCACGGGCGTCGCACATCGTCGTCAGCATCTCTCGGAGGCGGTCGTTCCGGCCGACCCCACCGCCGAGGACGAGTTCGTCCGCGCCCGTGAGGGCGAGGGCCCGCTCGCTCACCTCGGTCAGCATGGCGAAGACGGACTCCTGGAGGCCGCGACAGACGTCCTCGACCGGCGTTCCCTCGTCGTAGGCCTCCTGTGCGGCGCTCACGATGCCGGAGAAGGAGAAATCCATCCCCTTGACGACGTAGGGGAGGTCGACGTACTCGCCGTCGGCGGCGGCGGTCTCGACCTTCGGGCCGCCGGGGTGGGACCAGCCGACGTGGCGGGCGAACTTGTCGAGGGCGTTGCCGACCCCGGTGTCCATCGTCTCGCCGAGCACCCGGTAGCGGCCGTCGCGGTAGCCGAGCAGGTGGGCGTTCGCCCCGCTGGCGTTCAGGCAGACGGGCGACGCGAAGCCAGAGCGGTGGCGACCGATCTCCAGGTGGGCGACCATGTGGTTGACGCCGACCAGCGGCAGGTCGCGCGCGCCGGCGAGCGCCCGGGCCGCGGTGCCGACGACGCGGAGACAGGGTCCGAGACCGGGACCGCGGGAGAAGGCGACGGCGTCGACCGGGTCGGGGCCGTACGTGTCGACTGCGCGCTCGAGGACCGTCTCCACGACCGTCGGCACCGCGTCGCTCATGTGTTCGGCGGCCTCGCGCGGGTGAATGCCGCCGCTCTCGGGCCGGTAGGCGTCCGTCTCCATCAGCACGGCGTCGGTCTCGGCGTCGTAGACGGCGGCGCTCGCGGCCCACGCCGTGCCCTCGACCCCGAGGACGCGCACTTACGCTTCCTCGGCCCCGGCGTCCGCGTCGGCCTCGGCCTCGGCCCCCTCGCCCTCCTCGACGCTGATCTTGTTCCGTTCGAGCATGTAGTCCTGCTCGACGTCGCGGGCGTCGCCGGGGGTCTCGTACACCTTGGCGTAGCCGATGGTCCGCCGCATCCCGAACGTGGTGTCGAGTTCGTGGACGACGACCTCGGCCGCGTCCTTGTTCAGCATCGCCGCGAGGCTGTCCCGCACCGAGAGGCGCGACGGCGTCACGTCCTCGTGGGTCACTTCGAACCGAACGTCGGTCCGGTGCAACATCGGATTCTCGTCCTCCTCGATGATATCGATCTCCATGGGTCAGTTGATAGGAACCCCGCCGACAAAAGGCAAAAGGATTGCGATGGGCCGAGAGCGGGGCGCTCGGGCGGCCGTCGCGGCCGGGGATCGCCCCTCGGTGGCCCCCGACCGGCCCCGATCCGGCCCCGGCACTCATCCGAGCAGGTCGAGGGCCGCGTCCGCGTCGCCCTCCATCCGGGCGAGCAGGCTCCGCGCCCGCTCGCGGGCCGCCGGGTCGACCGTGACGAGCACCATCCCCTCGCCGGGCTGACCGTAGACGACGCTCGCCCCCTCGGGGGCGGCGAGGATGGCCGGGAGGGCCGCCAGGTCCTCCTCGCCCTCCACCCGAAGGACGATGGGTCCGTCGCCGTCGACGGCCTCGCGGATGGCGACGAGCAGGTCCCGGGAGAGCATCCCCGGCTCGTTTTGCACCGTCCGGTCGGGATCGGCGACGGCGACCCGCCGGACCTCGGGCCGGACGGGCCGGCGCTCGGTGCGGGCGTCCACGACGGCGACCGCCGGTTCGTACCCGTGTGACAGCAGGTGGTACGTGACGACGTCGCCGACGGTCACGACCGGTTCGCCGGCGTCCGCGAGGAGCGCGTCGACGTCGGTATAGACGGGGCCGAGCGGCTCCTTGAACGCCTCGCGCAGCGAGTCCGGGAGCCGGAGCACGGCGGTACTATCTGACCTTCAGCGCGTAGCCACCGGGTTCGGTGACGTTCATCTCCTCGGCGATCTCGGAGTCCTCGGGGTGGACGATGATGACGTAGCCGGCCCAGTCCTCGGTCAGGCTCGACGACCCGCAGGACTCGCAGGTCTGGCGGTCCGGGTCGTTGATGCGGTGGCATTCCCGACAGGCCAGCCTGTCGTCCGCCATCTAGTCGCCCTCCGTGGTGGCCTGCTGTTGCTCCCGCTCGGCCTCCAGCCAGGCGTGCTTGCCGAGCCCCGGCTGTTTCGCGGTCAGGCCGATCTTCGAGTCCCGCGGGTTCCGCTCGTCGATGCTCTTCGTGACGACGCGGACCCGCACGGCGTCGTCGGTCCCGAGGGTGCGGTTGGACTCGGAGGAGGCGAGCTGCTGGTTCTCGCCGTCGTAGGCGAGGTACTCCTCCGAAATCTGGGAGACGTGGAGCAGCCCGTCGACCGGACCGATGCCGACGAAGGCGCCGAACTCGACCACCTCGACCACGGTGCCGTCGACGACCTCCTGCATCTGCGGGTCGAAGGTGATGGCCTCGAACTCGGCCTGGTAGTAGACCCCGGGCCGGTTCGGCAGGACGGTCCCCTCCCCGACGTCGATCACGTCGATCACCGAGACGACGCTCCCGACCTCCTCGTCCATCCGTCCCTCGAGCTTGTCCTGGAGCAGGCGCCTTACCCGCTCCGGCGTCACGTCGGCGAGATGCTTCGGCGGCACCTCGACCGTGTCCTTGAGTCGTACCCGTTTGTACATATTAGGCGTGTGTCACCGCGAGTTTCGTCTCGCCCCGTAAACCGATTACCCGGACCTCGCGGTCGGACAGCCGGTCGCGCAGGGGGCGGTCGTTCGTGACGACGTAGTCGGCCGCCGCCCGGTCGGCGAGCGCCACGACTGCGTCGTCGGCGTACGTCTCGTCCGTCTCGACGACCCGACAGCGGTCGGCCAGGTCCCGGCCGACCCTGGCGGCGGTCGCCTCGGCCCCGTTTCCCTCCGAGAGCTTGTCGAGTTCGGCGACGACGGTCGCGGGGACGGCGTAGTCGACCGCGTCGGTCCCGATGACGCGCTCGACTCCCTCGAACAGCCGACAGTCGCACTCGACGGGCATCATCAGCGCGTTCGTGTCGAGTACGACCGTCGGTCCCGTCGCCGTTCCCGTGTCCGTCCCCGTCACCGTCTCACCCGAGGGTTCCGATGCCGATGAGCCGCCACCGCGAGCCGACGCGGCGGTTGATGGCGATTTTTTCGCCGGGGTCGGCACAGACCGGCCGCTTCAGCGCGACCTCGGCCTCCCGGTCGCGCGCGCTCGTCACCGACCCGACGGTCGTGGCGGTCCCGACGGTCAGCATCAGCGGTTCGCCGGTCGATATCTCCTCGACCTGGTCGTCCTCCGCGCCGACCACCCGGTCCAGCAGTTCGACCTCCATCTCGAACGTCTCGTGGACCGGGGGGAGCGAGCCGGGCTCGCCGGCGACCTGGCCCCCGAGCGCGTCGCCCTTGGTGAGCGACGGGTCGAGGCCCGTGCCGACGCCGAGCAGGCCGCCCGGCCGCGCCCGCTCGACGTCCCGGCCGCCGGCCTGGAGCGACCGCACCGACGTCGTGATGGGGCGGTACTCGGACTCGCCGCCCTCCTCGACCTCGCGGCCGGGCCGGAGTTCGAGGTCGTCGCCGACCTCCAGTTCCCCGTGGACGAGGCTGCCGCCGATGACCCCGCCCCTGAGCTCGTCCCACGTGGTGCCCGGCCGGTTGATGTCGAAGCTCCGGGCGACGGACATCCGCGGCGGGCTGGTCGTCGACCGCTCCGGGGTGGGAATCTCCTCCTCGATGGCCTCGATCAGCAGGTCGAGGTTGACCTCCTGCTGAGCGCTGATCGGCACCACGGGGGCGCCCTCGGCGACGGTTCCCTCGACGAAGGACTCGATCTGCCGGTAGTGTTCCTGCGCCCGCTCCCGGTCGACGAGGTCGATCTTGTTCTGGGCGACCACGATGTCGTCGATGCCGATGATGTCGAGCGCCATCAGGTGCTCCTCGGTCTGCGCCTGGGGTACGTCCTCGGTCGCCGAGACCACGAGCACGGCGCCGTCCATGATGGCCGCCCCCGACAGCATCGTCGCCATCAGGGTCTCGTGACCGGGGGCGTCGACGAACGAGACCGTCCGAAGGGGCTCGCTCGCCGACCCGTCGGGACACTCCTCCTCGACGGTGTAACACTCCGGCGGCTCGACCCCGGGGCACTTCCGAAAGGTCGCGTCCGCGTACCCCAGCCTGATGGAGATGCCCCGCTTCATCTCCTCGGAGTGTTGGTCCGTCCAGGACCCGGAGAGCGCCTGAACCAGCGTCGTCTTCCCGTGGTCCACGTGGCCGACGAGTCCGATGTTCACCTCCGGTTGTCGTTGCGTGTCCTCCATTGGGAGTAATCTCGCCCATTCTTGCCCCGAGCGCCCCATAAAGTTGCTGTTATGGTCGGGGTGAGGTGTGCCGGCGCTGCCTGGCGATCGACGCGCCTAACCGCCCGCCCGTCCATCCACCCGTATGCTCAGGTACGTGACGACGAACCCCGGCAAGGTCCGCGAGGCCGAGGCGTACCTCGACGAGGTGGGCCGCCTGGAGTTCGACTATCCCGAGATCCAGGCTCCGGAACTCGGCCCCATCGCCGCCCACGGCGCCCGCGCGGCCTACCGCCACGCCGGCGAACCGGTGCTCGTCGACGACGCCGGCTTGTTCGTCGAGGGCCTCGACGGCTTCCCCGGCCCCTACTCCTCGTACGTCCACGAGACGCTCGGCGTCGACGGGGTCCGCCGCCTCTGCGAGCGCGAACTCGACGCCCCCCGCCGCGCCGCCTTCCGGTGTACCCTCGCGTACTGTGACGGGGAGCCGTTCGCGGCCACCCCCGACCCCGTCGACCGCGCGAACCGGACCGCTGCGGCGGCCGCGGGACCCGATGCCGGGGCCGACGGCGATGCGGACGGGAACGACCCCGAAGGCGACCTTCCCGTTCGGCTGTTCGAGGGCGTCGTCCCCGGCCGCATCGTCCCGCCGCGCGGCGACGGCGGCTTCGGGTACGACCCCGTCTTCGAACACGACGGCACCACATTCGCCGAGATGTCCCCCGAGGAGAAGAACGCCGTCTCCCACCGCGGCCGGGCCCTGGCGAAGTTCGCCGAGTGGTACGCCGACCGGTGACGCGGTCGTCCGCTCGAACGCCCGGCGGCCGCTGACGTTGATCGCCGGGGAGATGAGGCGATAGAGGATGCCGAACGAGAGGGGGACGACCAGGACGATGATCGCGGCCTCCCCCTCGTCAGTCAACCGACCCATCGCGCGGTCTCCATTCCGGGGTCCTTGGTATTGGATACCAAATAGTAACTGACGTCATTACTCCTCCGGCTCGCGGTCGGGGCCTCCCGCCCCCGCCGCGACCGAACCGCTCGTCGTCACGCCCGCGGCTCGCGGTCGGGGCCTCCCGCCCCCGCCGCGACCGAACCGCTCGTCGTCACGCCCGCGGCTCGCGGTCGGGGCCGGGATACGCACCGCCCACGACCGCCTTATAGAGGCTCTCGGCGTCGAACAGCCGCGCGAACGCGTCCGGGCGACGGACGCTCGTCTCGACCCGCCCCCGGACCGCAGTGGCTCCCTGTGCGCCCGTCAGCCGCGCGTCCAGGCTGAGGACGTGCATCGCCCCGCCGTGGAGCGCCGAGGCGAGCGCCGGGTGGTCGCCCTCGGGGTGCTCGACGCGCTCGCGCCACCGCTCGACCCGGTCACGCCAGTCGGCAGCGAGCGCCCCGTCCGCGAGCCCCGCGACGACCGCCTCGGCGTCGGCGAGCAGCGGATCGCTCGCGACCAGCGTCGTCCACGAGTGGCGCCGGAGGCAGTCCAGCGCCTCGCGGCTCGGCCCGCCGACGAGCAGGTCCGCGGCCAGCACGTCGGCGTCCGCGACGACCCGCGCCGGCGTGGGGTCAGGACCGGCCATGGTCACCGCCCGTGTCCTCTGTCGGCGCATCCGCGCCGTCGCTCCCGTGCTCCGCTCCGTTCCCCTGCTCGCGGTCGTCCCGGCGAGCGGCCAGCGCCGCCTGCACCTCCTCCGCCGTCACCGCGCGGTCGGCCGCCCGATCGAACAGCGCGCGCCAGGTCACCATGCGCCTCCCTCCCCGCCCCACCGACAAGTGCCTTTCTCGCCGAACTGTGGCGACACCGGGCCGGGAACGAAGCGACCTACCCCCACCGCTCGCGCGCGGCGGTCGCGGCGACGCCGAGGAGGAACGCGGCGTCGACGCCGACGAGGAGCCCGACAACCCCGACCGCGACGGTGAGCGGGAGGGCGTCGGTCCGGCGGGCGGTCGCGGCGAGCTGGAGGGCGACCAGCCCGAGGAGGGCGCCGAGCACCGCGGTCGGGAACGCGACGACGAGTCCGGCGACGGTGGCGGCGGCGAGGTAGCCCGCGCCGAGCAGGACGTTCGCGCCGCCGGTCCGGGCGCCAAAGGCGTACTTGCCGGCCAGCCCGCCGCTCCCGTGGCACATCGGCAGTCCCCCGAACGGGACGGCCACGAGGGTCATGGTCCCCATGCTCTCGGCCAACCGGTCGGGGGAGACGTCCGCGTCGAAGTAGTCCGCACAGAGCGCGGCGGTCGCCACCGCCGCGTTGCCGACCGTCATGGCGAGCTGTCCGGCGGCGCCCGCCGCCGCGTCGAGCGTCATCGTCGGAGCCCCGCCGGGGAACGCCGCGACTGCCGGGAGCGACGGGGTCGGCACGCCCGTTCGGGCGACGGCGAGCGCGGCGCCGACGCCGAGGACGGCGACCGGTGCGGCCCGCCGGTCGAGGAGCACGACGAGGAGGACCGCACCGGCGGCCGTGGCCACCGCCGGGGCCGGGGCCGTAAGGCCCAGGTCGACCGCCGAGCGGGCGAGCAGCAGCGCCACGGCGAACTGGATTCCCCGAACGACCGGGTCGCCGACCCACGCCGCGAGCCGGGAGAGCGTCCCCGTCCGCCCCGCGACGACCAGAACGCCGCCCGCCGCCAGCCCGCCCGCGACGAGTTCCCCGAAGGAGAGCGTCCCGGCGATGGCCAGCCCCGCGAGCGCCTTCATCGGCTCGACCGACAGCGGCAGGCCGTAGACGACCCCCCACGCGACCTGGAAGACGCCGAACCACAGCAGCGCGTGCGGGAGCGAGACGTCCGTCAGCGCGCCGAGCGCGACGAGGATCGGGAGGACTGTAACCGAATCCCCTAACGCACCGGTCGCCTCGTCGAGCGAGAACGAGACGCCGGATTCGCCGCGTCTAGAGACTCTCGTCGCCACGGACCACCGATACGTCCCCCTGATACAAGACAGTTGTCAGTAACTGGTATCGGCAACTTCGGGCAGGAGACGTAACAATCCGAAGGCACCACAGGACCGCGGTGTCCGCTAGCTACCGGCCGTCGGAACCGACCGGGCGCTACAGCGCGTCGAGCAGGTCGTCGAGTTCGGCCTTCGCTTCCTCGTCCTCGAGGGGGCGGTGGGGCCGGCGGGGGTACCCGGCGGGCAGGCCGCGCTGGCGCATCGCGTACTTCGCGCCCGGCACGGAGTACTTCGACGTCACCGCGCGGTTGAGCGCCACCAGGTCGGCGTTCAGTTCGTGGGCGGCGCGCCGGTCGCCGTCGCGGTACCGCTCGTACACCGCCTCGGCCTCCGTCGGCGCGACGTTCGAGAGGCCGAGCACGCCCCCGTCGGCGCCCGCCTCGAGCGCCGCCGCGAGGACGCTCCCGCTCCCGACCAGCAGGTCGAAGTCCTCGTCCGCGGTCGCCTGCCGCTCCAGCGCGAACGTTTCCAGGTCGCCGCTGGAGTCCTTCATCCCGCCGATATTGGAGTGTTCGGCCAGGCGGCCGACCGTCTCGGGCGCGAGTTTCGTCCCCGTGTACGTCGGGACGCTGTAGAGGTAGATCGGAATCTCGGCGACGTCGGCCAGGTCCTCGTAGTAGGCCGCGAGCGTCTCGTCGTCGTGGTTGTAATAAAACGGTGTGACGACGAGCGCGGCGTCCGCGCCGGCGTCCGCGGCCCGGCCGGTCGCCCGTCGGGTCTCCTCGAAGCCGGGACTCCCCGTCCCCGCGAGCACCGGAACGCTCGCCGCGTCCGCGACCACGTCGATCACCCGCGCCCGCTCCGCGGCGGTCATCAGTTCGGCCTCGCTGTTCGACCCACAGGAGACGATGAACTCCACGCCCCGGTCTTGGACCCACTCGACCAGCTCTCGCAGCGCCGACTCGTCGACCTCGCCCTCCGCGTCGAACGGCGTCACCAGCGGCGGTCCGGTGCCGTGCATGACCTCTGCTCGGCCGCCGACAGATTATGTCCTTTGGCCACCCCCTCGTCGGCCGTGTCCCTGCGTAACGTGCCCGCTCGTCGCCCCGAATCCGGCCGTCGTCCCGTGGTCACACGTCCGTCTGACGCGGATTTAAGTCGGCCCGTGGTTACCCTCCTCCCGGGCGCGCACAGGACGGCTTCAGTTCCCATCCTCCCCACCCAGCGCGCCCGGCCCACGCCGACGGGCACGGAGTGGCAGCGTCGTCCTCCCCACGACGTGGCGCCGCCGGCCGCCCGGGTCATCCCGGCGGCACCCGCCCGGGCGGCCAACCGTTTCGATCCCTCGACCTCACGCCGAATCGCCCTCTCCCGGCGTCACGGGACACCGACGTGAGCGTCCCCGTCTAACGGATTGTGAGACTCGGATGAAACCTCTCGAATGGTCTCGGACGGTCGTGAACGGCGGTCCCATCGTCGTGAACGGTCGTTCGACCGGGTAAAATCGGCTGAACGCGACGCAATGATTTGCCGGTTATACGTCCTCCCGGGCCGTGTGTCCGGATGCGTCATGTCCCCCAACCCCGCCCGCCCTGACCGAGTCGTCGGCGCCCTCGCCGGGACCATCCGCCGCGACGCCGACCGGACGCTCGCCGGCGCCGCCGGCGCCCTGCAGTTCGTGGCGTTCTGGACGGCCGTCCTCCTCCCGTTCGCGTACCTCCCCCTGCTGGCCACCGGGTTCGTCGAACGGCACGCCGTGGCGTTCGGCGGCCTTCTCATCGCCAACGCCGCCGCGTTCCGCCTCGGCCACGGCTACCGACGCGACGGCCGCCGCGCCTGACGGCCACACGCTACGTTCACTTCGGCCCTTCACGACACGGCCCGGCCCGCCACGACACGGCCTGCGCCTCGACCTACCCTCCATTTCCATCGTTCTAGCCCCACGACGGAGCCGCCCGTTCCGTCGACGACCGGGGCGCCGACGGCCACCACGCTCGACCCGTTCTCCGGGATGATCAGGCGCTCCGGGATGATCAGGCGCCGGGGACGCCGAGTGCCGAGACCGACCCGAGACCGAGGAGGTCGAGCGCCGCGAGCGCCACGACTGCAGCAGCCCAGGCCACGATCCCCACGACCGCCGCCCGGAGCCAACCGCCGCGGTAGCGCCACTTGACGACGGCGACCCAGGCGACGAGTGCCAGCAGGCCGCCCAGTAGCGGAATCGGTTCGAGCAGCGCCCAGGCCAGCGCGCCGACCAGTGCCGTCAGGACCGCGTGGGCGTAGCCCCGCCCGTCCGCGACGCCGATGGCGGTGGCGCCGATGTGGATGGCGGCGCCGCCGACGAGCAGGCTGGCCGCGAACGTGATCAGCCGGTCCTCGATGCCGAGCGCGGGGGAGAACGGCGGCATGGCGTTCGTCACCCCCACCTCGTCGGGGGACGGCCGTGCGCTGTCCCGTCCGTGGCCGATACGCCCCTCGTTCGCGCGAGCGTCGTTCGGTTCATCGTTCACGCTTCTGGGCGCCGGGGCGGCTTAAGCGGGCCACTCGATGAACCCTGGTTGCGGCCGTTTGGTCCGAATTAACCGCCGGACCTGCGCGTGTCGTGGGACGGCATTCGCCGCCCGTCGCGACGCCCGGCCGTGTGACGCCCGCCGGGGAAGGAGCGACTGATGCCGACGGGTTCCGTTCGCCACCTCAACGCCCGTCGCTATCACCGTCCTCGGAATCACCCACATACTTCGAAAGAACGGATTTCCAGTCGATGAGACTACCTACTGCTAACACCAATCCGACAATAACTGTAATCGCAAACCACCCGACTATCTCGCTCACTTCTCATAGACCTCCTCGGCCGCCCGCGCCACCGCATCCGCGATGGTCTCGACGGTGCCCTCCACGACTTCTTCAGCGCCCCCGGTTTCGAACTCCGTGGCTACGGATTCACCGATCATCGTTCCTTGTCCCGTTGTGTTCCTTCGGGATAATACCGTTTTCCACTGTTCTTTCGTCCATCACCCGCGGCTTTCTGGGCGTCACTCGCCTCCAGGCACCTCCCCGTTTTCTACTGACAACACGGCTTGGACCGGCGTCGTGTGGTCCTGACAATCGCACTCGTCACGACGCTAATTTGGACCAGAGGGGTCACACGACCCGTTCGTTCCCGTTTCGGGCCCTGGGTCACGCCTGAACTTTCTGTCGTTTGCTCCCCGAAGATATCAGTCTCAGCAGGAAGGACTGGCGCACGTGATCTCACCAATCGCAACGCGTGTTGGGGCACTGCGCTTGCGGATGCGATTTGCCGGGTAGACTGCGGGTAAACCGTGCCGCTCGACGGGTAGAACCCCGATCAGCACAAAGTTATAGTAGGGCATCCGTGTGCCACGATTTGACGGGCACAGGGAAAGACAGCCTAGGCCGGGATTTGAACCCGGGCTCTCGTCCTTACCAAGGACGCGCTTTACCGCTAAGCTACCCAGGCGCGTTCAGTCAGTTGCGTGGAGCCGTCTTTAGACGTTACGGTTACGGCCGACGTCACGGATCGGTCGCAGACCGTCTGACCGGCCCCGGATTGGGGTCGGCGTCCGCAGTCCGGTCGTCGCCGTCGGCCAGGGTGGCCACCCGCTCCCGTACGTCCTCGTCGAGCGTCGCCGCCGCCGTCGGGAGCGGCGGATCGTCGCCGCTGCCCTCCCGGACGAGATTCCGGCCGAGGTCGGACGCGAACCCGACCAGCCCCTCCGGCGGGGTGCGGTCGGCGACGCTCGCGCCGGCGACGACCGCCAGCGCGAACGCGTCGGCCTCGAGTTCGTGGTCGTACCGCTCGGGGTCGGCCGCCGACCGGCGCTCGGTCTGGTCGCGACCGAACGCCCGCACCACCTCGACGGCACGCTCGGCCGCCGTCGTCCGGGCGAGCAGGTAGAACCCCCGCGAGACGAGGACGTCCGCGACGAGGACGTCCATGTCCGCCTCGATATCGGCGTCGGACGGCCCGTTCTCGACGGCCCACGGCTCCTCGTGGGCGAGTCGGCGGGTGAGACGGAGGCCCTCGTAGATGAGCTGGACGCCGGCGGCCCGTCCGTAGACGGCGTCGGGGTCGGCGTCGGCGGCGAACGCCCGGGCACAGCAGGTTGCGAGCGCTGCGGGCGCCATCGAGGCGTCGGCGAGGCGGCCGTCGATGGCGAGGCGAAGCGCCGCGGGCTCGACGTCGTCGAACGCCTCCCGCGCCGTCTCGCGGGCCTGCACGACGTCGTCCATCGGACCAGAATAGCGACGGAAGGGGCAAAGGCCTTTGGAAAACCACCCCGTTCGCGTATCGCCGGCCGACCCGTGCGGACCGGTGACTCGACCGTTCAGTCCGGACGGTCCGGTGCCGGGGGCATCCGCCGCTTGTGCGCGCTCCGCTCGTAGAGGTCGTCGACCCGCTGGACGTGCCCCTCGGTCACCCCGTCGAGCGCCCGCACCGTCGCGGCGGTCGAGAGCGGCCCGTCGACGTGGAGCGCCAGGATGGCGTCGAGCGTGTCGTACCCGACGCCCATCTCCTCCTCGTCGGTCTGCCCGAGCCACATCCCCGCCGACGGCGTCTTCATCACGAGGTCGTGGGGGACGCCGACGTGCGCGGCCAGCTGACGGACCTGCTGTTTGTAGAGGTTCCCGATGGGATTGCAGTCGACCGCCTGGTCGCCGTACTTGGTGAAGTAGCCCGTGAGCGCCTCGCTCCGGTTGCCGGTCCCGAGCACCACCCGGTCTTCGAGGTTCGCGACCAGGTAGTTCAGCACCGCCCGCGTCCGCACCCGGACGTTGCCGGCGGCGGTCCGGAACGGCTCCTCGTCCCGGCCGGCCACGTCCTCGTCGACGGCGTCGAAGAACGCCGCCGCGATGGGCGCGACATCGATGACGTCGTACTCGATTCCGAGGTCCGCGGCCACCCGCTCGGCGTCGCCCATGTTCCCCTCGTCGTTCACCTCGCTCGGCATGATCAGTCCGTGGAGGCCGTCCGTCCCCAGCGCCTCCACGGCCAGGTGTGCCGTCGTCGTGCTGTCGATGCCGCCGGAGAGGCCGAGCACCGCCCCGGACGCGCCCGCCGCGTCGACGGTCTCCTCGATGAACGCGACGATGCGTTCGCGGGTCGCCGCGAGTTCGTCTTCCGAGAGCCGGAGGTCGAGCGGTGCCGAGTCGGTCAGGACGGACTGCGAACTCATCGCGGGGCAGTACGGTCAGCGGCCCCAAATAGCCCCTCCCCGTCGCCGTCCTCTGGACGTGCGTGCAGTTCGTGCCGCCCCGCCGAAGCGCTATGTTCAAGTGACGCGCCGGGCTACGCTCGGGTGACGGGAGCGCCGTTGTCTCGAAAACGGTACGTTTTCGAGGCTCGGCGGTCGAGTGAAACGAGAGCGCCGTTGGTCCAGTGGTAGGACACGAGCTTCCCAAGCTCGTAGCCCGG
>JBDGQA010000076.1:0-19950 GCA_042219325.1 Haloferacaceae archaeon | reverse complement strand
CGTACTGAGCCGGGATGGCCGAGTGGTAAGGCGCACGCCTGGAAAGCGTGTTCCCTCACGGGATCCGGGGTTCAAATCCCCGTCCCGGCGTTCCGAGACCGACCAGCGCCGCGTGCGTCGCGGCGCGCTCTCCCGGCGAGGATTCGACAACTCCGGGGATTTGAACGAGGCGGGACGCAGCGCGAGCGGTGCGAGCGACCGTCCCGACGTGGTTCAGAATCCCCGTCCCGGCGTTCCGATACCGAGACCGACCAGCACCGCGTGCGTCGCGGCGCCCCTGCGTCGTGGGTTCGACGATTCGGCGCTTCTACTCGCCCGATACGTCAGCGCCGCGTGTGGCGTCCGGGCCGGGACCCATCCAGCCCCGCCGCCGGTCAGTCGCGCCGGCCCGCCAGCAGCGCCGCCACCAGCAGTGCGACGACGGCCACGACCGGGCCCGGCGTCGGCCCGGTCGTGGTCGGCGTCGCGGTCCGACTCCCGTCCGCCGACGGCGTCTCGGTTCCGCCCGCGGTCGCCGTCGGCCCCGCGTCCGGCGTCGCGGTCCGCGTCGAGGTCCGTTCGGCGGTGGCGGTCCCCGGCGTCGATGGCGCCGGCGTGCCCGCCGCGGTGGCGGTCGTCGGCCGTGCCGTCGTCCCCGCTGCGGGACGGCCCACTATATCGCCCATTTGGTATTCCGTTATCGGATGTGGAACGGGCGACGGATCCCGTTCGGTCGGCTCCGCCGGCAGTCCCGACGGTCCGAGCCCCCGAAACGGGGGCCGTCGGCGGTCACACGCCCCTGCGAGTGGCCGTCGGTATCGTCACGCCCCGCCCCGACGGTTCCTCCCGCCCCGCCTCGGACGGTCAGTTCCCGTCGGCGAGCAGGTAGCGGTCGAGGTACTCCAGGAGCGTCCGGCGGGTCCGCGCGACTGTCTCGGGGTCGTCGAGCGTGACGCCGCGTTCCATCGTGCCGAGCAGCGCGGTGTGGATGAACTCGGCGACCCGTTCGGGGTCGGTCTCGCGGAACCGCCCTTCCTCGATTCCCCGGGCGACGACGTCGGCGAAGGCCCCGCGGACGAGGTCGTCCGAGCGCCGGAACTGGTCGCGGTAGGTTTCGTCGTACGGCGCTCGGGTCCGTATCTCGAGCAGCACCCGGCGGAACTCGCGGTCGCCCTCCCCCATCGGCACCGGAACGAGCCGGTCGACGAGCGTCCGCAGTTCGGCGTAGGGGTCGTCCTCCTCCACGGTCAGTTCCTCGGCGAGACAGTCGAGCAGGTGGCGCATGAACTCGGCGAGCAGTTCGTCCTTGTCCTCGTAGTGGTAGTAGAGCAGGGACTTGCTCTTCTCGAACTCGTCGGCGATGTGCTGGATGGTCGTGTCGGAGTAGCCGTGTTCACACAGGGCGCGGTAGGTGGCGGCGCGGATGGCGTCGTGGGTGTCCGCGGCGTCGGCGTCGGCGGCGATTCCTGGGGGAAGATCGGCGGGCGAGGCGTCGGTCATCCCCTCCAGGTTTCGCGGCTCGGCTCAAAAGTCCCCCGGCGCTGTCCCGTGGGTCGCGGCGGCCGCTCTCGCCCGTGCCGAGCGGCCGCTTCCTCCCGCACCGAGTGGTCACGACCACCGACGCGGCCGAGGTCGTCCGTGGACGGGACCGCCGGTTTACCGGTGAACAGGGCGAGTGCCCCGGGGCTCGACCCCGAGGCGGTTCACCCGAACTGGACCTCCCGGACCCGGAAGACGAGGTCGAAGTCGTCGGGGTCGGAGGAGCCGTTGGCGCGGCCGTCGTTGGGATACGAGGTCTCGTAGCCGAGCGTCTCCACCCCGTGCACCGGGAAGTTCCGCCCGCCGACGTAGTCGACCGCGACGGTCCGGTTCTCGTCGTCCGGGTGGTAGACCATGTCGACGCGAATCTCGAGCAGATCGATCCGTCGTCCGCTGACGTTCCTGACGTCGAGACGCACGTCGGCGGCCGTGACGTCTTCGACAGGCCGGTAGGTGAGCGAGAGGTCGTACCGCGGAATCCTGACGACCGTGCCGACGGCGGCCTGCGGCGGGGTCGGCGTGGCGGTCTCGGGCGTCTCCGTCTCCGTCGCTGTCGCCGCCTCCTCCGTGTCCGGGGTCGACGGGGTGGCGGCGGGCGTGGCTTCCCCGTCCGGCCGGGTGAACAGTCGGCTACAGCCGGCTAGCGCGGCGGTCGCCCCCGTCCCGAGGAGCGCGAGCAGTCGGCGACGACTGACGCCGGTCATGATCTCGGGAGCGGTCGCAGTTCGGTTGCGCGTCGTACGTCGTGCGTGGGGCCCTCGGTGGCGTCCCCGTACCGCACCGTGATCGTCCGTGACGGGGCGACGCGACGGTTGACCAGTCGGACCATGCCGCCCCCGTCGCCCCACAGTTCGTTCGGGTGGGCGAGGTAGAGGTGCCCGGCGGTCGGGCGGCCCGCACCGGTGTGGACGACCAGCCGCTCGCCCGGCTGGAGCCGCCGGTTCTCGGGCGTCGCGAGTGGCGCGAGCGTCCGGGTAGTCCCCGTGCCGTCACCGATCGTCCACCCGCCGAGGTCGACGGTCGTGGCGCCCGTGTTCCGGAGGACGACGATCTCCTCGGCCAGCGTCGCTCCCCCGCTCCCCGCGGGGTTCGGGTGTATCTTCGTCACCCGGAGACCGCCGCTGTCGGCGACCTCGACCGGCCGGACGGTGACGGTCGACGGGATGTCGCCGTTCCTCGCGTCCGGTTCGACCGTGCCACACTCCCAGAGGCCCTGTTCACCCTCGCGGGCACCGGCGGCCTCGTCGGCGTACCGGTCCGCCGTCGCGCGGGCGTACCCGCGACGGACCAGTATCCCGGTTGACGATCCGCCCGTCGTTCCGGACGCGGAGGCCGACCCCTCCGACGACCGTGTCGTCGGCGACGACGCGGACGCCCACGTTCGCTCCGACCAGCCGGTCGGCGAGGTCGATCGTCGCGCGCTCGCCGTAGTCCCCGAGGCACGTGCGGCCGGCCGCGCCGGTCAGGACGCCGTCGAACGCCGCCGGGTCGTCACCGTTCGCCTCGGGGACGTCGACGGCCGCGAGGGGGAGCCGACGGGTGCGGCCGTCGTCGAACCGGACGGTGACCACGTCGCCGGTCGTCGACGCGACGACCGTCGCGGCCCGGTAGGCCCCCGCGGCGTCGGCGGGCGTCGGCGGCGGTGTCGGCGGCGGTGTCGGCGTGGACGTCGGCGTGGCGACCGGCGTCGACGGGGCGCCGGGCGTCGGCACGGCGTCTGCCTGTGGTCCCTGTCGGGAGGGGACGTCGCCAAAGAGCACCAGCGTCCCGGCCACGATGGTGACGGCTCCCGCGAGGACGACGGCGGCGACGAGAAGCTGGAGGCGAAGCGGGGAGGCGAGGAGCCAGTCCCGCGCCCCGGCGAGCGGGGACCCCGGAACGGGTCCCCTTCCGCCGGACCGGTCTCCCGACATGGACGTACCACGCCCCCCGACCGACTTGTACTTGATGACCCCCGCCCGTCCGGCATCCATCATATCGCCGATAGATCTTGCCGGTCCGGATCGACGCGTACGTATGCCCGACGAGGAGCGGGCAGTCGGCGGCCGACTGGCGACCGCCTCGGCGGATCTGTCCCGGGTAGAAAGGTTGAAGCCATCGGGGTGCCTTCCCATGGGTGATAATGCCTGACACGAAACGGGGACGCGAGCGGCAGGGGGAGAACAAGCGCCTGCAGCGCGTCGAGCAGCTATACGCCAAGGAGCTGGAGCGCCTCGACGAGGACGAGGAGCTCCCCGAGTTCGACGGCGGCGACGGCGACCTCGTCGCGGACGACCCCGCCCCGATCGAGGACTGAGGCTGGGCTTTATTCCGGGGCCGCGCGTACGGCGACTGTGTCCCGCCGCGCGAACTACACGACGCTCTATATCGGGGCTCAACTCGGGCCCGAGGACCGGCGGCTGGCCCTCGACTGGGCGACCGAGGTTGGCGACGAGACGGACGCCCACGAGTTCGAGGTATCGACCGGGGAGCCCACGGACCCGTGCGTCGGCATCCAGGCCTTCGACGTCGGGACGTACGGCCACGAGATTTGCGTGAACGGCGACCCGCTGAACGGTTTCGACATCCCGCCGGCCGACGGCTGGCAGTACTGGCTCGACACCCTCTCCGGCGCCTCGCTCCGCGAGGGGACCAACGAACTCCGGATCGCCCGCGACGAGGAGACCCGGGACGCGTTCGCCGTCGGTACCGTCGTCGTCCGCTGGAAGGAGCCCACCCCGGACTAACTTAAACCTCGACCCGGAGGACTGCGAGTGTGTTACCCGATCACAGGGATCGGGCCGTCGTTCCGGCCGATTCCGGCCGAAATCGGGCTCTCGGCGGGCGACGCCGACGCCCCCGGTTCCGCACCGCTTATATAGAAGGACAAACAATCGATGGACGACTATGAGCCAGCGCCAGCGGATGCAGGGCCAGCCGATGATCATCATGGGCGAGGACGCCCAGCGCGTCAAGGACCGCGACGCGCAGGAACACAACATCTCGGCGGCCCGGGCGGTCGCCGAGGCCGTACGCTCGACGCTCGGCCCCAAGGGGATGGACAAGATGCTCGTCAGTTCGACGGGCGACGTCACCGTCACCAACGACGGCGTCACCATCCTGCAGGAGATGGACATCGACAACCCGACGGCCGAGATGATCGTCGAGGTCGCCGAGACCCAGGAGGACGAGGCCGGCGACGGGACGACGACGGCCGTCGCCATCGCGGGCGAACTCCTGAAGAACGCCGAGGACCTCCTCGACCAGGACGTCCACCCGACGGCGATCATCAAGGGGTTCAACATGGCGAACGAGCGCGCCCGCGAGGAGGTCGCCAACGTCGCCGAGTCCATCGACCCCGGCGACGAGGAGCGCCTGCGACAGGTCGCCGAGACCGCCATGACCGGCAAGGGCGCGGAGGTCAACAAGGAGATGCTGGCGGAACTGGTCGTCGACGCCGTCGATCAGGTCACCGTCGAGGCCGACGACGGCTCGACCGTCGTCGACATGGACTTCGTCCACATCGACAAGTTCACCGGGCGCTCGGCCGAGGAGTCCCGGCTGCTCCAGGGCGCCGTGATCGACGACGACCCGGTCCACAGCGACATGCCCGTCGACGTCGACGACGGTCGGATTCTCCTCCTCGACCGGCCGATCGAGGTCGACGAGGCCGACACCGACACGACGGTCTCCATCGACGATCCGAGCCAGCTCCAGGGCTTCCTCGACCGCGAGGAGTCGGAGATCAAAGACAAGGTCCAGCACATCGTCGACCTCGGCGCCGACGTGGTCTTCTGTCAGAAGGGGATCGACGACCTCGCGCACCACTACCTCGCCGAGGAGGACATCCTCGCCGTCCGCCGGACGAAGAAGTCGGACATGCAGTTCCTGAAGGAGGTCGTCGGCGCCAGCGTCGTCTCCGACCTCGAGAGCGCGACCGACGACGACCTCGGTCGGGGCTCCGTCGAGCGCGACGAGGACGAGGGGCTGTTCTACGTCTCCGGCGGCGCCGACGCCCACGGCGTGACGCTCATGCTGTACGGCTCGACCCAGCAGATCGTCGACGAACTGGAGCGCGGCGTCACGGACGCCCTCGACGTCGTCGCGGCGACCGCCGCCGACGGGCGGGTACTCGCGGGCGGGGGCGCGGTCGAAGTCGAGATCGCGGGCCGTCTCCGCGACTTCGCCGACGGCGTGAGCGGCCGTGAGCAACTCGCCGTCGAGGCGTTCGCGGACGCCGTCGAACTCGTCCCCCGGGTGCTGGCCGAGAACGCGGGCCTCGACTCCATCGACACGCTCGTCGATCTCCGGGCGGCCCACGAGGCGGGCGACGTCCACGCCGGCCTCGACGTGGTGACCGGCGACGTGGTCGACACGTTCGACGCCGGCGTCGTCGAGACCGCCGGGGCCAAGGAGCAGGCGCTCGCCTCGGCCGCGGAGGCCGCCAATCTCGTGCTCAAAATCGACGACATCATCACCGCCGGCGACCTCGGCGAGGAGGAGGAGGGTCCCGGAGGCGGTCCGGGCGGCGCCGGCGGCATGGGCGGCATGGGTGGTATGGGCGGCGCGATGTAGGCCGACTGGCGCCCGGTCGCGCCATCCCCACCCCGTCCGCTTCCCGTCGCTCGATCCACTTTTGGCCGTTCCGTTTCGCCGTCCCTTTCGCCGCTGGTTCGCCCGTCCGTTCGTCCTCCTTCAGTCCCCCCTCCTGCGGGCGTGTCCGTTATCCAGCGGCGGCGTACCGAACAGATTGCGACCGGCGCGGGTCGGACGCTACGCGGCGGCGAAAAGCGTGATTGTCAGCCCATGACGGGCACGGATGGGAGGGCCGAACGCGGGGGAACGGGTGGACGACTACTGGCCGTTGCCGGTCGTGGCGGGCGCATCGTTACCGGTCCCGGCGGACGAGTCGCCGTCCGAGACGATATCGCTCACGGCCCCGCCCAGCGATCCGTCGAGGGTTCCGTTCAGGAACGCCCGGATCGTGTCGTGGATTTCGCTCACGTGCGCGGGGGCCTTCGCGGGCATCTCCGAGGGCGGGCCGCGGGCCTCGCTGGCGTTGCCGTTCCGGACCTGCGCGGACGGCGCGCGGTCGTCAGCGGCGGTCTCCTCGGCGGCCGCCGCGTTCTCGTCGGTTTCCGTTTCGTTCTCGTCGGTTTCCGTTTCGTTCTCGGCGTTCTCGTCACGGTCCCCGGCCGCGTCGCTCACGCTGGCGTCGTCGTCAGCGTTCTCCGCCGGGTCGTCGTCGGCGTTGTCCGCGCGGTCCTCGGCCTCGTCGTCGCGCTCCTCGTCCTCGTCGGCCTCGTCGTCAGCGTGGTCGTCGCCCTGTGCGTCGTTCGCGTTCGTACCCGCGTGTGACGGCGCCTGGCCGTTGCCGGGGACGGCGGCCGCTGTCCCGGCGACGAGCACCAGCGCCGCGAGTGCGAGTGCGGCGAGTCGTTTCGGGCTCATGCTGCACCCGGACGTCGGGGCTCCCGGCATCTCAACCCCCTCGGCCCTGAACCCCGATTTCCGGGGATTCGGGCCGGATTAAGCCCGGTTAACTCGGGTAAACGGCGGCGCTCCGGCGACAAACGTATTATGTGCGCCGCCGCCGGAGTCCCGGCCATGGAGACGCTGCTTCTCGACGGCGACGCGGTCGCGGCCAGCGCCGCGCTGCCGCCGATCATCGAGGCGGTCGAGGACGCCTTCGCTGCCTACGAGCGCGGCGACGCGACGATGCCGCCCAAGTCGTACATCGACCTCCCGCAACACGACGGGGACTTCCGGTCGATGCCGGCGTACATCGACGCCGACGACTGGGAGGCCGCCGCGGTGAAGTGGGTCAACTCCCACCCGCACAACCCCGACCGCCACGACCTGCCGACGGTGATCGGAACGGTGATCTACTCGGACCCCGCGACCGCGTTCCCCCTCGCGGTGATGGACGGGACGCGCCTCACGGCGGTTCGGACGGGGGCGGCCGCGGCGGTCGCCACCGACCACCTCGCGGTCCCGGACGCGACCTCGCTCGGCCTCGTCGGCGCCGGCACGCAGGCCGGCACGCAACTCGAAGCCATCGCCACCGTCCGCGACGTCGAACGGGTGGTCGTGAGCGACGCCGTCGAGGGCCGGGTCGCGGCGTTCGCCGACCGCTACGGCGACCGGTTCGCCGTCCGTGGCGGGAGCGTCGCGGAGGCGGCGGCCTGCGACGTGGTCTCGACGACCACGCCGGTCGAGTCGCCGCTCGTCGAGCGCGGGATGGTCGGCGAGCACACGCACGTCAACGCGATGGGCGCCGACGCCGCCGGCAAGCACGAACTCGCCGACGACCTGCTGCTCGACGCCAAAGTCGTCATCGACGACTACGACCAGTGTGTCCACTCGGGGGAGATCAACGTGCCCTACGCGGCGGGCGTCCTGACCGACGGCGACATCCACGCCGAACTCGGCGCGGTCGTGACCGGCGCGGTCGACGGCCGGACCGCTGCGGACGGGCTCACCGTCTTCGACTCGACGGGGCTCGCCATCCAGGACGTCGCCGCCGCCCGTATCGTCTACGAACGCGCGACCGAGAGCGGCGACGGGACGCCGTTCGACCTGCTCGGCCTCGACGGCTGAGCGCGGTCCGTCCCCGCCGGCCGGCCGAGTGCGATCCCTTCCGGCCTCGGCGGCCGGGCGGACTGTCTGCCGGGGCTACGCCTGCCGCTTGGCGACGGCCCCGACGGCCTTCGAGACGACCCAGACGACGACGATGATCGGAAGCAGGGGAACCAGCAGGAACACGACCCCGAGAAAGAGCGCCCAGCCGACGGCGTTCATCTCCGCGTCCCCGTGCGGGCCGTACCGCGTCGAGACCGACCGGTAGACGCGGGTCGCCCGGTCCGCCGGGCCACTCGGTTCGCTCCCTTCGGGCGATTCTCCGCCGGTCGCCTCGCCGGTCGCCGCGTCTCTGTCGCCGTCGCTCGGCCGTTCGGTCGTCATGTGCGTGGACGGACGCGCCGGCGAGATAAGGGCCCGGGCTAGCCCGTCGCTCACTCGATGTGGACCGCCGGCCGAAACGGGACGGCCGTCTCGGCGCGGTCGGCCGGGTCCGGCGGGTCCTCGTCCTCGGCGTACACCGCCACGTCGGCGTCGAACTCCCGTTCGAGGAACGGGACGGCGTGGTCGTAGACTGCGCGCTCGTCGACGTCCCGGAGGAGGTCCACGGCCTCGTCGTCGAGCCCCCGTGTCAGGTCGATGAGGTCCCCCACGAGGTCGCTGACCGCGTCACCGCGCTCGCGGAGGTCGGGATCGGACATGGCCTCGCTCATGACCGCGCCCCGGTCGTCGCCCACCTCCGCCACCGTGTCGAAGACGCGGCGCTTCCACTCGGCGGCGACGTACACCCGCACGACGTCCGGTTCGGTGCCGGTCACGTCGACGATGTCGTGGACGTCCTCGGTCAGGCGCTCGATCCGGTCCTCCTCGACCTCCGTCCGGCGGTCGGCGAGCGCGTCGACCGACTCGGGCCAGGGAACGTCCTCGGCGGGCGTGCCGGTCAGCCGCTCGTGGAGTTCGTTGGCGAGGTAGGGAACGAACGGCGCGAGGAGGCGCAGGCGGGTCTCCAGCGTCCGTCGGCGGGCGTACCGCGCGCCGGGCCGGTCGCGGTCGCCCTCGGTCCGGCGGCGGTACCACTTCAGATGCTCCTCGACGCCGTAGAAGGCGGCCTGCGAGGCGGTCCGGGTCTCCGACCCCTCGAGGGCCTCGGTCACGTCCGCGACGGCCCCCTGGAGTTTCGAGAGGAGCCAGCGGTCCTCGTGGCGGAGGTCGACGTCGTCCGGGACGGCCCCGGCCAGGTCGAGCGGTTCCTCGCCGTCCACGTCCTCGATTATCCCCACCGCCCGGTTCCAGAACCGCTCGAACTGGTCGCCGACGCTCGCGACCTGTTCCGCCCGCCAGTCGTAGTCCTGCCAGGGCTCGGCGGAGTTGAGCAGGAAGAAGCGCACCGTGTCGGCGCCGTACTCGTCGATGGCGGCGTCCGGCAGGACGACGTGACCCTTCGAGGAGGACATCTTCTGCCCTTCGAGCAGGCCGAGACCCATGATGACGATGCCCTGTGGCCACTTGGGTTCGGGGAACAGCTCCGCGTGGTGGAAGAGATAGAAGGTGAGGTGGTTGGAGATGAGGTCGTTCGCGGAGAACCGGTAGTCGACGGGGTACCAGTAGTCCCACTCCTCGCGGAGGTCGAGCGCGCGCGGGTCGGGGTCGTCGACGGCCTCGGCGCCGTAGAACAGCGCGTCGAAGAACTCGTCGTCGAGGTCCTCGACCGGAATCTCCCGGAGGCGGTGGGCGATCGTGTAGTAGGCCATGTAGACGGTCGAGTCCGAGAGCGGCTCGATGACGAAGTCCTCGTCCCACGGCAGCCGGGTGCCCAGCCCGTAGTTGCGGATGCAGGGCCACTCGTTCAGCCAGTCGATGGTGTGGTAGTACTCCTCGCGAGTGTTTTCCGGGACGGCGTCCAGTCGGTCGACCGCTTCCCGGGCGCGTGCCTTCCAGTCATCGGCGTCGTACCGGAGGAACCACGTCTCCCGCTCGGCCACCTCGACGTCGCCACCACACCGGCAGACCACCGGTTCGGAGAACTCGTACATCGTCCCGAACGCGCCGGTCCCCCGGCCGTGCTCGCGGAACGCCTCGCGGACGTCCTCGACGGTTTCGCCCGCGAACTCGCCGTACGATTCCACGAGCACGCCCTCGTGGAACTCGCTGTTGTAGAGGTCGTTGGTGACCGCCTCCAGGGCGGGGTCGTCGCTCGACTCGATCCCGGCCTCCTCGACGGCGGTCCGGGCCGGAATCTCGCCGTATCCCTCGATGGTCAGGATGGGGACCGGTTCGATGTCCGCCACGATCTCCGGGTCGACGCCGTACTCGCGCAGTCGCTCGGGGTCGGCCTTGACCTCCTGCAGGGCGACGTAGTCGTCGGGCGAGTGAGCGGGCACCGACATCACGATGCCGGTCGCGTTGTCGGGGTCGACGAACGTCGCCGGCA
This sequence comes from Haloferacaceae archaeon, assembly GCA_042219325.1. Classification (GTDB taxonomy): domain Archaea; phylum Halobacteriota; class Halobacteria; order Halobacteriales; family Haloferacaceae; genus CAZMLQ01. The sequence goes on along the minus strand of JBDGQA010000076.1, from coordinate 9,443 downwards.
GGACGGGAACCGCGTCGTCGGTGACGGGGTTGGTGACCTCGCGGCCGACCAGCCGGGCCCCGTCGAACCGCTCTTCCACCTCGACGTCCCGGTCCTGGAGCCGGAACTTCTCGACGGCGTCGGCCGAGAGCACCCACTCCTCGCCGTCGACGGACGCGCGGACGTACTCGGCGTCGGGGTTGACGTAGGCGTTGGTCACGCCCCGGACCGTCTCGGGGCGGAGCGTGGCCATCGGCGCCAGGACGCCGCCGTCCATGTCGAGTTCGAACCGGACCAGGGTGTACTCCTGGAACTCGGCCCCCTCGCCCTCCAGCAGGTCGTGGGTGGTAACCGGCTGGTCCTCGTTCGTGCAGTACTTGACCGGGTGGAGGCCCTTCTCCAGCCGGTCGCGCCCCTTCAGGGTGTTGTACTGCCAGGTGATGAACTTCGAGTAGCGGTCGTCGTTGGTGGTGAACTCCCGGCGCCAGTCGATGGAGAGCCCCAGCCGCTTCATCCCCCGCTTGTAGTGGTTCTCGATGAAGTGGGTGGCGTAGCCCATCGGCGTCTCCAGGTCCGCGAGCGTCTCCTCGGGCACGTTGTAGGTGTCCCGGAGCACCGAGAGCTGTTCCTCCTCGCCCTTCTTCAGCCGCTCGACGGCGCCGATGATCGGCGTCCCCGTGACGTGCCAGGCGATGGGAAAGAGGACCGTGTCGCCCTGCTGGCGCCGGTAGCGAGCGTAGACGTCCGGCACCGTGTAGGTCCGCGCGTGACCGATGTGCATCCCGCCGCTCGGATAGGGGTAGGGGACCGTCAGAAAGGTCGGCTCCTCGTCGGCGTCCGCCGGGTCGACCTCGTAGCGACCGTCCTCGCGCCACCGCTCCCGCCAGCGCTCCTCCAGGGCCTGCGGGTCGTAATCCATAACGCGCCATCTGGGGGCCCGCGGTAAAACATCTCCCATCCGCGGAACAGGTTCTCCGCCCCGGTCGGCGGTCCCCCCACCTGCGGGCCTCGCGTTACTTCACGTCGATGCGGTGGGTATCGTCGCCGGCGGCGGCCCGCCCGACGCCGATCGTCAGCGTCCGGTCCGCGAGCGAGACCTCGATGTCCTCGCGCTCGGCGCCCGGGAGATCGGCCATCACGACGACGCGTTCGCCGTCGGTTCGTACGTCGACCTCGAAGGACCCGGCATCGGACCACCGGCCGTCGAACCCGGCCCCTGCGTTCGAACAGCGTCTCGACGTCCTCGAAGGGGGTGTAGCGTCGCATTTCGATCACCCTCAACCTCTCGGATGATAAACATGACAAGCGACGGGCTAGCCCGTCGCTCACTCTACCTCGATCCGGTGGCCGTCGCCCGACGCCGTCGGGAGCCGGACGGTCAGGACGCCGTCGGCGTAGTCGGCGGACGCCTCCGCCTCGACGACGTCCGCGGGCAGCGAGACGCTCCGGCTCGTCTCGCGGTGGCGGCGTCGCTCGCGGCGGACGTACCGGCCCTCGGCGGTGTCGGCCTCGTCGCGATCGGCCCGGATCGTCAGCGTCCGGCCGTCGACGGTCACGTCGATGTCGTCCGCGTCGTACCCCGGGAGGTCGGCGGTGACGACGACCTCGTCGTCCACCTCGACCACGTCGACCGGGACGGTCGCGCGGCCGCCGACGCCGACCTCCTCCGTCAGGCGGTCGAACAGGCGATCCAGCTCCGCGAACGGGTCGTCGGATCCCGACATGGCGGGAGGATTGGGGAGCCGGACACTTGATCCCCGCGGCGGCTAGGCAGTCAGTAGAGCACGTGTCGGGTGTCGTACGATCCGAGCCGCCGAACCCACCCGTCGGCCGCGATCTCCTCCACCTCGGCGACGGCCTCCTGGGTCCGGTCCTCGTAGAGGCCCGCCTCGAAGTCGATGTGGAAGAGGTAGTCCCCCAGGCGCTCGCCGCTCGGCCGGGATTCGACCCGGGAGAGGTTGATCTCCCGGTCGGCGAAGGCCTCCAGCAGTTCGAGCAGGAGGCCGGGGTAGTTGGCGTTCGGGTAGACCACAAGCGAGGTCTTCCCGCCGGCCTCCGAGCGCTCGGACGCCGGCGCAACGACGAAAAAGCGCGTGGCGTTCGAGGAGCGGTCCTGGATGTCCCCGGCCAGGACGCGAAGCCCGCCGTCGTCCGCGCCCGACGCGTTGTCGGGGTGGCCGATGGCGGCGATGTCGGGGTCGGCGCGGGCGCGTTCGACGCCCCGCGCCGTGCTCGCGACGGCCTCCAGCGACGCGTCCGGGTGGTGGTCCTCGATGTACGACCGGCACTGGGCGAGCGCCTGCGAGTGACTCGCGATGGTCGAAAACTCCCCGTCCTGTGCGAGCAGCGCGTGCCGGATCGGGGTGACGATCTCCCCGACGACGGCGATTTCGTGGTCGGACAGCGCGTCCAGGCTCTCGGTCACCGACCCCTCGATGCTGTTCTCGATGGGGATCACGCCGCGGTCGTACGCCCCCTCGGCCACCGCCTCGACGATGGCGGTGACCGACTCGCGAAAGTCCACGTCGCTGGCGATGGCCCGCGCCGCCCGGTGGGAGTAGGTCCCGGACGGGCCGAGGGTGAGCGCCTGCATGGTGGTTCGTGGATCCGGCGGCCGCATAAGCGCGTCGGGGTCAGTACGGGTATTGCCGCGTCCCGACGACCGGGGACGGGACAGCAAACGCGCGAACGCGCGGACCGCCGTCCGTGCCCCGGGCGGTCTCAATCGGCACAGATGTCCACGAAGTTCCGGAGAATCCGCAGGCCCGTCTCGCCGCTCTTCTCGGGGTGGAACTGCGTCCCGACGACGTTGCCGGCCTCGTTGGCAATCACCGCCGGTACCCTTCCCCCGTACTCGGTCGTGGCGACGACGGCGGCCGGGTTCTCGGGCCGCGCGTAGTAGGAGTGGACGAAGTAGGCGTACTCGCCGTCGACGGAACCGCCGGCTCCGGCCGCCCGGTGCGTCGACGACGCACCGCCGTCGCCCCCGGAAACCAGCGGATGCTCGCGCTCGACGGTCAGATCGTTCCAGCCCATGTGGGGCACCTTCACGCCGTCGTCGAACCGGACGTTGCGGCCGGGGATCAGATCGAGGCCGCGAACGTCGCCCTGGCCGGCGCGCTCGGCCTCCTCGCTCTCGGTCAGGAGCATCTGCATCCCGAGGCAGATGCCGAACAGCGGCCGTCCGGCGTCCGCGGCGTCGACGAGCGCCTCACGGAACGGGCCGGCGTTCTCCATCCCGTCGCCGAATGCCCCGACTCCGGGGAGGACGATGCCGTCGGCGTCGTCAAGCGCGCCGGGGTCGTCGGAGACGGTCACGGCCGCACCGGCCCGCTCGAGGCCGCGGGTGGCGCTCCGGAGATTCCCCAGCCCGTAGTCGACGATGACGACGTCCGCGAGCGTCTCGTCGGGCGGCTCCATGCTCATGGTTCGGGGTTCGCGGCGGGGGGGCAAGTCGCTTTTCCTCGGCGCGCGCGGCAGACGTACAGAACGGCGCCCCCGGCCGCCAAGGTCGGTGTCAGAAGTCCCCGAGCCGGGACTGGCCGTTCGGGTCGGCCCCTCCGCCGCCCCCACCCCCGCTCCCGACGCCGGCGAGCGACGCCGCCTTCGCGACCGTCCGCTCGAACGTCTCCTGCTGGCTCGCGTCGTAGAGCGTCGCCGCCGGATGGACGGATATCAGGACCCGTCGTGTCCGGCCGCCGAGGCGCGCCTCCGCCACCGTCCCCGCCTCGTCGGTCACGCCGACCGAGCGGTCGAGGAGGTGTTCGCTCGGCACCTTCCCCAGCGCGACCACGAGTTCCGGGTCGACCGCCGCCACCTCGGCGTCGAGGTGGTCGCGGCAGTTCGCCAGTTCCTCGGCGTGCGGGTCGCGGTTCTCCGGCGGGCGACACCGCACGCAGTTCGTGATCCGCACGTCCTCGCGGGCGAGGCCGGCGTCCGCGAGCGTCCCGTCGAGCACGTCGCCGGAGCGACCCACGAACGGCCGCCCCCGCTCGTCCTCCTCGGCGCCGGGTGCCTCGCCGACGAACAGGATGGCGCCGTCCGCGGGGCCGTCGCCGTTCACGATTCGGCTCCGGGCGTCGACGAGGGCCGGACACCGCTCGCAGGCGGTCACGTCGGGGCCGTCGCGCTCGGCGTCGGTCATGCCGGGGAGACGGCCGGTGCGGGCGAGAAACTACCGGTTGCGGCTCGTCCTTCGCGGTTCGGTCTTCCCCCCGGGGTCCCGGCTCCGCCCGGCTCCCTCCCCGGACTCCCGCTACTCCCGGAACTCCCTGGCCGCCCGCGCCGCGAGGCGGGCGACCCGCAGCGGTTCGGGGCGGCGCGTTCCCTCCGTGACGTGGGCCCGCACCGTCTCGGCGGCCGTCGCGTCGTCGACGCCCGCGGCGCGCACGAACAGGCGCCCCGCGGCCGTCTCGATCGGACGGCGGGCCGGGAGCGATCGGTAGACGTCGAGCCGCTCCTCCAGGGCCGCGCCGTCGAACTGCTCGCGGAGCGACGGTTCGAGGCCGCCGCTCTCCTCGAAGGAGACCGAGATCACGGGCCGGTCGACCCGGTCGTGGAGGCGACCGAGGTCGAACAGGTTGAACCACGCGGGCGCGATGCCCGACAGGAGGAGATGACCCACGTCCTCGCGGCCGAGATCCGAAAAGAGGGCCGCGACGGTGTCGGTCGCGTCCGTACCGCCGACGGTACACTGTCCGAACGCGAAGCCGTCCGCGACGCGGTCGGTCCGCACCACGGCGCCACAGAGGACGCTACGCTGGTCGCCGTCGCCGTACGACTCGGCGACGCCGAGCGCTCGCGTCCCCAGGACGGTCACTCCTCTTTGATGTCCTGTAGACGGTCGAGCAGTTCGTCGTTCGAGGCCCCGATCTCGAACTCGACGGCCCCCTCGTGGTCGGCCTCTGACGTCTCGACGCCGTCCTCGTCGTCGAGGTCAGTGTCGTACTCCTGGTTTTCCTGCTCGCTTTCGTCGTAGCTCCCGAAGCCCATACAAGTGTACCTACGTGATTGACTGTGAAAAAACGCACGGGGCGCCACACCGGGTGACGTCGACGGTCGACGGATGGGGAGAACCGCCCGACTCCGCCCCGTTCGGGTGCCCATTCGTCGTTCGTCGAGGACGCTCCCCGTGTGTCGGGGTCGACATGGCCCCGCCCGGGCGTCGGACTTATCGGCGCGCCCGCCGACTGGCCCCGACATGGACGTGATCAACCTCACCGCCGACGCCGAGGTCTTCACCTGCAACGCCTACCTTCTGACGGGCGAGCGGCCGGCGCTCGTCGACGCCGGCACGATGCCGGGCGTCGTCGACGCCGTGCGGGCGCACGTCGACCGGCTGGACGCGGTCGCGCTCACCCATCAGCACGGCGACCACGTGGGCGAACTCGACGCAGTGCTCGACGCGTTCGACGCCGACCTGTACGCCTACGGCGCCCACCCGCGCCGGACCGACGCGCTCGCGGACGGCGACGAACTCGCCCTGGGCGACGAGACGTTCGAGGCGATCCACACGCCGGGTCACGCCGACGACCACCTGGTCTTTGCCAGCGAGACGACGCTGTTCAGCGGCGACGTGGTCGTCTACAGCGATGGCGCGTTCGACGACGGGAGCTTCGGGCGGACCGACCGACCGGGACGGTCGCGCGACCGCCTGATCGAGAGCCTCGACGAACTCCTCGACCGGCTCCCGCCGACGGTCGAACGGATGTACGCCGGTCACGGGGCACCCTTCCACGAGGGGCAGGGCGGTGACACCGTCGCGGACGTCATCGAGCGGGCCCGGGAACGGGCGGCGCGCCACGAACCGAAGTACCCCGACGAGTGAGGGGCCGTCGCCCGCGGCGGGTACGAGCGGTTCCGACCCGGGGGTCCCGAGCGGGCGGGGACGGCAGAACGGCGGGCGGGGACGGCACGCAGAATGGTGGGCAGCGACGGACGGCAGAACGGCGGGCGGAGATGGCTATCCGGGATAGCGAAGCGGAGAACGGAGCGGAGCGAAGCGGCACAGAGCGCAGTGCAGACGGCCGAACGGGCCGCCTCAGGCGTTGCGCGGTTCCTTCGATTTCGGGCGGAGGTTCTTGTACCCGCACTTGCGACACCGGTCCGCCCCTTTCGGGTTCCGGGCGTTACAGCGCATGCAGATCTGCTTCTCCAGACGGCGCTCGGTCGCGGCCTCGAACTTGGGCATGGGCCTCGCTTTCCCGCCGACCGAGTTAACGCTTGCGAGACCGCGGGGAGCGGACGGGCTCACCGATCGCATCGGTCGGATCGCGACCGATGCGGCACCCGCCGTCTTCCGCCGTATCGGGGCCAACACAAGGCGTTTATACGCGTCCCCGAGTATTCGTAGTTATGCCCGACTGTCCACTGGCGGACGAATGCCCGCGCTTCTCCGAGCGCATCCAGGGCATGGGCTGTCAGTACTACGGTGACCGGGGGGGTGCCGAGTGGTGCGAGTCCTACGACATGCCCATCGACGAACTGAAACAGCAGCCCGTGAAGCCGGGCGAGGAGGTGGTCGTCGACGTGACCGACATCCACGAGAGCGGCGCGGGCGTCGGTCGGACGGACGACGGGTTCATCGTGCTCGTCGACGGACTCCTGCCGGAGTGTCGGGCCCGGGTCCGCATCCACCGTGTGCAGTCGAACCACGCGACCGCGAAGGAGGTCGTCGAGCGGCTCCCGATGGACGAGGACGAGGACGAGGAGACCGTCGAGGGGGCGGACGAGACGACCGCCGACGCCGAGGCGGACGCGGGCGACACGACCGACGAGGGGAGCGAGCGCACGGACCGCCGGGGCGAGCGCGAGGAACTGGGCAGTCGCGAGAACTTCTGGGGCTCCTGAGGCGCCGTAGCTTTTTGCCGGCGCCGGACGCAGAACGGACTGTACTATGGCCGAGCGGGGCGAGACTGACGACGAGAGCGAGGATACGGACGACGAGGAGGACGTCCCGGGCCTCGACGAGGACATCGATGAACTGCTCGACCGCGTCGGGTTCGACGCCGACGGGAACGTACTGACGCGCCGGCAGGCCGAGGTGCTGGCGCTCCGCGAGCGCGGCATCCGGCAGTCCGACATCGCGGCGCTGCTCGGCACCTCCCGGGCGAACGTCTCCAGCGTGGAGGCGAGCGCGCGCGAGAACGTCAAGAAGGCACGCGAGACCGTGGCGTTCGCCGAGGCGCTGTCGGCGCCCGTTCGGGTCAGCATCGACGCCGGCACCGACCTCTACGACGTGCCCGACATGGTCTACGAGGCCTGCGACGAGGCGGGCGTGAAGGTGAACCACACGGCGCCGGAACTGATGCGCGAGGTGAGCGACGCCAGCGGCGACGCCGTCCACGGACGCGAGGTCCGGGCGCCGCTGCTCGTGAGCGTCACGTCCGGGGGGGCCGTCCGGGTGCGGGTCGGCCCCGCCGACTGAGACTACCGCTCCCGCTCGAACCGGCCTTCCTCGCGGAGACGCGCGACCACCTCGCGGACCCGGCCGGCGTCCTCGCGCGGCACGACGAGCACCCGGTCGTCCCGGGCGACGACGGCCAGGCCATCGACCCCGATCAGGGAGACGTGGGCGCCGTCGGTCGCGACGACGCTCTCGCTCGCGTCGACGAGCGTCGGGTCGGGACCGAGGGCGACGTTCCCCGCCCCGTCGGCGTCTCCGACGCGCCCGACGGCGTCCCACGTGCCGAGGTCGTCCCACGGAAAGGCGACGGGGACGACCGCCGTGTCGTCGGCCCGTTCCATGACCGCGTGGTCGACGCTAATTGCGGGAACGCGCTCGAATCCCGCGGCCGGGTCGCCGCCGTCGAGCGCCGCGACCAGCGGTCCGAGCGGCGAGTCCCGGGCCGCGTCGAGGAAGGCGTCCGGCGTCCAGGCGAACAGCCCCGCGTTCCAGCGGTAGCCCGCGTCGAGATACCGCTCCGCCGTCTCCCGGTCGGGCTTCTCGTGGAACGAGACGAGTTCGAGATGGTCGCCCCGGTCGTCGCCGGGTTCGACGTAGCCGTACCCCGTCTCGGGGCGGGTCGGCTCGACGCCGAAGGTCACCAGGCTCCCGGTGCGGGCGGCGACGTCGGCGCCGGTCCGCATCGCCGCCCGGAAGGCGTCGGCGTCGCCGACGTACTGGTCGCTCGGGAGGGCGACCACGACGGGGTCGTCGTACCGCTCGGCAAGCCGGTGGGTCGCGTAGACCAGCGCCGGCCCGGAGTCCTTCGGCGCGGGTTCGACGAGCACCGCGGCGTCGGGGGCGCGTTCGCGTACCCCCTCGGCGTACCGCTCGCGGGTGACGACCGCGACGGCGTCCGCGAAGTCCGCGCGCTCGACGGTCCGCTCCAGGAGCGAGCGGTCCCCCCCGAGCGTCAGGAACTGCTTGGGACGGTCGGGGCGGGCCGCGGGGTAGAGGCGCGTGCCGACGCCGCCGGCGAGGACGAGCGCTATCACGGGGCGGTCCATGTTCGATTGCTCTCCCGGGGGCGGGACATAAGTCTACGTTCGCTCCGGTCGGCGGTTTCGTGTCGCTCGAACGGCTGCGGAGATGGTGGCTTCAGGTGTGATCCGGCCGTCGTGTGAGTCCCGCCGCCAGGCTGGTCGGCCCGGTATCACCACGTCTCGACGACGCCCTCGCGCACGTCCTCGGCACAGCCCTCGCAGTCGGGATGACCCTCCTCGTAGCAGGCGGGGCGCCCCTCGTCGTCGAGGGCGACCGCGCGGCGCTCGGCGTGTCGCCGGCAGACGATGCGGGCGCGCCCCTCGTCGTCGGTCGGGAGGTCGCCGGCCCGGCGGCCCTCGCGGTAGGCGCGGCGGGCCTCGGCGAACCGCCGCCCGGCGTCCCGCATCGTCGTCCGGAGGAACCGTGCGACCCGCTCGTCCATCGGTCGCGTGTGGGAACGCCGCCGTGAAAGGTCCGTCGTCCCCCGGCGACCACTTCCGCCCCGGTGGCGGACGTTTTAATATCAGAGGGCACCAACCCCGGTGTGCCTCCCGTCGAAAACAGGTGGAGGCGAGTCGAAACCATGTCAGACCTGCGAACCCATGCGGAGGAGATAGCGGCACAGTTCTCCGACGACCTCGACGTGAGCGCCGACGAGATCGAGGACCGGCTGGACAACCTGGTGACGGAGTACCGGGTGCCGGTCGAGGAAGCCAGGCGGAGCGTCGTCAACTCGTATCTCGACGAGGCCGACGTCGAGCGCGAGTCGCTCGGCGGCAATCAGGATATGGCGGTCGGCGACGTGGCCGCCGACGAGGAGTGGATCGACGTCCGGGTGAAGGTCGTCGACCTCTGGGAGCCCCGGAGCGACAGCGTCGCGCAGGTGGGGCTCCTGGGCGACGAGAGCGGGACGATCAAGTTCGTCGCGTTCGAGACCTCCGACCTCCCCGAACTGGAGGAAGGGACGGTGTACGAACTGGAGAACGTCGTCACCGACGAGTACGAGGGCCGCTTCTCGGTGAAGCTCAACCGGACG
>JBDGQA010000003.1:0-19974 GCA_042219325.1 Haloferacaceae archaeon | reverse complement strand
CGCCGTGATCCCCGACCGACAAAAGGGTTCGTCGCGGATCCGCGGCTCGTCCGCGATGACGGATCGGAGTTCGCTCGTCCTACTCCGGACGGTCGACTGGCGCCGTCATCGTGACGGGGGACGAACGGCCGGCGGGGCCGCGCCGGGGCCAACGACTATGGCGGTCTGTGTCACACTCCGAGGTATGGCGAAGACCGAGAGACACGAGGTCATCGTCCTGGGGGTCGGCGGGATGGGGAGCGCCGCGACCTACCACCTGGCGACCCGCGGCGTCGACGTCCTCGGACTCGAACGGTACGACATCCCCAACACCAGGGGGTCCTCCCACGGAGTGACGCGCATCATCCGCAAGGCGTACTACGAACACCCGTCGTACGTCCCGCTGCTGGAACGTGCCTACGACCTCTGGCGGACCCTCGAATCGGAGACGGGACGGGACCTGTTACACGTCACGGGGTCCATCGACGCCGGCCCGTCCGGGAGCGACGTGTTCGAGGGGTCCCTGCAGTCGTGTCGACAGCACGACCTCGATCACGAAGTGCTCGACGGGGAGAGCGTCAACGAACGGTTCCCCGGCTACGGCCTCCCGGCGGACCACCGGGCAGTCTATCAGCCGGACGGTGGGTTCCTAGTGCCCGAACAGTGCATCATCGCCCACGTCGAGGCCGCCCAGGCCGCCGGCGCCGAGGTCCACGCCCGCGAGGCCGTGACGGCGTGGAAGGCGCTCGACGACGGCGGCGTGCGGGTCGAGACCGACCGGGACACCTACGAGGCGGACGACCTCGTCGTCACCGCCGGCGCGTGGGCCGGCGAACACGTCGACACGCTGCGTCCGCACCTCGAGCCCGAGCGCCAGGTCCTGGCCTGGCTCCAGCCGACCGACCCCGGACGGTTCCGCCCGGACCGGTTCCCGGTGTGGAACCTGGCCGTCGAGGAGGGCCGCTACTACGGGTTCCCCGTGCACGACGTGCCCGGGTTCAAGTTCGGCCGCTACCATCACCGTGAGGAGACGGTCGACCCCGACGACTACCGGACGGAGCCCGACCGTGAGGACGAGCGGCTGCTTCGGCGGTTCGCCGAGCGGTACTTCCCGACCGGCGCCGGACCGACGATGCGACTCGCCACGTGCCTCTTCACGAACACCCCCGACATGCACTTCGTCCTCGACACGCTCCCCGAGCACCCACAGGTGGCGGTCGGCGCCGGGTTCTCGGGCCACGGGTTCAAGTTCGCCGCCGTCGTCGGTGAGATCCTGGCGGATCTCGCGGTCGATGACGAAACCGACCATTCGATCGGGATGTTCGCGGCGGACCGCTTCTGAGAGGACGGTATCTCCGTCGCAGGAACTCGGGTCGGCGAACCCTTCTTTCGGGGGCTGGATGCGACAGGAACGGGCGGGCGACGTCGTACGGTCCGACAGGGGGAGGGTTCCCCTCGGGTTCAGGCCCGGGGCCAGCGTTCGATGTAGATCGTCTCGTCGGTGTAGAACCGAACCGCGTCCTCGGCCTGCGCGTGGAGATCGCCGAAGAACGAGTCTTTCTGGCCGCCGAAGTGGAAGAAGGCCATCGGCGCAGCGGTCCCCGCGTTGACCGCCAGGTTACCCGCTTCCAGATCGTGGCGGAACCGCTTCGCCTCGGCGCCGCTGCCCGTGAAGAGGCTGGCGGCGTTGCCGTAGTCACTCTGATTCACGGTCGCTATGGCCTCGTCGAGGTCGTTCGCGGACATGAGCCCGAGAACCGGGCCGAAGACCTCCTCCCGGGCGATGACCATGTCGTCGGTGACGTCGCGGAAGATACAGGGTCCGAGGAAGTTGCCGTCCTCGTAGCCCTCGACCTCGACGTCGCGACCGTCGTAGACGAGTTCTGCGCCCTCCTGGATGCCGGTCTCGACGTAGTTGCGGACTCGCTGTTCGTGTTCGGCGGTGATGAGTGGGCCGATGGTGGTGGCGTCGTCGAGGCCGTCGCCGACGACCTGCTGATCGGCTTGCTCGACGATCAGGTCGGTGAACTCCTCGTAGACCGACTGCTCGACCACGGCGATGTCGTTGGCGAGACACCGCTCGCCGGAGCAGGCGAGCGCCGAGCCGATCGATTTCTCGGCCGCGAACTCGAGGTCGGCCGACTCGGTCACAATGATGTGATTCTTCGCGCCGCCCTGGGCCTGGACTCGCTTGCCGTTGGCCGCCGCCGTCTCGTAGATTTTCTTCGCGACGGGGGTACTGCCGACGAACGAGACCCCTTCGATGCCGTCGTGTTCGAGGATGGCCTCGACGGTATCGACGCTGCCGTTGATGAGTTGGACGACGCCGTCGGGGAACCCGGCGGCCTCAAGGAGTTCGAACAATCGGCGGGGGACGAGCGGATCCTGTTCGCTGGGTTTGAGGATGAAGGCGTTGCCCGCCGCAACGGCGTACGGCAGGAACCACAGCGGGATCATGCCGGGGAAGTTGAAGGGGGTGATCGCCGCGAACACACCCAGCGGTTTCCGAACCGCAGTCTCGTCGATGTCGGGTGCCGCGTTCTCGACGTGGCCGGCCTGCAGGAGGTTCGGCATCCCGCAAGCGACCTCGACGTTTTCGATCCCGCGCCGGAGTTCGCCTTTCGCCTCGGCGAAGGTCTTGCCGTGCTCCCGGACGAGGAGTTCGGCCAGTTCGTCCTGGGTGTCCTCGAGGAGGTGCTTGAACTCGAACAGCGGCTGGATGCGTTCCTCGACGGGGCGGCGCCGCCACTCCGCGAACGCCGCCTGCCCGGCGTCGACCGCGGCGTCGACGTCCTCCGGGGAACTGAACCCGACACGTGCGATCGTCTCGCCCGTCGCCGGGTTGACCACGTCCTGACCGTCCTCGCTAGGAGCGATCCATTCGCCGTCGACGTAGTTTTCGACGTCGCCGTATTCTAACTCCGCCTCTGCGGACATAGTTTAACTATCCCCCTAAGAGACCATAAAACGTCCAGTAGAACAGTTGTTCGATGTGAGAGTGGATATTTCAGCCGCCGATCGTCGATACCCTGCGAGTCCCGGCTCGTTCCGGGCCAGGTGGTCGCCGCGGACGACGGTTCGGAGTAGCCCCCGTCTCCCTAGTGATGGCGGGCGTCGGAGACGGAGATGGCCGGTCGACCAATCGGACGGCGGACCGTGATATCGGTCCCGATTTCGGCTGAGGGGCCCCGCGTAGTTTTATATGAAAGAAGATCGAATTCCGAATCTGGTGTGAGAAACGGTGCCACCGACTACCGGTCTCCTCCAAGCCGTCGTTACGGGGATCACGACAGCGAGCATGATCGCACTCGGCGCGATCGGTCTCTCGCTGGTCTACAGCATCGCCGAAGTGCCGAACTTCGCACACGGCGATCTTCTTACGATCGGTGCCTACCTCGCGCTGTTCGTGAACGAACCGGGCCTCGTTCCGTGGTTCAACCTGCTGGTCGACGCCCCCCAGGAACTGTCCGCCCTTGGAGTGGTCGTCCTCTTCTCGCTCACGGCTGCCGGCGTGTTCGGGGGGTTCTACGCCCTCGGCGGCGTCGACGCGCTGTTCGGGGCCTGGTGGCCGTTCGACCCTCCATCGTTCGTCGCGCTGACCGCCCACGCTGCCGTCGCCGCGATCCTCGGTCTCGTCGTGGTGCTGGGGATGCCGTCGATCATCGCCGGAATGATATTCGCGGGCGCGGTGATGGCCGGCGGGACGCCGCTCCTCGAACGGTACGTTTTCGAGAAATTCCGGGAACAGGACGTCGGCCTCGTGATGATGCTCGTGGTGTCTCTCGCCCTCGCGTTCATTCTACGGTTCAGCGTCCAGACCGTCTTCGGCGGAACGACCAAGAGTTACCTCATCCAGCCGACGCTGGTGCTCTTTGGCACGCCGATAAACGTGGCGACGGCCAACTTCTTCGACCTGTACGTCACCGGCCAGGGGTTCGTGCTCAACGTGTCCGACGTGACTGGGGGAGTGTTCTTCTCCACCTCCTACTCCTGGCCCGTCGTCGCAGTCATCCTGCTCACGAGTCTCGTCGCCGGATACGCCGCCTACTGGTGGCGCCTCGGCGAGCGGGCGATCCTCGGTCCGTACCTGCTCGGAACGATCGTCGCCCTCGTGGCGTTCCTGGGGCTGGGCGCCGCGCTCGGAAGCCCGGCCTCCGTGCCGGAGAGTCCGATCTACTCGAGCCGGGTCCAACTCTCCGTCCTCGGAGCGTTCATCGTCCTCCTCGCGATCGCAATGATGGGGGTTCTCCACGCGCTCCTCCGCGCGACGAAACTCGGCACGGCCATGCGTGCGACGAGCGACAACCGCGAACTGGCACAGATCCGTGGAATCAACACCGAGATGGTGACAATGGGGGTCTGGATCTTCGCCGGGATGTTCGCCGGCGTCGCCGGCGTCACGCTGGGGTTCCTCTTCGGGACGCTCAAGATCAACATGGGCTTTTTCCTGCTGTTGCCGATGTTCGCCGCCGTGATCCTCGGCGGGATCACGGTCTACGGGGCGATCCTCGGGAGTTACATCGTGGGACTCACGATGGAACTCGCCCTCTTCGCGATTCCCGGCCTCGAGGCAACCTACCGCGTCCCGCTCGCGTTCGTCGTGCTGATACTCGTGCTGATCGTCAAACCGGAGGGGATCACGGGGTGATATAATGGCGGTCGCTGATACCCTCGTTTCGCTCGGCGTGCTCGTCTCCTTCTACTCGCTGGTCGCCCTCGGGTTGAACATCAAGTACGGCCACACCGGCCTCCTCGACTTCGGACACGTCGCGTTCTACCTGATCGGCGCCTACACGGCCGCGCTCTTCGTCCTCCCGCCGGACGTCCTCGGCATGAAGTACCTCTTCGGGTTGAACATGCCGTGGGTGGTCGCGGCCCTGGTCGGCGCGTTCCTCGCCGGGATCGTCGGCGCGTTCGTGGCACTTCCGACCCTCAGGCTGCGCGAGGACTACCTCGCGATTACGCTCCTCGGCGTGTCGGTGATCCTCCAGCGGGTCGTCCAGGCCGAGTCGTGGTTGGTGAACGGCCCGGACGCGTTACGCGGTATCAACCAGCCGTTCTCGGAGGTGTTCCCGCTGACTGGCGGGACGGTCGCCGGAGCCCTCATGAGCTTCCTCTTCATGGGCGGGCTCTGGGCGCTGGGCACGTACGCGCTCGGACGGTCGGTGGAACTCGACGGTGGTACCGACGGACTGCTCGCCGGACGACTGCACGCGGTGGCCACGTTGGGGATCGGCCGGATCATCGAGGCCCAACACTCCGACAACCCCGGGTACGAGAGCCGCGCGTTGACAGCCGTCGCGGATCTCGGCCGGAATACCTACGTCGGGACCGCGCTCGTCGCCGGCGTCGGCGTCGGCGTCATCGCGGGAGCCGCGACGCTGACCGGGCGGGAGGGGCTGCTGGCCGCGGGAACCGCCGTCGCCGCGTTCACCTGGATCGTCATCGCCGTCAGTACCTATCGGTGGACCGCCGATTTCGGGGCGATCAACTACGTGATAACGCTCGCGTTGGGGACCGGGTACATGCTGGGCCTGGCTCCGGTGTACCTCCTCGAGTCGGACGTCACGGGGATTCCGCTCACCTTCCTGGCGTTCGGCATCGTGATCGGGGTGACGTACTACCTGTGGCAGAACTGGTCGCGGTTCCAGTCCATGCCGTTCAGATACGGGATCATGACGGGCCTCTGGTTCGGGCTCGTCTGGTACTTCCCGCTGCAGATCCTCTCCAACCTCCGGAACGGGGCGCTCGGGGCCGCGGCCACGACCCTGTTCAACAACCTCGTCTGGGTGCTTACGTTCAGTGGTCCCGTGCCGTCCATCGGTTACTCGCGGTTCCTCCTGGTTCTGTTCGGCATCGTTACCCTGGGGACGTTCTACGTCGCGGAGCTGATCGTCGAATCCCCGTTCGGCCGCGTCCTCAGAGCGATCCGAAACGACGAACTGGTCGTGAACTCGCTGGGGAAGGACCCGTTCATGTTCAAGGTGCAGAGCATGGCGGTCGGGTCGGCGATCGGCGGGCTCGGCGGGGCCCTGGCCGCGATGTACTTCCAGACGCTCGTCTTCACGATGTTCGCGCCGACGGTCACGTTCATCGCGCTCCTGATCATGTTCCTCGGCGGCGTCGCAAACAACCGGGCGATGATCGTCGGTGCGGCCCTCTTCTGGGCGTTCCAGATCGGGACGGTCCAGTTGGCCGGGTTCGTTTCGCCCATCCTCAGGACCCGGGTTCAGGCGTTCAGGCTGGTCGTAATGGGTGTTCTGTTCCTCCTGCTCCTCTACTACCGACCGGAGGGCATCATGGGCGAACGCTCCGCGACCGGGGTCGAGGGGGAGAGCGAATGACCGAAGACGAGCCCCCGCTCCTGGAAATCGAGAACCTCCGGAAGGAGTTCGGCGGCCTCGTCGCCGTCGACGACGTCTCTTTCGATCTCAAAAGCGGTGAAATAACCGGGCTGATCGGCCCCAACGGGGCCGGGAAGACGACGGCGTTCAATCTCATCAACGGGGTCTACGAGCCCGACGGCGGCACGATCCGGTTCAAGGGGAGGGACACCCAGGAGATCATGCGCCCGGCTCCGATCGAAAAACGGATCTGGACGAGCGCCTCGGCGAGCAGTTTCGCCCTCCTCAGCCTCGGCGTCGGTCGGGTGCTCTTTGGCGCCTCCCCCACGGTCCTGGGATCGGCGGCCGCGCTCGGCGCCGCCACGGGGATTGGCGTCTACTACGGTCAGGCGGCGATAAACCACCGACGGGAGGAGTTCAAGTACACCCGTCCGTTCCGGATGGCGAAAGCGGGGCTGGTCCGCACCTTCCAAATAACCCGCGAACTCAAGGATCTGACGGTGCTTGAGAACCTCAGGCTCGCACCCCCGGACCAGACCGGCGAGCGACTCCTCAACACCGTGTTCCGGCGGGACGAGATCACACGACAGGAGGAGGAGATCCGCGAGCGGGCCGAGGAACTCATGGAACTCCTCGACCTCGACCACCTCAGGGACGAACGAGCCGGGAACCTGAGCGGCGGACAGCGCAAGTTGCTCGAACTGGGGCGCGTGCTGATGCTGGAACCGGACCTCGTTCTGCTGGACGAACCCGTCGCCGGCGTCAATCCCGCGCTCACCGACCGGATCATGGATACCATCACGTCGATGCGCGACGAGGGCTACGGGTTCTGCGTCGTCGAACACGACATCGACGTCATCATGGAACTGAGCGACCGGATCATCGTCATGAGCGACGGACAGAAACTGGCGGAAGGCACGCCGTCGGAAATAAGGGAAGACGAGGCCGTCATCGAAGCCTACCTCGGCGGGTGAACTGTCGGGGGAACGGAGGGCGCGACCGGTTCGATTCCCGGGACGGGCCCTCCAGCCGCCGTCGTCCGGACGAGAGGGACGCAGGGGCGAGTGGCCGTCGTCCGGGAACGGCGAGCCGCCCCCGGAGGAGGCCGCCGTCGGGGGGTTCGTCATCACGAAAGACCGGCGGCGTTCGAACGACCTCGGGACGCTCGACCTGTAGTATTGTCGATACGGTCGGACGTCGGGCGCTCCCCGGTGCAGGACAGGAGTTCCCGCGGTAGACGGACGGAACCGTCCGGATGTGACGGGGCTGACCGGACGTTTTTTTCCCGCCGTTAGAATAGACAAAAGATAGTCAACTACATTAGGAATGAGCCATGATATCGCACATCATGGTTGGGCGACCGCCGATACTCCCCGTCGAACTCGAAGGGGGGTCGGCGCGACCTGACCATCCGGGTGACAAGACATGACCGAAAAATCGGACCGCAATTCGGATAGTGGACGGATCAGACGTCGCGACTACCTCGCGGCCGCGGCCGCGGGTGCCGGATCGCTCGTGGCAGGGTGTGCGGGCGGCGGCGGCGAGGAAGGCGGCACCGCGACGCCGGGCGGCGAGGAAGGCGGCACCGCGACGCCGGGCGGCGGCACCCCGGCGACACGCGAGCGCATCCCGATCGCATCGTTCAGTCCCCTCTCGGGGGCCGGCAGCCCGTTCGGTCCCGGCATGCAGGCGGGATTCAACATCGCCGTCAACGACGTCAACGAAGCCGGCGGCACCGCCGGCCGCAAGATCACGCCGATCAACCGGGACTCGGAGACGAAACCGTCCCGCGCGGCGGCGAAACTCAAGGCCGTGATCAGTAACGAGAACATCCCGGCGTTCGTCGGCACGTGGTCGAGCGGCGTGGCCTCGACGCTGGCACCGATCGCCGCCGACAACCAGGTCATGCAGATGGGGGACGGGACGACGAGTCCCCTCCTCGCGAAGATGGCCTGGCGGACCGTCGGCGGCGAGGAGGTGAAGTTCATGGGCCGGACCTCCCCGAACGACGCCATGCAGGGGATCGCGATCGGCAACGTGCTCAACGAGAAGCTCGGCGTCAGTTCGGCGGCCTTCATGCACGTCGACAACCCCTACGGCGCAGGCCTGGCCAGGACGGCGAAACAGACGTTCAACGGGGAGGCCACCGCCACGGTCGGCGTCGCGAAACAGACCAGCGACTACACCTCCGCGCTGGACAAGGCATTCAAGGGGAATCCCGAAGCCTTCGTGCTCATCGTCTACCCGGCGAACGGCGAGACGATCCTGAAGCAGTGGAACCGTGGCGGGTACGGCGGGAAACTGGTGATGTCCGAGTCGATGTTCGTCCCCGAGTTGTTCAACAAACTGTCGAGCATCGTGAAGGGGTCGTTCGTCACGACCATCCGTCCCAAGAAGACCAATTCGTGGGACTACTTCCAGCAGGCGATGAAGGATCGGGGCGTGAAAGTCACCACGTTCTCCCCGCACGCGTACGACGCCCTCTTCCTCGAGGCGCTCGCCATCCACAAGGCCGGCGAAGCCACCGGGCCGGCGATCGCGAAGAACATATTGGCCCCGTCGCGACCGCCCGGCGAGAAAGTCACCGCCGGTCCGGAGGGGTTCGAGAAGGCCAAGTCCCTCATCGACGACGGCAAGCAGATCAACTACGAGGGGGCGTCCTCGAAGTGTAACCTGAGCTGCTTCAGGGAACCCTACAACCGGTTCGCGATCAACAAACTCGCGGCCGACGACCCGATCAAGATCCAGACGGAGGACACGATCCCCGCGGACTTCTTCAAGGGCAAGGTGTACTCCGAGAACCTCGTGAGCAAGCACTGCAAAGGGGGCTCCGCGACCCCACCGCCGCCGCAGTAACGACCGGGGGGCGACGAAACGTCCGACGTCCGGCCCGTTTCGTCACCATCGCCCGGCCGCCCGAACGGGCCCGGGAGCGACGGCCGCGAAAGCGGGCGCCAGCCGGGCCATCGAACCGCTCTCGCGCCGGCCGTCGGGTCTCCCCCCTCGTGTCATTAGTATGACGTTTTCTTTATATAAGGGGCGATCCAAAATAGGGGATAGGATGGGTATCCTCGAAGTATCGAACCTCGTGACGGGATACGGGGAAGCCGAGATTCTCCACGGCATCGACATCGAGATCGGATCGGACGAGTTGGTCTGCATCATCGGTCCGAACGGGGCGGGGAAGTCGACGCTGATGAAAGCCATCGCCGGGCGGATCGACTGCTGGGAGGGAAAAGTCGTCCTCGACGGCAAGGACGTGACCGGCTACAGTCCCCACGAAATCACGAAGGAGGGGGCGAGCTACGTGCCGCAGCGAAACAACATCTTCCCGAACCTCACCCTGAAGGAGAATCTCGAGATGGGGGCATACATCTACGACGAGGTGCCACAGGACGCCTACGAGGAGACCTTCGAACGGTTCCCGTTGAAAAGGGAGTGGGAGAACCAGAAGGTCGGAACGATGAGCGGCGGCCAGCAGCAGATGGTCGCGATGGGAGCCGGGTTGATGATCGACCCGGACATCATGCTGATCGACGAGCCGAGTGCCGGCCTAGCACCGGACCTCGTCGAGGACGTGTTCGAGCATATCCGGGGGATCAAGGAGAGCGGGACGCCGATCCTGATGGTCGAACAGAACGCCCGGCAGGCGCTCCGCTACTCCGACCGCGGCTACGTCCTCGACCAGGGCGAAAACCGGTTCGTCGGGCGCGGCGAGGAACTCCTCGAAAAGGACGAGATTCAGGAGATGTATCTCGGTCAGGCCGCCTGACCCGTCCGATCCGCTCCGCCCGTACTCGCGTGCCGTTCACGTCCCGACGGACGATCCATGCCTCGTTTCCCGCCCTCCAAAGGGCCCCACAGGTCGCCATCGCGAGCGCCTCGATATCGTCGACGTGCTCGCAGCCACCGAGTACCGTTCGCCGGGATACCCCTCGGCGTACTTGTTCGTGAGGACAGACCCCTGCGCCTCGAGCACCGCGGGGGAGACGCGGTTTTCCGAAGCAATCATGCCGAGCGTCCCCTCCTGTCGCTGTACCTCGTTCCCGATCGCCTCGGCGACCGTGGGATCGGTTTCCGGTAATCCGTCCCGAAAGGTCACACCATCGTCATTCGGTGAACGGACAGTTTACCTTCGCCAGGTTCGCTGAGGCGGTGACGAACGAAACCCCGACGACACGCTCCGAGCCGAACGAGTGAGCGCCCGAACGGGATGGCTCCCGGATCGGAACGAAGAGCCCGGAACGAGAAGCGTCGGGCGAGCAGTTCCGACGTCGTAGCCTTCCACCGCACGCATCGACCCGTGCCGGTTCAGCTCCCAGTCGAGGCTCTCGACACGTATCGGTTCGACGGTCGAGACATACCCCTAACGACTGAAGCGGCCCACCTACAGCACCCCGTCCGCCTGGAGCTCTCGGGCGACCGCTTCGGCGGCTTCGAGGAACCCGTCGAGTTGTTCCTCGGTCGTCGCGTAGGAGATGGCGCCCATGTGTCCGGGGAGGAAGTAGTAGCCGCGTTCGAAGAGCCGCCTGTGGAACGTTTTCAGGGCGTCACGGTTCGTCCCAGTCTCGATATCGGCGACCGTCTCTAGGGGGCCATCGGGTTCGAAGTGGTTGAGGAACAGCGATCCAGCACCCGTGATGGCGGCGTCGATGCCGAGGTCGGCGAACACCGCCGCGAGTTCCTCGCGGACGCGTTCCCCCTGAGATTCGACGTAGTCGTGGACTGGCTCCGATTCGAGGACGTCGAGGCTTGCCAGTCCGGCGGTCGCGGTCATGGGGTTCATCGAGAACGTCCCCCCACCCGCGAGCACGGGGTCGTCACCGTCGTAGGCGGGACGTGCAGCCGTGAACAGGTCCGCCCGGCCACAGAGCGCGCCGACGGGGAGCCCCCCGCCGACGAACTTCCCCAGCGTCGTGATGTCCGGTAGCACGCCGACCCGGGCTTGGTAACTCCCGGGGGCGAACCGGAATCCCGTGACCACCTCGTCGAATATCAGCACGAACTCGTGCTCGTCGGCTGCGTCCCGAAGATATTCCAGAAACGACTCGTCGGGGACCACTCCGCCGCCTGCCAACAGCAGCGGTTCGATGATGATCCCGGCGACGTCGTGGGCGTCGAGGAGCCGTTCGACGGCGTCGCGGTCGTTCAGCGGGAACGCGTGGACGTGTTCGGGGGCGCCCGGCGGCAGTCCGACCGTCTCCGGTTTGTCGTACGGCGCGTGGATGCCCACCGAGAGATCCGTGTTACCGCCGTGCCAGCCCCCCTCCAGCTTCAGGACATGGTCATGACCGGTGTACGCCCGTGCCAGTCGAACCGCGTACATCGTCGCCTCGGTGCCGGAGGCGCAGAACCGCACCCGCTCAGCCGACGGGACGTACTCCTGTATTTTCCGGCCCAGTGCGAGCGCCTTCTCGTTGACCGTCCCCCAGTGGAGGCCGTTCGCCGCCTGTTCCTGGACAGCGTCGACGACGTCGGGATGGGCGTGTCCGAGGAGACTGGTGATGTGGTTCATCCAGAAGTCGACGTACTCGTTACCGTCGGCGTCTTCGATGATGGCATCCGCGGCCCGCTCGACGTAGATCGGGTACGGCTCGAACGAGCGGATGTTGTGCGAGACGCCGCCCGGGAACACGCCCTGGGCCTCGTCGTGGAGCGCCCGGTTCCGCTCGCTCCCTGCTGGCAAGTCGTAGTCGTCGACCATGGGGCGGGGTACGTTCGCCGGTCGTGTTAAGGATTAGTCGGCCACGGCGGCGTCGTGTTGGGATAGGGGTGAGGCGGTTGATTTCCGAATTGCCTATGCCCCAGATCGACCGCCTCACTGCTCTCGGGGGCCGACACCGCGGGCGAACCAGTGATAGCCCGTGACACGGCGGCCGTGAATCACGGCGGTTTTATGTCCGTCCGGAGTACCGGCGGACAGCACGTCGACGGCGGCGGCAGGGGCCGCAGGTACTGCCCGACCGCCGTGACTGTGGAGTGATTCGATGGTAGGTGAGTACGTTCATGGTCCCCGAAAAGGGGAGAAACGGGGGCTACGCGCTCGCTCGCGAACTCGGCGACAGATCGTACGACACCGAGTGGCTCGGTGACCTGATCAACGACGCGGGAAAGCGGGCGGCCAAAACGGGCGACGGGTTCGAGGAGATCCGCGAGCAGGTCGCGGACCTCGACGTCCTCACGCTGAAGTACACCGGACGGCCGAACCGACGGCCCGTCTTCGGGGAGATCGAGTTCACCGACACGGTGATCCGGGGCTACGAGTCGCCCCGCGAGGCGTGGCAACTCGGCTCCACCAGGTTCTACGCCGGGCTCGACGCCGTGGTCGAGGAACTGCTCGGCGAGGACCCGGGCCTCGACGTGAGCGAGGGGTTCGAGTCGGTCGCGGTCGACCGGATGTACGACCGGGGCTACGAACTCGCGGAGAAGATCGGTCACGAGGTCACCTGGGCGGCGATGACCGGCGACGACACGATTCCGGAGAAGCCCGTCACGGTGCTCGTGCCGGAGCGCTTCGAACGGCTCGGGGCCGCGCTGGCGGCGGCCTACTGGGACGTACCGGTCACGACGCGGACCTTCGAGTCGTACGCGGACGAGCGCGGGACGCCCCGCCGCGACGAGGAGGCGTTGCTCGCCGACGCCGAGCCGGGGATCGCCGGAATCTACATGTTCGTCAGCGGCTCGACCGCCGACGCACACGGCCTCACATACGAGCCCATCGACGGCGCCGTTAGTGAACTATGTATCTTTATCCACCGCGACTCGCAAAGCGATAGCATGGTCGAACTTTCGGGTCTCAAGGGGATGTACGACCGGTACCCCGAGGAGTGGGCCGCGTACAGAGAGGTGATGGATACGGTCGAGGAGACGGCCCGACAGTTCGGGTTTCGCGAGATCGACACCCCCGGCGTGGAGCGGACCGAACTCTTCGAGGTCAAGTCCGGGGAGGAACTGCTCGAACAGACCTACAACTTCCAGGACAAGGGCGGCCGGGACGTCACGCTCATCCCCGAGCAGACGCCGACGCGTGCCCGCCTCGTCCAGAAACGGAAGGACCTGAAGACGCCGATCAAGTGGTTCGACACGTCGAAACGCTGGCGGTACGAGCAGGTCCAGAAGGGCCGTGACCGGGAGTTCTACCAGACCGACTTCGACATCTTCGGCGTCGAGTCGGTCGAGGCCGACGCCGAAGTCATCGCCTGTGCGGTCACCATCTTCCAGAAACTCGGCGTCGAGGACCACGTCGTCTTCCTGATCAACGACCGGGAACTCCTCGAGGCGCTGCTGGAGGCGACCGGGGTCGAGAACACGACGGAGGTCATGAAGGTCATCGACGACAGGGAGAAGATGGACCGCGAGGAGTTCCTCCGGTCGCTGGAGCACCGCGGCCTCTCCCGCGTCCAGGCCGAGGAGGTCGACGACCTCACCGACATCAGGGGGCCCATCGTCGAGACGGTGACCGAACTCGCCGACCGCGCGCCGGACGACGAACGGACGGAGCGGGCCGTCGAGCGGATGCAGTCCCTGGCCGACGCGCTGGACACGTACGGCGTCGCCGACGCGTGTCGGCTCGACCTCTCCATCGTTCGCGGGCTGGCCTACTACACCGGACTGGTCTTCGAGGCGTTCGACACCGAGGGCGAACTCCGGTCGCTGTTCGGCGGCGGCCGGTACGACGACCTGGTCGGCCTGTTCGGCGACCAGGAGATGCCGTCGGTCGGCTTCGGCTTTGGCTACTCGACGACCCGCTGGCTGCTGAAAGAGTCCGGCCACTGGCCCCCGGAGGAGGTGCGGACCGACGTGTACGTCCTGCCCGTCTCCGACGCCGTCCGGAGCACCGCCCGCAACTTCGCGCTCGAACTCCGCGAGCGGGACCTCGTCGTCGAGACTGACCTCGCCGGCCGGGGCGTCGGCAACCAGTTCTCCTACGCCGACAGCATCAACGCGGAGTACGTCGTCGTGGTGGGGGAGCGGGACCTCGAAGACGACGTCGTCACCGTCCGCGACATGGCGACCGGTGACGAGGAACTGGTCGACGTCGACGAGGTCGTCGACGAACTGGCCGACGACCTCTCGTAACCGGCCGTCGGTCCGCGTCCGCTACCGACCGAGCCCGCGTCTTTTTGTGCGTTCCTCGGGGAGGCCACGGCGAGGCCGATGCCCGACCAGGAACCACCCGGCCCGTCCCCGGACCGCCCCCGACTCCCCATCGAACGCGGGTTTCCGATCGAGCGCGTGAACGCCGTCGCCGAGAAGGAGAGCCGGGCGAAACAGCACTACCGGCCCATCTACACGATGCACAAGTGGTGGGCCCGCCGGCCGGGCTGTCTCTTCCGCGCGATTCTGCTCTACGCGCTGCTCGACGGGGAGACGACCGCCGCGGACGTCGACGTGTACGAACCCGGGCGGGATCGGTCGGAGGACCCCGACGGGCCGACGGCGGCCGACCTCGTCGAGCGTATCGACGCCGTCTCGGCGGACGACCCGGAACCCCTGTGGGAGTTTTTCCCGATGGACGTCCGGATTCACGGCAAGTCGGTCCTCGACCCGTTCGCGGGCGGGGGGACCTCCCTCGTCGAGGCCTCGCGGTTCGGCGTCGAGTCCCGGGGGGTCGACCTGAACCCCGTGGCCTGGTTCGTCACGAAGAAGGAACTCGAAGCCGGTCGGACCGACGTCGACGACCTGGAGGCGGCGTTCGAGCGGGTGAAAGCCGACGTCGCCGACGAGGTCCGCCGGTACTACCGGACGCCCTGCCCGAACGCGGAGGCGTCGGAGGCACACCGGGCGGGCGCCGAGAGCACCGTCGCCGACGACCACCGTGCCGACGTGATGTACTGTTTCTGGGTGAAGGAACTGGACTGCATCTCGTGTGGGCACACCGTCTCGCTGTTTCCGGACTACCGCGTCGCCGCCGGCCGGTACGAGCACGACGGGGAGTACAACGTGTTCTGTCCGGCCTGCGAATCGGTGGTGCTCGTCGACGACTGGCAGTCGAGGGGGGAGTGTGCCGAGTGCGGGAACCGCTGGACGCCGGCGCACGGACCCGTGACCCGGGGCGGGCACTACACGTGCCCCAAGTGTGGTCAGCAGTCCGCGATCGCCGACGTGGCGGCCGAGGGGGACGGGTACGACCGCCGGCTGTACGGACTGGAGTACTACTGTCCCACCTGCGACGAGGCGGGCAGGCCGAGGGGCGACGTGAAGGGCTACAAGTCGGCGGGCCCGGCGGACCGCGCCCTGTTTCGACGGGCCGCGCGCGAGTGGGAGCGGGCCGACGAGTTGACCGAGTACGTCCCCGATCACCCCATTCCGTCGGGGTGGAAGACGTCGGCCTCGGAGTTCGACGGCTCGGCCCCCGGCGCCGGCGACATCGCCCCGCACGGCCTCACGGAGTGGACCGACATGTACAACGAACGGCAACTCCTGTGTCTCGCCCGGCTCCTCCGTGCGATCACGACCGTCGACGACCGGAACGCGCGGGAGTACCTCCTCCTCGCGTTCACCGAGGCCCTGAACTTCAACAGCATGATGGTGCCGTACCAGGCGGCCCGGAACCACACGAACCACCTGTTCAAGTCGAACTCCTTCGATCCGCCACAGAAGTCGTCGGAGGGGAACCCCTGGGGGACCGAGTACGGCATCGGTCGGTTCCGGAGCACGTTCGACATGGTCACCCGGGCAGTCGAGTACGCGGGCGCGCCGACCGAACGCTACGTCGACGGCGGCGAGACGGTGGAGACGCCCCCGTTCGACCGCCCGATCGGGGCCGACGCCGACGTGTGCCAGGGCGACGCGCGGGACGTCGACTCTGACTGCGCGTACGACGCCGTCGTCACCGACCCGCCGTACTACGACAACGTCCTGTACGAGGAGCTGTCCGACTACTACTACGTGTGGCAGCGGATCGCGCTCGCCGACGAGTACGAGTGCTTCGAACCCGAGGCGACGCCGCGGGCGGAGAGCGTCGTCGCCAACCCGGCACAGGGCAAGACGGCGGCGGACTTCGAGGCGGACCTGCGGGAGGCGTTCGACGCGATACGCGACGCGCTGAAAGCGGACGGCGTGCTCGCGTTCACGTACCACCACAGCGACGCCGCGTCGTGGGGGGAACTGCTGACGGCGCTCTGTGGCGCGGGGTTCGAGGTGACGGCGACCTACCCGATCAACTCGGACGCGCGGAAGTTCATCGAGGGGGAGGCGGCCGCCTTCGACGTCGTGATCGTCGCCCGCCCGGCGACCCGCCACCGTCCCGTGCCGTGGAACTCGCTCCGCCGCCGCATCGCGCGGACCGCCCGCGAGACGCGGGCGGAACTCGAGGAGCACCGGGACCTGACGCGGGGCGACGTCGGCGTAATCGAGATGGGCGCGTGTTTCCACGCGTACTCCGAACACCACGGCGAGGTCCGGCGTGCGGGACGGCCGATGAGCGCGAAGGCGGTCGTCGACGAGATCTACGGCATCGTCCGGGGGGGCGACCGCGGAGCCCAGGACGTCTACCTGGACCTGCTCGAAGAGGGGGAGCCGACCTACGACGACTGGACCGAGCACCTCGAACGGTCGGACGCGTCCGGGGAGCGGATGCGGGAGCGACGCCTCGTCAGGGTCGACGGCGACGACCTCGTCCTGTGCGGGTGGGACGACGAGGAACGACGGGCGCACGTGCGCAACGAGGTGGACGGGCCCGGCGACCCCGCCGACCTCGACCGGGCGCACTGCCTCCGCGCCCGGTACGAACGCGGGGGCGCCGTCGCCGACTACCGCGAACGGTGGGCCGACGACGGGTTCCGCGCGCTGTGCGAGGGCCTCGCCGACGCGACCGGCGACGACGCGTACCTCCGGATGCTCGGCGTCGACGAGGTTCCCGACTTCGGCGAGAGATGATCGGACGGCCGTCCGTGGCGTTCCCGCTCACTCCCCGTCGGTGGGGAGCGGCACCGTCAGCACCGGCGCGTCGACGGTTCGGAGCAGCCGCTCGGTGACGCTCCCGAGGAGGTATCGCTCCAGGCCGGTCCGGCCGTGCGTCCCCACGACGACGAGGTCGATTCCCCGCTCGGCGGCGTACTCGCGGATGGTCTTGTGGGGAACGCCGGGGCGGATCGCTTCGACGGCGGGCACGCCGGCCGCCTCCGCGCGTTCGATGACGGTCCTCGTCGGTGGTTCGCCCGACTCCTCGACCAGTTCGACCACCGTGTCGTGGTCCATGTCCGTGGTGACCGGGCTCATCCGAACGTCGACCACGTAGAGGGCATGGAGGGTCGCGCCGTACGTTCGGGCCAGGTCGACGGCCCGCTCGACGGCGGCGGCCGCCCCCTCGCTCCCGTCGGTCGGCACGAGGACCGTCTCGTACATCCGTTCGCGAAGTCGGCGCCGTCCCCCTTCAAGATGCAGGTGCGATCGGGCCCCGGGCCCAGCAGCGGCTACTCCCGGTAGCGGTCCGGGGCGTAGGCCGCCAGCGGGTCGGGGGCGTGTGCGAGCACCTGCGGCGCGATGGCGGCCAGGCGGCGACGGAGCAGGCCGTACGTCGCCCCGACGAGCAGGGCGCCGAGGGCGAGCCACCGGAACGGGGCGTCGAGGACGACGACGGCGGGGAGGCCGACGAGCACCGCGAGCAGGACGTCCTCGGGCGCGCCGTCGTAGCGAATCCAGCGCCTGGGGGCGCGCCACCGGCCGCGCACGTGGTCGTAGACGGCGCGGTCCGAGGTACCCTCCCACGGGCGCAGTTCCAGGCCGCCGCCGTAGCGGTCCATCCGACAGTGGAGCGCGGCCCCGGCGAGCAGGAAGGCGAGGGCGACGAGCGGCCCCATCCGGAGGTGGACCGCCGCGACCGCGGCCGGCAGGAGGGCGACGGTGTACCCCGTCGGGTAGTGGAGTCGCCGCCGGTGGCCCGTGTACAGGTCGAGGTCCGGCAGTACGCTCCCGGCGAACGCCCCGGCGAGCGCCGCGTGGGCGTGTTCGGGCGCGAGGGCGACGAGCGGCGCCGCCAGCGCGAGTCCGACCAGCGCGTGGGTCGGGAGCATCATGTGTACCGCTAAAACGCGGCTGAACGGCATAAGCACGTCGGCGAGCGTGGTACGCGGTTACACGCTCACGGCGGCTGACGGACCCGACACTACCCGGCTGAAAAAAGCGAGAATGTGGGTGGGACTTCGACGTCCGTTCTACGCGTTCGAGCGCTCGGGGTAACCGAGGAAGTCGGCCTTCTCGTCGACCTTCTGCTGGACCATCTCCAGCTCCTCCTCGGTCACGTGCTCGAACCGACCCTGCATCTTGTAGAAGTCCCGGATGGGGATGCGCTCCTCGGGCTGGTAGGTGAACGAGAACTCGTGGTCCTCGAACTCCCACAGCGGGAACATCCCGGAGTCGACGGCCAGCCGCGAGAGCTCGACCGCCTTCTGCTCGGGGATGTCCCAGCCCTTGGTGCACGGCGCCAGGACGCTGATGAACGCCATCTTGTCGTGGGCCAGGCCCTTGCGCATCTTGCTGATGTAGTCCTCGGGGTGGGAGACCGCCGCCGTGGCGATGTACGGGTCCGAGGCCGAGAGGCCGGTCGCCAGGGCCATCGGCACGTCCTTCTTGAACGTCTGGGTGCCCTTCGGGCTCGTGGTCGTCCGGGTCCCGTAGGGCGAGGACTGCGTGGCCTGGATGTTGGTGTTGGCCCAGCACTCGTTGTCGTACATCACGTACAGCATGTCGGTCTCGCGGTTGGTGGCACCGACGGCGTGCGAGATGCCGAAGTCGCCGGTCCCACCGTCACCGCCGATGGCGACGACGTTGATCTTCTCCTCGTGCCAGTCGCCCTCGACCTTGTCCTTCCGCATCATCATCTTGTACGCGTCGGCGATGCCGGCCGCGTAGGAGCCGGGGTTCCCGAGGTTGCTGTGGACCCACGGGACGGCCCAGGGCGAGTTGTTGTAGCTGGTCGCGGCGACGTACATGCAGCCCGTCGCGGTCACCGCGATGGTGTCCGGGCCACACGCCTTGGCGATCAGCTTCATCGCGAGGTGCGGCATGCAGCCGGCACAGATCCGCTCGCCGCCGGCGTACAGGTGGTCGCCCTCGTTGATACCGCCTTTGACGTCCGGGCGGGTCGCGGTGACCTGCTCGAAGTCCTTGGTCTCGGCGACGCCGCCGGTTGTACGCGAACTGCCTTCTTTCATGTGGACGCTGCCGAGTCCACCCTCGTCTTCTTCGGTTGACATCGTTATTTGGAGTTCCTCTGATTCCGCGTTATGCGTGTGCGTCTATTATTCTTACGGTGATTTGGGGGGAGTAACCGTTAGTGGTTACTCTCGGTAGCCCTTCCAGCGCACGTCGGGACCCTCGATGGAGCCGGCCTCCTGGGTCTCCTTGAGCTCGTCCACGATCTCGTTGAAGTGAACGTGGCTGAACTCACGGCCACCCAGGCCGAGGACGTAGCCGAGGACGTTCGGTCGGACGTCCTGGTCTTCCTCGTAGAGGGTAGCGCGGACCTCGCGGAACAGCTTCCCGCCGTCGGCCGCCGCACCGGACGGCTCGTTGTTGTCACAGACCGCGATGGCGTCGAGCCCGCGGAGGGACTCGGCCAGCTGCTCGGTCGGGAACGGACGGTAGACGAGGGGACGGACCACGCCGATCTTGAGGTCCTCCTCCTCGCGGAGCTCGTCGACGAGCT
>JBDGQA010000077.1:13840-19980 GCA_042219325.1 Haloferacaceae archaeon | reverse complement strand
TTCGCGCTCATCGGCGTCGCGCTCCTCCTGTTCGTGACGGAACTCGTCCCGAGCGACATCACGGCGATCGGGGTGCTCGTCTCGCTCGTCGTCCTCGAACCGTGGACCGGGATCGGCGCCCGCGACGCGATCTCGGGGTTCTCCAGCCCCGCGACGATCACCATCGTGGCGATGTACATCCTCAGCGACGGCATCCAGCGGACGGGACTCGTCCAGCGCCTCGGCGTCTACCTGGCCCGGGTGACGAGGGGCAGCGAGTCGCGGCTCCTCGGGGCGACGGTCGGGTCCACCGGCGTCACCGCGGGCATCATCAACAACACCCCGGTCGTCGCGGTGTTCATCCCGATGATCACGGGCCTCGCCGAGCGGAGCGGCATCTCGCCGTCGAAGCTCCTGCTGCCGCTCTCCTACGCCGCGATGCTCGGCGGGACGCTGACGCTCATCGGCACCTCGACGAACATCCTGGCGAGCGACCTCTCCCGCCAGCTCCTCGACCACCCGCTCTCGATGTTCGAGTTCACCAAGCTCGGCGTCGTCGTCCTCGTCGTCGGGACCGCGTACCTCCTCACCGTGGGCCGGCGGCTCACGCCGGCGCGGATCGACCCCGTGGCGGACCTCACCGAGGAGTTCGACCTGGAGAACCACCTGACCCGGCTCGTCGTCCGCGAGGGGTCCCCGCTCGTGGGGGCGACGCTCCAGGACGCCGACGACGAACTCGACCGGGCGAGCGGCGTCGACCTCGACCTCCTCCAGCTCGAACGGGACGAGGCGACCTTCCTCGCCGCCGGGTCCGATCAGATCCTCCGGGCGGGCGACGTCCTCACGGTCCGGGCGAACCGGCAGGTCGTGACCCGGGTCGCCGACGAGTACGGTCTCGGACACCGCTCCCGGGCCGACGTGACCGAGTCGGACCTCTCGGAGGCGGAGACGTCGGGGACGCTCGTCGAGGCCGTGGTGCTCCCGGACTCGCGACTCGTGGGGGACACGATCGGCGAGACGAAGCTCGAGGCGCAGTTCGACACCACGCCGCTCGCCGTCCGTCGCGGCGAGGACATTCGGCGGGAGGAACTCGACGACCACGAGATACAGGCGGGCGACACCCTGCTCCTCCAGACGACGCCCGACGCCGTCGAGTACCTGACCGAACAGGGCGACATCGTCGTCACCCAGGCGGCCGAGGAGCCGCTGCTCCGCGAGGAGGCGGAACCGGAGGCGCTGGCGCCGCTCAGCCCGCGGACGCCCGTCGCGGTGGCCATCATGGCCGCGGTCATCGGCGTGGCCGCGCTCGGACTCTTCCCCATCGTCATCGCGGCGCTCGGCGGCGTCGTCGCGATGGTCGTCACCGGCTGTATCAGGCCGAGCGAGGCCTACGACGCCGTCAGCTGGAACATCATCTTCCTGCTCGCCGGCGTCATCCCGCTCGGACTGGCGATGCAACGCACCGGGGGCGCGGAGTTCCTCGCGGGACTGCTCGTCCAGAGCGCCGACGTGCTCCCGCTCGTCGTCGTCCTGGGGCTGTTCTACCTGCTGACGGGACTGCTGGCGAACATCATCACTCCCGTCGCGAGCGTCGTGTTGATGATCCCGATCGCCGTCGATACGGCGGCCCGGATCGGCGCGAACGGCCTCACCTTCCTCCTGGCCGTGATGTTCGCCGCGTCGAGCGCGTTCATGACGCCCATCGGGTACCAGACGAACCTCATGGTGTACGGTCCGGGCGGGTACAAGTTCACCGACTACCTCCGCGTCGGGGCGCCGCTCCAACTGCTCCTGACCGTCGTCACCACGCTCGGACTCGTGTTCTTCTGGGGCCTCCGGTAGCGCGTCCTGCCGGCCCGTCCGAGGGACGACCCGACCCGAGCGAGGCGCCGAAAGCCGACACGCCGACGCCGCGGGCGGACGACTACGCCTAGAGCGACACGTCGTCGCCCCTCACGTCCGCTTCCCCGGACTGCGTGCCCGCCCGGTCGTCGTAGTACTTCCGACCGATGAACCCGTCCTCGAGGTTCCCGATCAGCGAGGTGTACAGCCCCTCCGACGACTCGTACGTCGTCTCGGAGGTCCGGTCGAGGACGTCCCCGACGGTGACCGCCTCGCCGGCCGGGGTCACGAGTTCCACCTCCCCCAAGCGGTCGTCCACGGTCTCGTGATCGGTCGGGAACTCGAACGCTTGCTCGAACAGTTGCAGCGTTTCGGAGTAGCGCATCGACGGTTCGTGACACGTTTCTACATCATAAAATATTAACGACTGGTGCGAATTCGTCGGTCGACGGATTTTCGACGCCGGGGGCCGTGTCGTCGGTCATGCACACCGACGCGTGTCCCGCCTGCGGGACGGAACTCGTACCGTTCGCCGACCTGCCGACCGACCTGCGCGAGACCTTGGAGGCGGATCCGGCCCGGCAGCGCCAGTCGGTCCCCCACCGCCGCGAGCGACACGCCGCCTGTCCGGACTGCACCCTCGAACTCCACGGGTGCGGCCAGCCCTACGCCCTGCCGGCCGAGGCGGTGCCCGATTCCGGGGTCTGACGCGTCACGCCTCCGGGACGGACGTCACCAGCCTTCACGACGGCAGACGCGCGTCTCCGGTCGCGCGGACCGGACGGGTCCGTGGTCGCGCTCCATCGGCGCCGCTCTCCGTCGGGACGGACCGCGCGGGCGGCGCGTTCGCGCTGGCCGAAGTCGGTACTGCAGGAGGCTCGCGGGCTCGCGCTGACGGCGGGGCCGTGGCGGCGCACTCACCGCGGCCGTTGCGGGTCCACGTCCTCCCACGGCCGACCGGTGAGGCCGTCGACGAGCGTCGCGACCAGGAAGGTCGCCATCCCGCCGACCAGGAGCTGGACGGTTGGATCGCCCATATTCCGTCCTCGTCTCGAACACATGAATCCCTTGTGGCACGACGGCCGCGGCGGGCTCCCGACGCGCCCGGACGGTCAGAAGGCGCCCTCGGTGAACCCTCCGTCGACCCGGAGGACCGCCCCGGTGGTGTAGGAGGCGGCGTCGCTCGCGAGGTAGACGGCGGCGCCGACCAGTTCCTCCGTCTCGCCGACGCGCCCCATCGCGGCGCGGTGGTCGATGTGGCGGCGCCGCTCGGTGCCCTCGGCGTAGGTGTCGCGGTTGAGTTCCGTGAGGAAGAAGCCGGGCTCGAGCGCGTTCACCCGGACGTCGGGGGCGAGTTCCGCCGCCGCCGCGCGGGTCAGCGCCTCGGCGCCGCCCTTCGCCGCGGTGTAGGCCGGGAGGTTCCGGATGCCGAGTTCGGCCGTGATGGACGTGATCACCACGACGCTCCCCTCGTCGATCGCGGGAGCGAACGTCCGGATGGCGCGGTAGACGCCGTCGAGTTGGACCTCCCGGACGCGCTCCCAGTCGGCCTCGGGCGTGTCGACCAGCCGGTCGCGCGAGACGGCGCCCGCCGACGTGACGAGGACGTCGACGCCGCCGAGCGCGTCGACCGTCGCGTCTCGGAGCGCCTCGAGCGAGGCCGGATCGGTCACGTCGCAGGTCCGCTCCACCGTCGTCGCGCCCCGGTCGCGGAGCTTCTCGGCCGTGTCGGCGACCTTCTCGGGCGTCCTGCTGGTCGCCACCACGTCGGCGCCCTCCGCCGCGTACCCCAGGGCGACCGACTCGCCGATGCCGCTGGTCCCGCCGATGACCACCGCGCGCTTCCCGTCCACCGTGACTGGCGTGTGTTCGTACTCGTCCACGGGTCTCACCGGACTGTCCCTGGGTCCGGCCGCCGATATAGGTTGGTGCGGGATCAGTACGAGATGACGCCCGCCGAGACGTTCACGTCCTGTCCGGTCACCCGGTCGGCGTCGGGCGAGCAGAGGAAGGCCACGTACCGGGCCACGTCGTCGGCCTCCACGAGCTCGCCCCGCGGGCTCTCGGCGGCGTGCTCCGCCTTCACCGTCTCGTAATCGACGCCGCGTGCCTCCGCCTGCTTCTCGAAGACGTCCCGCAGGCGCGGCCCCATCACCGGTCCCGGACAGACGGCGTTCACGTTGATGTCGTACTCGCCCACCTCCGCGGCCAGCGTCCGCGTGAACCCGATGACCGCCATCTTCGACGCCGCGTACGGCGTCCGCTCGTACAGCGGTCGCTTCCCGGTCATCGACGAGACGTTGACGATCCGGCCGTACCCCGCGCGCTTCATCGACGGGAGGAGCGCCCGGCAGGTGAGGAAGGTGCCGCGGAGGTTGACCGCCATCGTCTCGTCCCACTCCGCGACGGACACCTCCTCGCAGGGCGCCGTCGGCCCGGCGATGCCCGCGTTGTTGACGAGGAAGTCGACGCCGCCGGTCGCGTCGAGCGCCCGATCGACGGCCGTCGCCACGCTCTCCGGGTCGCGCAGGTCGAGTTCGACCGGAACCGCCCGCCGACCCTCCTCCTCCACCCGCTCGACCGTCTCGGCCGTTCCCGTCTCCGCCAGGTCCGCGACCACGACGTCGGCGCCGCGACTCGCCAGCCGCTCGGAGATGGCCCGCCCGATGCCCCGTCCCGCGCCCGTGACGAACGCGGTGCGGTCCTCGAGGTTCATGGCCCGGCCGTC
Organism: Haloferacaceae archaeon; assembly: GCA_042219325.1. Lineage (GTDB taxonomy): Archaea > Halobacteriota > Halobacteria > Halobacteriales > Haloferacaceae > CAZMLQ01. The sequence continues at coordinate 15,431 of JBDGQA010000077.1, read as the reverse complement.
GAACGGGTGGCGGAAATAGGTACGGTGGGGTACCGGCACCCGGCGGCCACGTCGGGTGTCCCGAACCGCGACCGGGGCCGCCGGTCGATTCTGGTGGTTTTATTCCCCCGAGGCCCGCCCGTGTTGGCATGTCCGGCACCGACCGACTCCGTCCGAGCCGGCTGCTCATCCTCGCCGGGCTGCTCGCGCTCGTCTTCCTCCTCCTCCTGATCCTCGTCGCCGCCCGGTTCGGTCCGCTCCTCGTGGACGTCCTCTCCGGACCGACGCTCCGATGAATTCGTCCGTGGTCCGGCTCTTACCGTCGACGGAGGGGCGCGGTCGAACCTTCGACGCGTGCGTCGAGGGTGCTTCACTGTGGCGTGTCGTGGATCCCTGGCCACGGCGGAGAAACGCTAGTGGACTCGCCGGGACTTCGCCCGTTCGTCTTCCACTGCCGCTCACGAGTCCACAAGCGATGCCTCCGGAATCGATGCCGTTCAGACTGGGGGTTGTTGGGTATCATTTGTTGGCCTCCAGATCGTCGATGAAGTCGCGGCGGACGCGCATCTTCTCGCGCTCCGTCCGCTCGTCGTAGTGCTGTTCCAGTACCTCGTCGGAGACGTTCGCTCGCTCCTCGACGACGCGCTGAGGAACCTGCTCGCGGAGTTGGTAGGTGATCGAGCCGCGCCGGATGGTATGCGGTGAACGGCTCGATGGACAGTGACTCGCTTGCTCAGGTTCCATCGCCTCGCACGTCTCCGGATCACGGTCGTGAGGACACTCGCGGATCAAGCAGGGCCGCGTGACCCGATACACGATGTTCCGGATAGCCGTTCCCGACAGACGCCCTTGCGAACTCGTGAGCAGCGGTTCGCGGCCGTGCTCGTCGGTTACGGAGTGGCGGTTGTACTCGATGTAGTCCTCAAGCACCTCGGCGTAGTGCTCGCTCACAGCGACGACTCGCTCGGCCGCAGCACCGTTCTTCAGCGGCGTCTCCGTATCGGGACGGTGCCGGAGGCTGAGACACATCTCGTCCGGATCCCAGTCGTTCAAGTCGAACGCCCGAAGGCTGCCGAGCCGGATACCGGTGTGCCACAGGATCGCCATGATGACGTGCTCGCGGCTCGCGTACCGGAACTTCTCCAGGTGGCTGAGGATGCGGTGTGCTCGCTCGTCCGGAAGTTCCTCGTCTTTCGCCTCTTCGTCAGCAGCGACGTCGGGAAGCAGGACCCGCTCACGCAGGCCGGGCTCGACGGCGTCGATGGACGCACAGAACTCCAAGAAGACACGGAGCGTCGCTAACTCGCCGCGGAGCGTTACTGCGTTGACCTGCTGGCTCCGCCAAGTCCGGTACCGGTGAAGGTCACGCCCGGAGAGCGCGTTCATGTTCTCGATGCCTTCGACCTCACACCACTCCAGAAACCGATTCAGTCGGTAGCGTTGGTTCTGAAGCGTCTTTTCGGAAACGTCGGGCTCGCGGTGGTCGAGATAGAGGTTCACCGCGGCTGACGGAGCGAGCGGGTCGAGGTCGTCAGTCACCGAGAACCACCTCGCCACATCCGGGGCAGGCCTCGCCCTCGACGTACCCGAGGATAACGTCGCCGCACCCGCA
>JBDGQA010000077.1:0-13740 GCA_042219325.1 Haloferacaceae archaeon | reverse complement strand
GTCGTGGAACCGAACTGGATCGACGACTCGACGGTGTGGCGGCCGAGGCGAACCTCCTCGTCACCCTCGGTGCTCTCGCGGTACGTCACAGTCGCACCTCCTCGGGCCTCGCGAGCACCATCAGGTACGGCGGGTCACCGCGCGGAGAGACGTCGGTGATGAACAGTCGGCGCCGGTACAGCGCCCGGACGACCGCGGGCGGCACGGCGGGCGTGTTCGCCGGCAGGACAACCTCGACGGTGTCCGCAGGCTCGGCGGGCTGGTAGGCGGCGAGCACGCCCGCCAAACCGTCGAGGTGGCGTGCAGCCTCCTTCGGGGCGGGCTCCTCGACGACGGGCGCGAGCGCCGGGGTGTCGGTGTCGACGCCACCGTCGGGAATCAGCTCGGGGTCGGCATCGAGCGCCGCGGCGACGTAGGCCGACGAGTTCCGACCGCCTTCCTGGCCAGCGTGGATCGGCTCGCGTTCGGCCGGCTCGCTGAAGCGCGCAGCACAGTCAATACAGTACCACTGCGCCGTCACGTCGGGCGTACTCCCGTGGTGTCCAGGGTTGCGCGGGCTGATATCGCTCGACTCGCACTCCGGACACGCCTGGACCGTACCGCCGTCACACAGCAGGCGCTCGACCGTATCGGCGTCGGCGGTCGACGACCCGAGGCCGGCGTGTGCGCGGCAGACGGGCGTCCGCAGACGGGCGTCGATGCCGTCGGCGGGGTCACCGCAGACCACGCAGGGCGTGGCGTCAGGGCTTTCAGCGGGCGGTGCGTCTTCTCGCGTGCGGGGTTTTCGCCCCGCGTGGGTTCCGTAGCACATGGTAGGGCACGGACCCCATTTCTCCCGGGTCGGGCGCTGGTACGGCCGGCCCGGGCGACCACACATCTACGAGCGACAGCGACGTCGTCGGCGTCCGTGGTTGCTCAATACTAAACTACTTGCTTGTAAATTCACCGACTGTTGTTTATCAATCAAGATTCCTAACATCGAACTTTACGGTGAAATTAGGGAACTATGGGAGAAAACACGCTGGTAATGAGAAGGTCGGCGTCGTGGATGACGATTTGGGACGACCGGATACTCGAATATATCCGGAGAGAAGGTTCGGGAACGGCGGCAGAGATGAAGGAATTGGAGCACTTCCGTGTTTCTCGCTCGACAATCTCGCGCCGGCTGAAAACGCTCGAAAAGCACGGGATGCTACAGGGGTTAGGGAACGGCGTCTACGTCATCACGGATCTAGGCGAGCGATACCTCGACGAGGAACTCGACGCGGGAGAACTGCCGGAATCGGAGGATGTCGACGATCCCGCGCAGGCATAAATGAGCCAGGTGCTCCGAAGGACCGGCCGATGGATGCTACAGATAGAAGAGCGCATCCTCGAACAGCTCAACGACGAGGGATGGTCGACGCCCAAGACCATCGCGTCGAACCACCGGCTTCACGAACTGAACGCCGACGCGCTCGTGGTTGAGCGCCGGCTGAACGTGCTCGTCGCGCGGGAACTGGCGGCGCCGGAGGCGGGCGGCTACGAAATCACGACATGGGGGCAGGCGTACCTCCGGGGCGATCTCGACGCGGGTTATCTGCCCCGACACCCGCGGACACAGTAAATCACGGCAAAATGAGGATTTGGTAGGATGAAATGGTCTCCCGACGAGAGATTTTACAAATCACTTCAAAACGCCGTCGAGTGGATCGGGGCAGCCCTCATCGGCTCAATTGTGATTCGGAGTAGCCGAATCTTCGACAATCCCTTTCTCGTCACTCTGTTTGTACTGATAGCCATACTGCTCGGAACGACACTCAACTACATTATTGAGGGACTGTATGAGCCAGGTAAAGACGATGAGTGAAGAACTCATACAGGGTGCCGTCGCAATTCTCCTATTGTTCTTCGCCGGTAGCGCGGCGCTCATGATACGAGCAGCAGGGAATGGAGGCGACCCGACGGCGATAGTCGATATGGTAAACGAGTTGGCGGTGCCGGTTGTTCTACTGGCGATATTGATAGCCGGCGCCGGCGCGATACTTTCCGCGGCACAGTAACGGCGTTTGGTCACTCCCAGGGGAGCTTTTCGCGCTCGCGACGGACGGCCTCGGGAGAGAACTCGCCGAGATAGCTCTCCCGGAACGTCTGCCAGTCGCGCCACCCGCCCCACTCCATCACCATGCCGGGCTCGACGCCGTGCTCCAGGAGGAGCGTCCCCCAGGACCGCCGCAGGTCGTGCGGGCGAACGTCGGCCCATCCGACATCGTCGGTGTCCTCACGCCGCGCCTCGGCGGCAGATATGACCCACCGCTCGACGGTCTTCGGGTCCCGGTCGACGATGGGCGCGTCGTGCTCGACGTCGGCGACGTCGACGTAGGCGCCGATCTTCGTCTGTAGGTCGGACGGCACGGGTGGCTCGCGGTAGTGACCACCCTTCCCCTCGACGCGGACGTGTGTCCCGGTGGGCCCGTCGACGAGGTCCGCGGGCGTGACGCCGACCACTTCGTGCCGGCGGAGGCCGCACCGGCCCGCGAGCGCGAGCGCGACGCTCCGAAGGGTGTCGTCGGGCTCGTCGAGGAGGTCGTCAAGTTCGTTCTGGGAAAGCCACACGCGCTTGCCGTCGGCGTCGTCGTAGTCGCGGCGCCTCATGTCTCAAATTTCGAGACATACCTACATAAAGGGGGCCCGGGTGGTGGTAGTGGTACGGTGGGGGCGGAGGCCTCGATTCTGTCTCACTCGACAGGAGAGTCAGACATCAATAGCGAATCTACTGTCATGTCGGCGCGTTCCGGACCGCGTACATCAGCACACCACCGGCGATGACTGAAAGAGCTATCATCGCGAGAAGAGGCCAAATAGCATTCAATACGACCAAACCACCCAGAATAGTCAGTAGTCCGATGGCCGCTAATCCACCGAGCGAAGTGATTGCTAAAATCGGAAGTCCTCCAGTCACCTTTTGAACGATGCCTGCCCCGATGTAGGTTGAGATCGCTAGGCCAACACCAAGTAGAACGATCAGCGAAATCCCTGGACGCGCACCAGAGACCACCATTCCGATCGCTACGGCCGGCACATAGCCGATAGCAGCGCTTGCGGCATTCTGTAGAATGTGCCTTCCCCGGGAAGAATAGCCGACTGCTTCCGCTGTCAGCACCGATGCTAAAATTAGCGAGAGAGGAGGTAGGGCCCGAACGTGTCCAAGATTCGGCAATTCCGTAATCAGGTCAACGGTACCAACACCGATACCGCCGACCGTCGCATCTGTGATTTCAACAAAGTGGCCGTTGATATAGAGTAATAGCGCAGCCTGCCAAGTGGGAGTCTCGCTGAGGAAGTTGGGGGACAGGAACAGGTAGGTCAACGCCCAGCCGAGTACGAACGCACCGGCGCCAAACAGGGTACCGTAGACAAGCTGACGCTGACGGATACGCATAGAGTCATCTGAAAGGCGGATTTGAAAAATGTTGACACGGTATCAAGCCGTGTCTTCGTCCAAATCACTTGCCTCAACCGGCACCTCAGCACCCTCGGGGACGAGGATGATCGCCCCGCGCCCGGCGGGACAGTAGTAGCGGTCGACCGAATCCCACTCGAGCTTCCGGATGAGGTCGGCCGGCAGGCGGGTCATGTACCCGCCGTTCGTCCGGCTGTAGACCGCGCGATTTCCGTAGGGGGCCATGCTCCCGGCGACGTCCTCGGCTCGTTCGAACGGCGACCTACCAGTCGACATCAACAGCGGGGTAGTGTCGCGCCGTAGTAAAGAAGTCACCCCCGACCCCGGTAGCGTGGTCGGCGGCAGGGCGCGTATCGTCGGTCCGGCAGTAGCGGCGCTCGCGATGCGCGACCTCCCTGAGAATCCCGTCGGAAGGTGCCTCACACGGTCGAAGGAAGCGTACTGTCAGGTCTGCGGGCGACAACTCCACGAACACGATAGGGGGCGGGTCCGGGATGGCGACGGGACCTGGTCCTACAACTACCGTTGCCCATGAGCGAGGCCGTCGAGTTCGGCACGAAAGCAGACGCGGACGCGGCCCGCAAGGAGAACGACGAGTGGGTGTGTCCGGGGGACGACGACCGGCGGAAGAAGACCGTCCACTTCGTGAGCGACACGCCCGACCGCGTGCTCGACAGCATCCGCGCCGAGGCCGACGAGTCCCGCCACGCCGAGGCGCAGGGGCTGCCTCTTGCCCCACCGCTGTCGGAGGGCGTCCGCGAGAAGATCAGCGACCTCGGCGGGTTCGACGGACCGGCGCAGACGACAATCACCTGGCGGAAGGCGAAGGCGATCTACGCCCGGGAAGGCCACCCCGAGTGGTTCGGGGACGACATCGGCGCGCTGACCGACTACGACGACCCGAGCGAAGGCGCCGAGCAGCAGATTGAGAGCCGACGCCGCGGCATCGGCGGCATCGAGGCCGGGGCGACCGGCGACGGCGGCGGCGCCCGGAACGTGGGCGAGGAGGACGAACGGGCGCGCCGCCGAGAAGAGCGCGCCGCGAAACAGCAGCAGGCCGGCGAGTGCGACCACGCCCGCGACCATTGCGAACACGGCGACCCGGACGCCTGTGAGTTCTTAGCGGAGGTATGTGGCCTTTCAGAGTCGCAGGTCGCGGACATCATGGGGTCCGACGCTGATGGCCCCAGGGGAGAATCGGCCACCGGAGAAAAAACCGAAGAGTGGACCGCCGATCTCGACGGCCCGACGCTCGGCGCACTCCACCGGGCGCTTCAGGGATACCAGGGTGCGGTCAACGAGGCCGACCGCCACCTGAAAGAAGCCCGCGAGGCGTGGGAGAATGCCAACCAGGCGGCGCGGGCTATCCAGTCCATTCGTGAAGAGCACGGACAGCCACCGCAAGACTTCGAGCGGATGGAGGACGTACAGGGCTGGCTCATCGACTTCTACCGGCAGGTCGCGGACGACTGCGAGGACTGCCACGCCTCACACGAGGGCCACGAACATGACATGGGTTCGCCGGACCCGCCGGCCGAGGTAGAGTCAATCGACCTATGACCTGCTACGTCCCCTCCGCCGAGGCCATGTTCGCGCTGATCCTCGGCGGCCCCGCGGCGGGGTTCATCATCGGCGCTGCCTCCGCGTGGCACCGCTGGCTCGACACCAAGACGACCGACTACCGACCATGAGCGACATCCGACCCATCCACTACAACGATGACCGCGGAGAACAGCACACGAAGTACGCCGTCACCGTCACCGACGCCGCCGGCCAGGAGTACGTCCACGAGTTCGAGCCGGACGACGACGGCCTCGGCTACCTGGGCGACGGCACCCCACCCGAGAGCGCGGTCGAGGCGCTGCGGGACCACCTCGACCGATGAACGGCCCCGAAGAGTGCCCCGTTGACGGGTGCGACTACGACCCGCAGGGGGACATCGACTCCCTCCGCGGCCACGTCTCGGCCTCCGGCGACCATCCCCCGTGGGGGGACCTGAAGGGGGGCCTACTCCCCTCCGAGGGGGATGGTAGCGAGGAAGGCGACGGCGGCGACCATCCCGAAGGGGCCCCTTCAGAGGGGGACGAACCAGGGGATGACGTAGAGACGGACGACCAACCCGAGGACCCCGAAGAGGCCCCCCAAGAGGGGGGCCCTGAGGGGGATGGTAGCGAGGGCATGGCGACACCCGAGGAGTACGAGAGGCAGCACGAGACCCCTTCAGAGGGGGATGAATCAGGGGGCGACGTAGAGACGGACGACCATCCCGACGAAGGGGGGTCTGAAGGGGGTTCAACACCCCTGGAAGGGTGGGCCGCCCTCCCTATCGACCCTCGGACGTTCATCACCATCGCCGCGGTGTGCGTGGTGGCCTGGATGCTCTACCGGGTGGCGAGCAGCGACGCCGAGGAGACGGTCGACACCGAGGCGACCAAGGTGAGCAGCGACACGACCACCGACGCCGACGCCGCCGGCGCGGCGGATGTCGGCGGCCCGGGACTCGTCCAAGGATGACTGATGGACACGCACGACTGTCCCCGAGAGGGGTGCGACGCCGGTCCGTGGCACAGCCTACTCGCGCGGGACCTACACCTCGTGACCGAGCACGACATCGGCCCCCGAGCGCCGGGGTGGGTGGCGGCCGATGAGTGACGCCGAGAAGACGGTCGAAGAAGCCGACGAGGCCGACCCCGAAGAGGCGAGCCACGAGGACCCGGCCGAGCCCGACGCTGAGGACCTACCGACCCCCGACGCGGTGGGGGACCTCCCCGACCCCGAGGAGGTAGAGGCGGACGCCGGGGCCGACGCCGACACCGACGAGGCGGACGAGGGCGCCGACGCGGACGCGGACACCGACGAGGCGGACGAGGACGACCGGGACCTGCCGACCGATACGAGCGGCACGGTCGGGGAGATGTACGTCAACTGCCTCGTCGCTCTCACGAACGCCCTCATCGACAAGTACGGAACCGAGGACTCGGACCACGTCGAGGCGGAGGCGGCCAAGCAGTTCGACGTGGACCACCACATGAACCGGCTGATGGAGAAACACGGCCTCGGCCGGGAACTTCCGCCCGGCCAAGCCGTCGCGCTCTCTTCAACGGCGTTCGTGGGGAGCGCGCTGCTGGCTGAAACCGACGCGGCCGAGCAGATGCTTGAGGACATCGACCTATGAACGGACTCGATCTCCCCGGCGGCATCGGCAAGAAGGCGCTGATGGACCGCCTGGCCTCCTCCGAGGCGGCCCGCCGGTTCGCCTCAATCCGCGCCGAGGAAGAGCGGGCGCTGATCGAGAACCTGATCGTGCTCGCAGAGTCCATCGGCGCCGAGATCGACCCGGAACTTCGGGCGTTCGATCCCGAGGACCGGATCGACCGCCTTCTCGCGCTGGCCGAGGCGCTGCCGGACGACGAGGCGGCCGCCGAGTGGTACGCGAACCACCGGCTCCCCGACCCCGACCTCGCGGCCTACGTCGGCATGGACGACCCCGACGCACAGATCGAGGCGTGGGCGGACCGCTATCGGGAGGATGTCGACGGCGAGCACACGGACCGCGAACTCGCGGAGGCGCACGTCCGCCGGGCGTTCGACGTGCCCTCGCTGGAGTGGTGGGAGCAGCACGTCGCGGCCGTCGAGACGGACGACATCGTTCGGGACGCCGTCGCCCGGTGGACGGAAAAGGTCGCCGTCGAGATGAACCGGCTTTCTCGGGCCGAATGACGCGCTCGCTCATCGCCGCCCAAAGTGGATGGGGCAAGTCCTTCTTCGCCCTCGCCTACGTCGTGAACAACCTCGCGGACTACGACGCGGCGGTGATTCTCGACTATAAAGACGAGTTCCGCGGGATAGCCGAGGAGGGCATGGCCGACTGGCTCATCGGCGGTCCGGCCGAGCGCGACGCCGGCCGCGAGTGGTGGGACCAGGCGCTCCGTGAGTCGGACGCGCTCGTCGTCTGCCGGCACTCCTCGATGGCACCGGAGGACTGGCGGGCCCTCGCCGCGACCGCGATAGAGGCAGCCCGTGAGTACGATGGCAAGACGCTCACCTGGGCCGAAGAAGCCCACTTCATCGCCCCGCAACGCGGGTCCTACCCGGAGGTAATCCGGGGCCTCGCGACCACCGGCCGGGGAGAACTCGCGCACTCGGTATGGAGCACGCAGCGGTTCGCGGAGATCGACAAGACCGTTGCCACCCAAGCGGACGAGCGCATCCTCGGCGGGTTCGACGGCGACAACATCGACCGGGTTTCGTCGGTCGTGTCGGGCTACCCCGCGGACATCCACGACCCGCAGGCCAACGTTCCGGCCGAACGAGTCCCCGACGCCCTCGTTGCGGACGACGGTCACACGACGGTCCGCCAGTTCGAGGACGACGCAGGCAAGACCATCGGGTCGGAGTGGATATACTCCACGCAGTCGGGCGACCGCCGGCGGGTTGACACCCGCGGACTCGACGCGGGCGTACCGCACTACTCGCCGGATGATGACGGGATGGACCTCCCCACATGAGCGAGTTCCACATCAGTCTTCGCGGCGAGAAGGCCGAGGCGTTCGAGCGGGTGAAAGACGACCTCGGCCCCGAGGGTGTCGACCTCTCGAACGCTCAGGCGGTGATGCGACTCGTCGAGGAGTACGAGGACGCCGAGGAGGACCTTCTCCCGGGCGGGCTGCGATAAGCCGCGTTTTGCGCCACATCGGCGCTTCTCGCGCCGGTTTCGGTTCGGTCGCCTAAGTACTCGCTCCGGCGACGTTCACCCGGAGTTACGACAGCATGGCGATGGACTTTGGCGACGCCTTCGACGGCGTCAGCGACACGGAGAACTGGATGAACGCGGCCGCGGTCCTGGCGGGCCTCGGCGTCAGCGTCGTGATGAAGAACGGGATCGACTCGCGCTTCGACGCGCCGGACGAGGTGTACGGCCTCGTGACGGCGGGCGCCGGCTACGCGCTCGACTACCCGATGGTGGCGACGGGCGGACTCGGGTACACCGGCATGAAGCTCGCCGGTCGCGTCGGGCTGAAGGACCGGGTTGAGAACGCGGGGGCCTGACAGATGGAAGATATCAGCAATATCCACGAGTTCGCCACCCAGCGGACGAACACGACCGGGGTGCGGACCCCGATTCTGGAGATTCAGCCCGACGACGGGCTCCTTCTCCAGATTCTCAACCAGGTGGCCCGTGGCTCTGCCGAGGGCGTCCCGATCTACGCGGACCTCAAGGACTCGACGGGCAGCGACCTCCCGCTCGGCACGTCGCTCGTGTTCGAGTACGAGCGGCCCGAGGCGGACGACACCCGCCGCGTCTCCGAGGTGCGGGACAACATCCAGCCGTACCGGAACCTGACCATCACCGAGCAGCAGGACGAGGAGTACGTCGACGCGGTCAAGCTCCCGCTTCTGGGGCGGGCGCTCAACGTCCGCGACATCGACAAGTGGTACATCAGTATCGACTCGTCCGCCCAGATCGACTGGGCCAACTCGTCGCTCTACATCGAGGGCAACGCCGTCAACCGGAAGCCGATGGACTGACCGATGAACGAGGAAATCATCCGGCGCCTTCGCGGCGTCGACACCGTCCGCGGCACGCTCCGGCGCGGCGACTTCACCGCGTCGGCCTACTCCGGTGGGGGCAACGAGACGGTCGTGCTCGAAACGAAGGCCGATCAGCCCTTCGCGCTTCGCAACGGCGTCGAGTACCGCCTGGTTCCGGTGGCCCGCGAGACGTTCACCACCGACGGCACCGGCGGGAACACGGAGACGTTCAGCCTCTCGCACGACATCATCGACAGCGACCAGGCTGAGGACCTGGTTCTCCACGAGGACGGCACCGGGTACGTCGAAGAGGACGCGATCTCGTACAGTAACGACACCTTCGACTACACCGACGACGGCACGAACAACACCCTCACGGCGTACTACGTCACCGCAACGCAGGCGTCGTGGGAAATCCAGAAGGTCGGCCCGGGCGGCAGCCCGGACGAGACGCTGGTTCAGCACGACGGCGGACTCGTCGCCCGGCGGGACCCCAACCGGGACCCGCTGGAGTTCGACCTGCGGGCCTCGCCGCTTCAGGCGGTCGTCCCCACGAACTTCCGCCTCCAGATCACGGTCGACGGGCCGTACCCGGCGGGGTGGGACCCCTCCACCGACCCGGACCCGATCAACTTCCTCGTGAGCATCCCCATCGCCCGGGCCCGGGCGTCCAGCGTCGAGGGCCTGGAGAGCGCCGTCCGCCGCGACTCCGCGGAGCGGGTGTAGATGCCCGAGGGCGGCCTCGTTCAGACGGCCGGCACCGGGGGCGGGGCCGCCAGCGGTGGCGCCCGCCCTGCGGCCGCGGTCGTCCGCGACGCGACCACACCCGCCGACGGGATGTATCACACGATGGGCGCCCCGGTAGCCGACGGCGGTTCCGGCGCGACCGTCACGGTCACGAACGAACCGATGTCGGCCACGCCCATCGACCGGCTGCTGGCCGGGACGAAGTACAGCCGCGCCGATGTCGATTTCATGCTGTCGACCATCACCGCGCTCATCCTCGTGTGGTGGTTCATCAGCGACTTCATGGAGGGCTAACCCGTGGCAGAAACCGACGCCGACACCGAGGAGATGAGCACGCCGGAGATCGAGGAGCAGGCCGAGGTGGCGGCGCTCGCAGACGCCGACCGCGCCGACACGCCCGACCCGGGGCGGACCCGCGTCGAAGAGTTCGGGGGTGGCGATGCCTGACCCGGCCGACGACCCCGAGGCGTACAAGCCGCTCAACGACGCCGAGCGCACCAACATCCCGAGCGGGAACCAGGCGACGTTCACGTTCGACCCCGACGGGTCGGGGATGTGGGTGGACGTGGTCGCGGCGTCGAAGTTCGATGGCCTCACCTACGAGGTGCGGGTCGATCAGACGCGACGGTTCGGCCCGGCCGGCGTCCCGCCGACCGACATCGACGACCTGAACACCACCCACAAGCCGCCGCTGGAAGTCAATCGACAGTTGAAGATCATCGTCCGAAACCCCTCCGCGACGGACCGAACCGTCGCGGCGCAGGTCAGGGGGTGGGAGACGTGAGCCTTCAGACGACGACCGACGTGGAGGAGTTGACCCGCGTCCGAGACGACTCGGGTGGGAAGGTCCCGCCCGCCTCGGACGCGGATTACGTCGGCCGCCTCCGTAGTGCGGACATCACGAGCGGCGGCGTCGACGTCGAGCCGGACCTGCCGGGGCGCGCCGAGCGGATCGTCGTGCTCGTAGAGGCGAGCGCGGCCTTCTCGATCACGTTCGAGTACCTCGACGGAAGCGGAAACGTCGACTTCTCCCGGGGATCGGCTGAGAACGCCGACCTTTCGAGTAGCGACGGGTCGCAGTTGTACGTCGTCCACACGCCGGCTGACGCCGATCAGGTCCGGGTCAACATCGCGGACGACTCGGGCGGCGCCAACACCGCCACCGGGCGGGTGTACGTCGCATGAGCGACCGGCCGAACTCTGACCCGCCGATTCGGGCCGGCGAGATCGAGCCCGATGCGGTGGCCGACCCGCTCACCGTCTCGAACGAGGTACTGGAACTCCTCAAGACAGGCGTTCTGACCCTCGACGCGAACGGGAACCTGAAAGTCGCGGTCGGAGACGGGATTCAGGTGTCGAGTGGCGCCCTCGCGGCGGCGCTCGGAAACGGCCTCAACATCGACGCGAACGGGAACGTCCAAATCCCGAGCGGTGCGGTCGGGTCTGGAGAGGCGTCCCTGTCGACGGGCCTCGGTGGTGACGGTTCCGGTAACATAGCCGCACAACTCGGTTCGGGTGTCGCCTCGGACGCGAACGGTAACATCATCGTGGCGAGTAACGGAGTCGGGGCCACCGAACTCGACGGGACGTTCCCCGACGGGTCTATCGCAAAGGCGGACCTCGGATTCACCCCCGGAGCACCGACCGTCCGCGACGAGGCGCGGACGTTCACGGAGTCGGGCCTAACAATCACGGGGGCCGAAACAACCGTCGAGGATGGTAGTCTCCGCCCCACAAGCCGTTTTATCGACGGGTTCGAGGACGGAGACTTCACGCCAGCCGCGAGTAGTGCCTACAAATGGACTGACGAATCCGGTTCGGACGGCGACGCTGGCGTCCGGTCTTCGGGGGCTATCGACGGCACCTATAGCGGGTACGCATACGGGGCCGCTGGCGGGTCCGGGTGGGTGGGTCGGCTTCGTCTCACCCGCACCGCCGGGGAGACAATAGTCCCGATAACGTACTCGTACAAGGTCGACCAGAAGAACAGTTCGTTCAACGACAGAGCCGGTGCCGATATGCGGGATGCGAACGGAAACCGCCTCATCGAAGTCCGGTTCGATGACTCGGACGGAATACAGGCAGTCGGGTCGACCACTACCAACCTCCAATCGTGGAGCGCGAACACGGTGTACCGCATCACAATCAACCCCGACGTTGCGAACGACGAGGCCACAATCATCATCGACGGAACCTCCTACGGTCCCTTCGCGTTCGCCAACTCTGCGTCCGGGTGGGAGTGGGTCGAATGGTATCGCAACTCTGCGGACTCCGCGAGCAATTCGTACACCTATGTTGACCTCGTTCAGACCGGAACCGGGTCGGTGGCTACCTCGACTACGACGTACTTGGAGTGGCCGTATCCGCCGGACGGGGACGTGTATTCGTGGGGGTCAGCGTACTTCACCCGGACGCTCGACAACGAAGTGGTGGATGTGTATATCGAGGAAAACCAGTCGAGCGGGTGGACCGAGGTAGCCGGGCCTATCAGCCGAGGCGACTCCATCCCGGCGGACCCGGCGAATAACGTGCGGTATCGGGTTTCCATCAACCGGAACGACACCACGGCCTTGCCAACGCTTGACTCGGCGGTTCGGGAGGCCGAACTGTAATGCGCTCGACCATCATCCGCGCCCGGAAGGCGTACCGCTCGCTGGAGATGCTGGTCGAGGACGGCGCGACGCCGGCCGGCGAACCCCCGACGGACCACATCGCCGCCGTGCTCGACGCCGACTCGAACAGCCGCGAGCGCGAGGTGCGCGAGGCTCACGCCAACGGCAACCCGCCGCCGCAGGGAGGTGCGTAGCATGAGTATGAAACTCTCCATGATCCGGGTCGCACCGCTCGCTGGAGACGAGGCGATCACGCCGGGCGAGACGTACCGGGTCGGCAAGACCTACGTCCCGACCGACCCGGACGAGCAGGGCGCCGAAACTTCGTACTCGACGCGAACGGCTCCGTCAAAGCCGGGGACCTACACCATCACCGTCGGCGGCAAGACGGACACACTCGTCGTTGAGTCGACCGACGACCCCGATTCGCCCGGACTCATCGACAAACAAGACGGAACCGAAGTCAACCCCGACACGGGCGAGACTGTCGAGTTCGACCCGTCGACCTCCGACAAGCCGGCGCAGGACGCGAACAACAAGGATACCCTGAACCGAAAGGCCGCGCTGGCGCTGGCCGGCCTCGCGGCGCTGTATCTCTCCCAGCGATGAGAGACACGGCTGCGGTCCTGGCGTTGGTCGCTCTCGCGGCCGTCGTGTGGGCCAAGGACAACAGAAACGAGCGGGTCCGGCGCCCCGGACTCGTGGTGATCGGAGACGATCTGGACGAGGACGACATCGGAAACGCATGAGCGACGACACGACTGGATTCACGGACTGGAGTCCTGACCTCGGCGGGGACGGCCCCGGCGGGGAGCCCGGACTGATCGGTCCCGAGGACGACGCGGACGAAACGCTCTCCTCCGACGGCGGAGGCGGAACGACCACGGTCGACGGCGAGGACACGATGGAGTTCGGCGGGGGTGGCGACACGTCCGCCGAGAACGACGGCACCACCGGATTCGAGGGCTACACGCCCGACATGGGCGGCGACGGCCCGGGCGGGACTCAGACCGGCCCCATCGCCGCGGACGGCGGCGACTCCAACACGGACGAGACGATGGACTCCGGTGGCGGCGGCATGACCGACATCGATCAGTCGACGCTCGCCGTGGCGGCCGTCGCCGTCGGCGGCGTCGTGCTCCTCTCCCGCGATGGCTGACGGCTTCGAGAACTGGGAGCCCGACCTGGGTGGTGACGGCCCCGGTGGGAACCCCGGCCTCATCACGTCCGGCGGCGACCCGAACCCGGACGAGACGCTGAACGAGGACACGTCGCTCGACCTCTCCGGCGCGGGGACGTCGCTCGGAATGATCGGCGCCGGCATCATCGGGGACGAGAGCGAGTCGACCACCGAGAACGCCGAGGAGGTACAGCGGCAGGTCGACAGGTCGACCACCGAGCCCGCGG
>JBDGQA010000053.1:0-20704 GCA_042219325.1 Haloferacaceae archaeon | reverse complement strand
TGGGGCTGTTGGGCGACGAGTCCGGCACCACGAAGTTCGTCGCCTTCGAGACGTCGGACCTCCCGAAGCTGGAGGAGGGGGCGGTTTACCGCCTCGAGAACGTCGTCACCGACGAGTACGAGGGGAACTTCTCGGTGAAACTCAACCGGACGACGACCATCACGGAACTCGACGAGGACATCGAGGTCGGCGACGGCGGCGAGACCGTCGAGGGCGCGCTGGTCGATGTCCAGAGCGGGAGCGGACTGATCAAGCGCTGCCCCGAGGAGGGCTGTACGCGCGTCCTCCAGAACGGCCGCTGTTCGGAGCACGGCGAGGTCGACGGCGAGTTCGACCTGCGGATCAAGGGCGTCCTCGACGACGGCCGCGCGGTCCACGAGGTCATCTTCGACCGCGAGACCACCGAGGAACTGACCGGTATCGGCCTCGACGAGGCCACGGAGATGGCGATGGACGCGCTGGACACGACCGTCGTGGCCGACGAGATGCAGGCCGACGTCCTCGGGCGGTATTACCGGGTGACCGGCCCGACGCTCGGGCGGTACCTGCTGGTCGACGAGTTCGAGCAACTGACGGAGCCGGCGGACCCCGAGTCCGTCCTCATCAAGGGGAGGTCGATGGCATGAGTGCGAACGCCACGGACGTGCCGAGCCGCGAGGTGGCCCGACGGGTCTTCGCCCGCGAGTTCAACGACGCCAGCCACACGTTCAAGGAGTCCGACGACGAGCGGGCGCCGCTGTACCTGCTCCTCCCGACCGGGGAGCGGGCCAACCGGGTGTTCCTCGTCGGTACGCTGACCGAGACGGAGGACGTCGGCGAGGACAGCGAGTACTGGCGCGGACGGATCGTCGATCCGACCGGGACGTTCTTCGTCTACGCCGGGCAGTACCAGCCCGAGGCGGCGAGCGCGCTCCGCGACCTCGAACCGCCGGCGTACGTCGCCGTCGTCGGCAAGCCGCGGACGTACGAGACCGACGACGGGACGGTCAACGTGAGCGTCCGTCCCGAATCGATCACCGTCGTCGACGCCGCGACGCGGGACCGGTGGGTGGTCGAGACGGCCGACCGCACCCTCGACCGCGTGTCGGCCTTCGACGACGGGAACGAGTACGCACGGATGGCCCGCGAGCGCTACGACGACGACCCCGACGCGTACCGGGCGGCGGCGCTCGAGGCGCTCGAGGGACTGGAGGGCGGCGACGAACTGGCCGACGCCGACGCGGACGTGCCGGCCGAACCGTAGGCCGGTCGTCCGTCGGTCGGCGCCGTTCGCCACTCGCCCGCCGTTCGCCGCAATCGGCACGTCGGCGCGGCCGCCGGTCGGGTGCGCCGACCGCTTTGGCGCCGAGCGTCTGACAAACCGTTAAGTGGGAGCGGTGAGAAGCGCACCTGCGATGGGCAACAAGAACAAGACGATCTCGTTTCGCGTCAGCGAGGACGCGTTCGAGGAGCTGCGGGACATCGCCGAGGAGCGGGACCTCTCGCTCTCGGCGGTGTTCCGCGACTACGTGGACACGTTCGTTGCCCACGACGGTGCGGTGCGGGTGGTCCCGGAGCACGAGCTGGAGAACATGAACGCGGACGACTCCAGCTTCCCTCCGAAAGTCGAGGTGCCAAAGCGGTTCATCCGCGAGCACGAACGCCTGGAGCTCGAAGCCGACCACCTCCGGGAGCAGCTCGACGAGTACAAGCGCTACGTGAACCACCTGCGCGAGCAACTGGAGGGCGAGAACGACGAGGTGATCCACCTCGACGACCTCGACGTCGGCGACGTGGGCGACGTCGGTGATATCGGCGACGTCGGTGAGGAGGAGGCCCTCCGGGGCGACCGCGACGGACCCTCGTTCCGCATCGGGTGAGGCCGACGACGCGGGCGGGCCGACGCGCCCGACCCCGCCGGACGTGTACTCACTACCCGACCAGCGCCGTCCGCGCCTCGCGGGCGCGACGCTCCACGTCCGTCTCGTCCTCGACGGCAGCGAGCCGTTCGACCGCCTCCAGCGTCCGCACGGCCTCGTCCAGGAACGACCGCACGTCGCCGGGATAGGCGTACAGCATGTAGTCGTCGCCCATCACGTCGACGATGGCCTCGGGGCCGAGGCCCTCGGCCCGGAGTTCCAGCAGGTAACGGACGAACGCCCGCTCGGGGTAGCCGGCGTAGAGTTCCTCCTCCTGGCAGTCGAGGAAGTCCTCGGCGAAGGCGAGCAGGCGCTCGCGGGTCGCGTCGTCGAGCGCCGCCAGCCCGTCCCCGCCGTAGAGCGCCTCGATCGTCGCCCCGTGGAAGGCGCCCTTCGGGATCGACGTCTCCAGTTGCGAGGCGATCTGGCGGTGGTTCTTCAGGTAGATCCGGTCCGTGATGGCCACGGCGGAGGAAGGGGGTGGAGGGGCAAAAACCCACGCCAACGCCGTCGGCCGTGCGACGGAAAAACGCCGCCGCGCGGGGAGTCGTAACGTATTTTTGTTCGACCCGGATATCTCGACGCGTGTCCGGGTTGGGGTAGTGGTTATCCTCCAGCCTTGTGGAGGCTGGGACGCGGGTTCGATTCTCGCACCCGGACCTCTTTCCTGCGCGAGCGAAGCGAGCGCCGGGAGTCCCCCGAGAATCGAATCACGCGAGACGAGCGCGAGGGAGTCTCGCAATCGGGTTCGATTCTCGCACCCGGACCTCTTTCCTGCGCGAGCGAAGCGAGCGCTGCTCGCACCCGGATCGTTTCCCGACGACCGAACGGCAGTGGGAACGCCGGGCGGGCTCTCCCGACCGTCACCGCCCTCGGATCGACGGGCCCATCCCGTAGAGCGCGGAGCGCACGAACACGAGCACCGGAATGATCTCCAGGCGACCGATCCACATGTTGAACACGAACATGATCTCCGCGATGGGGGACATCGTCGGACCGGTGATGCCCGCCGACAGGCCGACGTTGCCCTGAGCGCTCGCCACCTCGAAGAGCGCGTCCGCGTACGTGAATCCCGCTCCGGTCACGTTGGCCAGCACGAGGCTGCCCGCTACCAGGAACACGACCCACAGCAAACTGACGATGGCGGCCTCGCCGAACTCCCGCTCCATCTGGCTCCGGTCGAGCCGCCGGTCGCCGATCCGGGCGGTGACGACCGCGTTCACCGGCAGAAACACGCGCCCGAACTGCCAGCGGATCCCCCGTGCGATCGTGTACCCCCGAATGATCTTGATCCCGCCGACCGTGCTCCCCGCCGCGCCGCCGAGTACCATCGCCCCGGACACCATGACCTTGGCCCCCGCCGTCCATTCGCCGATCGGGGCCGACTGGAACCCGGTACAGGTCAGCGCGCTCACCCACTGGAACGTCGAGTCACGGACGGCGTCGGTCGTGGCCGCGTCGACGACCCCCCTCCCGGCGGGGAGGAACGGCGCGTCGGCGAACGCGGCCGGCACGGCCGACACGGAGAGGACGTTCTGGACCGACAGCCCGACGATCCCGAGGCCGAGCAGCACGAACAGCCACCGCGTCTGGAGGTCCGCCGTCAGTTGCCCGACCTCCCGGTTCCGGAGGACGGCGTAGTGGACGGGGAAAGCGATCGCCCCCAGGGTCATGATCGGCAACAGCACCGTCTCGATGAGCGGCGACCCGTAGGTGGCGATCGAGTCGTCCGTGACGCTGAATCCCCCGGTCGCGAGGCCGGTCATGGCGTGGTTGATCGCCTGCCACCCCGCCTGCCAGAGCGGGAGCGTCGCGCCGTAGTCGCTCGCCCGGATCGCCACGAACATGGCGGCAATCGAGACGAGCGTGTAGGCCAGAAAGATCTTCCAGACCGTCCGAACCGTCGACACGATGCTCGGGTGGATCCGCTTCTCTCGGGCCTCGCTCCGGTAGAGGGTGTAGCTCCCGCTGCCGGGACGCGAGAGGATGGAGACAGTCAGGACGATCACCCCGACGCCGCCAACCCACTGGATCAGTGACCGCCACCACTGGATCGATCGGGGGAGGCTCGGTTCGTGGACGGCCATCGTCAGGCCGCTGCCCGTCCACCCGCTCATGCTCTCGAAGAACGCGTGTATCGGGTCTCGGAAGTAGAGCAGACTCGACTGGTAGGACGCCCCCGGTGGGACGTGCGATGCTGCGACGGCGGGCGGCGTCAGGTGGGCCGTGAGCAGGAACGGGAGCGACCCGAAGACGGCGACCGTGAACCAGCCGGCGGCGGCGATCACCATCCCGTGTTTCATCTCCGGCTCGCGCGCCCCGGCACACGCGCGGATCGCCGCCCCGCCGACCGCCGCCGTGACGACCGCCGACAGGCCGAAGGCGGCGACGGCATACGGCTCGCGGAACACGAGCGCCACCGGGAGGCTGACAGCCATCAGCCCTGCCGCCATCACGAGGAGGCGGCCGACGTCGCGGCCGATGACCGCCAGTTCCCCGACGGCGGGGCGTGTGTCCGTCATCAAGCGTGGTCTTCGTAGTGGCCGAACACGTCCGTCTTCTCCGGCGTCGCCCCCGTCGCGGAGTAGACGGTCGCGACGTCATCGGCCTCGATGCGGGTCGTCCCGCGCGGCGTGATCGGTTCGGGTTCGTCCTCGCGTTCGATGGCGACGATGAGCAGATCGCTGGACAGGAGCCCTTCGTTGGCGGCGTTCTGGAGGGTCTTCCCCGCGATCGGGGCGTCGTCGGTGACCACGATTTCGAAGACTTCGGCGTCGCCGCCGAGTTCCATGAAGTCGACGATCGTCGGGCGGCGGACCGAGCGGTAGAGGTACTGGGCGATGAGCCGTTGCGGGTTCTCCATCGTGTTGACGCCGATCTGTCGGTAGAGGCTCATGTGTTCGGCGTCGTGCACGACCGACACCACCGCGGGCACGTCACACTCGGTGGCGAGCAGGCAGACCATCACGTTGGTCGCGTCCTCGTCGGTCGTCGTAATCAGGGCGTCCGCACGGTTGACGCCGGCATCCTCCAGCGTGCTCTTGCTCGTCGCATCGTCGTTGATGACGAGGCAGTCGAACTCCTGGGCGGCGTGCTCGGCGCGGTCCGCGTCGCGCTCGACGACCACGACCTCGTTGCCGTCCTCCGTGGCCAGTTCGATCAGGGGGGTTCCGATGTCCCCCGCGCCGACGATGATGATGTACAACTTGCGTCGCTGTGCGGCCCCACGACTCAAAGGTCTATCCACTGCACCCATCTCCGGTCGACGGGCCTATCCACTCCCTCGTCCCCGGTCGGACGGGACCCCGCGCACGCGGTGTCTCACGTCCGCCGGCGACACGCGCCCGATGACGGCGCTCGATGTCGTCGGGACCGATTCGCGGCCGCTCGCGGTACTGCCCGTCGACGACGGTACGAGGATCGACGCAGGTCGCGTCCCGAGTTCGGGTCCGGACGTTCCGACGAGGTGTCTGGCCACGCGTCACGCGACGAAGCGAGCAAAGAGCCGCCGGCGTGCGTCTGTCGACCCATCCCGGTCGGTCGTCTCCTGGAATTCGGTTCGGCGGTCGCGGCGGGTTCGGCCGGCGTGAACGATCACTCGACCGGCTGTTCCTGCCGCTCCAGTCCCTGCAGTTCGTCGATTTCGATCCGCCAGCCCTGGATCGAATCGACCGAATCGGCCCGTTCGAACCCGCGCATGAACCACCCGTTGTCCACCAGGGTCTCGAGGAAGCGATCCCACTCGTCCCCGCCGGGATCGATCGACCGAGCGGTGCCCGTCACCGAGACGCTCTGCCAGTCGAACCGGTCCCGAACGTCCGTCACGAGGAGGCGCGCCGTCGCGCCGTCCGAGATGAACCGCGTCTTCGTCGCGTCCGGCTCGTTGATCAGGAAGGGGACGTACACGTACTCCCCGTCGTAGCCGAACGACACGGGGATGCTGTACGGTTCCCCGTCGGCACAGAGCGAGATGATCCCGTAACCCTGTGACTCCAGCAGGCGGTCGACGTCGTCGCTGTCCATCGGGACGCCGGTAAACTGGGCATAGAGATTCCGTGACACACACGCGACTTCTGTTGCCTCCCGTTTGAAGGTTCTCCCCGGTACTGCCCGTCACAGCGGTCGCAGGGCCGGGGTCGACCTCGGTCCCCCCGACCGCCTACTCGCCGGTGGTGTCGACGCCGAGGAGTCGGTTCAGTTCGCAGAAGCACACCGTCGCGTTGACCCCGAACGCGAGCGAGCCGACGGCGGCGACCAGGCCGGTCCCGCGGCGGCCGCTCCGGAACGCGCCCAGCGCGACGACGGCGAGGCCGACGGCGAGGACCGCGCGTGCGAGGCGGTCCCGACCGCCGACGTTCCGTTCGAGTTCCATGTCCCGTTGCTGGGCCGGGAGACACTTGAACGTCGGGGCCGGCCGGGTCCGGGCACGCGGCCGCCTCCGCGACTTAGTAGCGTTTACGGTGCTCGGCCGGGAGGGAACTGGCGTGACTCTCGACACCGTCTCCCTCGGGCGAACCGGCATCGAAGTGAGCGAACTCGCCTTCGGCACGTGGCGGTTCGGGCGGCGGCTGGTCGACGGCGAGGAGCGGTACGACGTCCCGGCCGAGGAGGGCGTCGTCGAGGTCGGCGAGGAGCGGGCATACGACCTCCTCGACGCGTACGCGGCCCGCGGCGGGAACTTCATCGACACCGCCGACAAGTACGGCAACGGCCGGGCCGAAGAGTGGGTCGGCAACTGGCTCGCGGACCGCAACCGCGAGGACTTCGTGATCGCGACCAAGATCCACCGCCCCCGCCGGGACGATCCGAACGCGAGGGGGCTGAACCGGAAACACCTCCGGAACCAGATCGACGTCTGTCTCGACCGCCTCGGGACCGACTACATCGACCTGCTCTACTGTCATCGCTGGGACGATCGGACGCCCGCCGAGGAGGCCATGCGTACCCTCGACGGCCTCGTGGCGGACGGCAAGGTCAACTACCTCGGCCTCTCGTCGGGGTCGCCCGACGCCTGGAAGGTCGTCCGGGCGAACGAGATCGCTCGCCGGGAGGGATACGAGCCGTTCACCGTCACCCAGCCGCGCTACAACCTCGTCGACCGGGAGATCGAACCCAACTACCTGCCGATGTGCCGCGACTACGACCTCGGGATCGTCCCCTGGAGCCCCCTCGGCTGGGGCTTCCTGACCGGGAAGTACACCCGCGAGGACCGCCCCGAGGAATCGACGGCCTCGACGGAGAACGCGTTCGCGGACCAGTACCTCACCGAGGAGAACTTCGCGGCGCTCGACGTCCTCCTGTCGGTCGCCGACGAGGTCGACGCGACCCCGGCCCAGGTCGCACTGGCCTGGCAGGTCCACCACGACGACATCACCGCGCCCATCGTGGGGGCCCGAACCGTCGACCAGCTAGAGGAGAACCTCGCCGCGAGCGACGTCTCCCTGACCGACGCCCAGGTCGAGCGGCTGACCGAGGCGAAGTCGTTCAGCCTCCCGAACCCGTACTGAATCCCCGCCGATCGGCCGCCCGCATCCGTCGCCGTCCCGTACCGATCCACCGTACGGTCCCGCATTTCCTCACCCTCCCCTCCCGCGCCGCTCCGTCCCCCGGTGTCAGCGTGGGCCGACGTCGACGTCGGTACTGGTCCCCCGCGAGCGGATCGGATGGTCGAGTTCGCCCCGGCTCTTGATGATGTCGAACGCGGTCATGAGATCGGTTCGCGAGACCAGGCCGACCAGCCGCCCGTCCTCGACGACGGGCAGGCGGCCGACGCCGTGCTCCTGCATCCGGGAGAGGGCCTCCATGGCGTCGGTGTCGGGCGGGACGGTGATCAGGTCGTCAGCCATCACGTCCTCGACCCGGTAGGCGTCGCGCTCGACGTCGTCGACCCCGCGGGCGTCGCCCAGAGTGACCATCCCGACGAGGTCGTCGCCGCGCAACACGGGGTAGCCGGTGTGGCGCTCGCGGAACATCCGGTCGAGCAGGTCGGCGACGCTGGTCCCCTCGCCGACCGTCTGCAGCGCCCCCCGGGGGGTCATCACGTCGCGGACGGTCACGTCCTGGAAGGCGGCGCGCATCACCGTCTGCTGGGCCTCGCTGGAGGCGCCGATGTAGATGAAGAAGGCGAGCGCGACGAGGAAGATGTTGGCGAAGAGGCCAACGATGCCGAGCGCGAATGCGAAGGCCTTGCCGACCTCCGCCGCGGTCTGGGTGGCGCGGGCGTGCGACCGGTTGCGGGCCAGGAGCGCCCGGAGGACGCGCCCACCGTCCATCGGGAAGCCGGGGAGCATGTTGAACGCCGCCAGGGCGACGTTCGCCAGCGCGAGGTAGCCGAGGACGAACAGGACGGCGGGCGGGGCGGTCGGGACCGCGAGAAAGACGAGGTACGCGCCGACGCCGAGCAGGACGCTCACGACCGGGCCCGCGACGGCGATGGCGAGTTCCTGGCCCCAGTTCTCGGGAATTTCGACGAAGCGGGCGACGCCGCCGAAGAGCCACAGGGTGATCGACTCGATCTCGTAGCCGTAATGCATCGCCACGGCCGAATGCCCGAGTTCGTGGAGGAGGATGCCGGCGAACAGGCCGAGGGCGGCGACGATGCCGACGAGCCACCGGCGGCTCCCGGCGCCGAGCGCGTCGGCCGGGAGCGCGCTCCCGAACAGGTCGTTGATGACGGCGACGAGTCGCGTCACGTCCGCGCCGATGACCCACGCGAACAGGGGCAACACCACGAGGAAGGTCACGTCGAGGCGGATCGGGATGCCGCCGACGCTCCCGACGCGAATGCCGCGCATACCGGTCGTAGCCGTGCCGGGACTATAACGGTCCGGTGTCGATGTCGCCCACCCTTCACTTTCCCGTCCGGGCGGCAGGGCTTAGTCGCCCCGGGGCGTAGGAATCGCCATGAGCGATACGGAGGACGGAACGGCGGCGGACGCGGATGGAACGGACCCCCGACCGGTCGTGCGGCGCGCCGAGTCGGTCGCGTACGAGCCCGTCGACGCGGCCGACGGGTTGTCGAAGGGCGTGTTGCTCGACGCCTCGGACGGCGCCCCGCACTTCGCGATGCGGCGGTTCACCCTCGCGCCCGGTGCCGAGGTCCCCCGCCACACCAACGCCGTCGAACACGAGCAGTACGTGCTCGCCGGCGAGTACGTCGTCGGACTGGGGGCGTCCGCGCGGACGGACGGTCCGGACGACGGGTCGGCCGGGGGCGGGGCGGCGGGCGGCGAGGAGTACCGGGTCGGCCCCGGCGACTCGCTCCTCATTCCCGCCGGGACGGTCCACTGGTACCGCAACGTCGGCGACGAGGAGGCGGCGTTCATCTGTGTCGTCCCGAACGGCGACGACGCCATCGAACTGGTCGACGAGTGAGGGCAGCGGGCGGCGGCAGCCGACGGCCCGATCGCCCCCGAGACGAACGCTACTTGTAGCTGGTCGCCCTATCTCGAATCGTGTCACAGCAGGTCGGCCGGGTCGACACGCTCTTCCTCCACGAGACCGGCGACGGCTACCTCGTCTCCGTCGTCCGCGACGGCGACCGGATGGTCCGCGGGCGTCTCGACCTGAAGGAGACGGACGCGGGTCCGCGGCCGGGCCGGTTTCGCATCGTGCGCGGGTCCGACGAGGAGCCCCGCGACCCCGACGAATTCGTCGAACTCGCGCGGCGGGCCGAGCGCATCCGCATCTCCGAGCAGACCTCGGCGGCGGCGCGCGAGGAACTGGGGGCGATGCTCGACGCCTACCAGCTCGAGGCGCTGACCGTCCGGACCTGCCGGTACTGCGCCTCGGAGGGCCGCTACTCGCCGATCACCGAATCGACCGCCATCGCCACCGACCGGGAGCACATCTGCCCGGACTGCGCGAAGCGGGAACTCGAACGGGAGCTCTCCTACGCGGGTGGCCTGACCGCCGCCGCCCAGGACCGGCTGGAGGAGCTGTTGCTGGAGGTGCAGGACCTCGACCGCATCACCGGCCTGCTTCAGGGCGAACTCGACCCCGACCTGACGAAGTTCGACGAGATGGGCGCGACGGTCGAGGACGTCGACCCCGTGTCCGTCGCGGACCTCGACCTCGACCCGAACCTCCGGGATCGAACGGCGGATCGGTTCGAGACACTGCTGCCCGTGCAATCGCTGTCGGTCCGCAACGGGCTGCTCGACGGGCGCGACCAGCTCGTCGTGAGCGCCACCGCGACGGGGAAGACGCTGGTCGGGGAACTCGCCGGCATCGACCGCGCCCTTCGGGGCGAGGGGAAGCTCCTCTTTCTGGTGCCGCTCGTCGCGCTCGCCAACCAGAAGTACGGCGACTTCGAGGACCGGTACGGCGACCTCGTCGACGTGACGCTCCGCGTCGGCGGGAGCCGGATCGGCGGGAGCGGCGAGCAGTTCGACCCCGACGCGGACGTGATCGTCGGCACCTACGAGGGCGTCGACCACGCGCTCCGCACCGGCCGGGGGCTGGGCGACGTGGGGACGGTCGTCATCGACGAGGTCCACACGCTGAAAGAGCCAGAGCGTGGCCACCGGCTCGACGGGCTGATCACCCGGCTCAAGCACTACTGTCGGCGGGACGGGAGCGGGACCGACGACGGCGCCCAGTGGATCTACCTCTCGGCGACCGTCGGCAACCCGGAGTGGCTGGCGCGACAGCTTGAGGCGACCCGTATCGAGTTCGAGGAGCGGCCGGTCCCCATCGAGCGACACGTCACCTTCGCCGACGGCCAGGAGAAGCCGCGAATCGCGAACCGCCTCGTCAAGCGCGAGTTCGACCGGAAGTCCTCGAAGGGCTACCGGGGGCAAACGATCGTCTTCACCAACTCCCGGCGGCGGTGTCACGAGATATCCCGGAAGCTGGATTACGATGCGGCGCCGTACCACGCCGGGCTGGATTACGGGCGGCGCAAGACCGTCGAGCGCCGGTTCGCCGACCAGGAACTCGCGGCGGTGGTGACGACGGCGGCGCTCGCGGCCGGGGTCGACTTCCCCGCCTCCCAGGTCGTCTTCGACTCGCTGGCGATGGGCATCGAGTGGCTCTCCGTCCAGGAGTTCGAGCAGATGCTCGGGCGGGCCGGCCGGCCGGACTACCACGACCGCGGCGTCGTCTACCTGCTGGTCGAACCGGACGGCGTCTACCACGCGTCGATGGAAACCACCGAGGACGAGGTGGCGTTCCGGCTGCTCAAGGGGGAGATGGAGGCGGTGTCGGCGAGTTACGGCCCCTCCGCCGCGGCCGAGGAGACGCTGGCGAACCTCGTCGTCGCGGGGGCGAGCGCGAAGCGGCTGAACGACCGGATGCTCGGCGAGGTGGACACCGAGCGGGCGGTCGCCCGCCTGCTCGACTGGGGGTTCATCGAGGGGCTCGATCCGACCCCGCTCGGGCGCGCTGTGGCCGAACACTTCCTCGCGCCCGACGACGCGTTCCTGCTGCTCGACTGCGTCCGGAAGGGGATGGACCCCTACGACATCGTCGCCGAGGCGGAACTGGCCGGGGAGTACTGAGCGAAACGCTTTACCGCGCCACGCGCCTCGCTCCGACCTGCCTGGGACCGTGGGTTAGCCTGGTATACTTCGGGCCTTGGGTGCCCGTGACCCCGGTTCGAATCCGGGCGGTCCCACTTCGACCGGCACCGAGCGCGAGCGGAGCGAGCGCCTCGTGCCGGGTGTGTGGACGCCCCCGTGATTCGAAGCAGGGAGCGGAGCGAGCGTCAAGCGAGCGACGCGACTGAGGTTCGACATCCGGGCGGTCCCACTGTTTTGCGATGAGCGGACGCGAGGAACAAACGGTACCGCGTCCGGGTTCGAACCAGGGAGGGGCGGGAGCGAAGCGACCGGAACGAGTGGGGTGCGAATCCGGAAGCGTGACTATGATTCACCTTCTGCCACTTTGACATCTCTCCGAGAAGACACGAAATATGGCCCCCTTCTCCCGGGAGAACGCTGATGCCATACGTCACGAAGCGGGTGATGCTCTTCGCGTCGTTGCGGAGTACGACCGCGATGGATAGATGTGCTCTCCATTCGTGACGATGTGAAGGCAAAAATCGAGGACGTCGCCGAGGGGATTCACGAAGACCTCATCATTCGGGCCCGCTTCGAACTCCACCCGGCCGGCCGCTTCGTTCGGCCGAGTGAGCTGCTGGAATCCCGGATAGCCGAACGTGAGAAACACCGCGACCCCGTCAAGCGACAGGACCGTCCCGCCAGTTCGCACACATCCGCGTACCACAGGAGGCCGGCGACGAGAAACACGCCGGCACAGGCTCCGACGAAGCCGAGTACGAGTCGGGTTTCCCTCTTCGTCGTCCGTTCGAACGGGCGGCGCGATGGCTCCACCGACGATACGACCCGAACGCACCAGGTGCCGGTCGGATCGCTCGGCGATGTCGAGCGGATCGAGTAGCAGTCCGGAGCGACCATCGGCCGTCGGCCGTCGGTCCGACCCTCCGGTCAGTCCTCCCCGAGAAAGAGCCCGAAGTAGACCGCAACGAGGCCGAGGACGAACGCGACGATCGCGAGGATGCCCGCGATCAGCATGGTGCCGGTCGGATCGAACGACCCGATCGACGGCCGCGCGGCCAGGAGCGGCGGGAGCGCCGGCGCGACGAGCGCCGTCCCCAGGAGGGCGCCGAGGAGGAACGCCCCGGCCGTGGGCCACGCCGCCGGGCGCGGGCTCCGAGCGCTCATACGAACCGCCCCCCGAGGGCGAACAGGAGGGCGTTCGCGGCGACGACGACGCTCGCGACGGCGGCGAGTTCCAGCGTGCGTTCGGCCGCCGCCGGCCGCCAACGGTCGACGACCGTCAGGAAGAGGATCACGCCGACTGCGACGACCAACCGTGTCCAGATCACCGCCCCCGCGACCGCCATCGGGTAGCTCACCGGCCCCGGCAACGCGGTCCCCGGTCCGAGCGGGAGGGTCTCCGGTCCCAGGGGAAGCCGGACGGGCGTCGCGATTCGCGTCCCCATCGCGAACGCGAGCGCGGTACCCACCCCGTCGGTCGCCAGCCCGAACGTCACCGTCGCGCCCATCGATCCGGAGAAGTACCACGACTCCGGCAGCCACAGGCCGAGGCCGATCAGCAACGCGTACGTCAGGAGTGCCGCCAGAATCGGGACGACCAGCCAGACGGCGACCCACACGGGGGCGACGCCGCCGCGGAGGACGAGGGTCGCCGTCGGCGGGAGCAGGACCCCGAGCCCCATCACCCCGAAGTACTGGGACCGCACCGTCCACGCCCCCCCGCCGACGATCGAGGCGAGAAGCCAGACCATGCCGGCGAGCGTCGCGGCGAGGAGGTACGCCCACGGGAGTCGCAGAACCCGCGCCAGGGCGTCGGGATAGTCGACGATGCCCGTGAGCGCGTGGAGCGCCACCCCGGCCGTGATCCAGGGGAGCGACGCGAGCACGGTCGCGCGACCGATCGCCGGTCGCTCGAGGTACAGGAAGAGTCCGACTGCGAGCGCGACGGCCACGAGCGCGCCGACGGGGAGGTTCTCCGGGGACAGCAGCACGGTGCTCATCTCACTGGCGTTGTCCTCGCCCGCGGCGGACGTGTTCCATCCACGATATGGCGGGACGGGGTACGTGAATCTCACGGCCGGATGGCACCTGTTTCCGGCGCGTGCCGGACTCGCGGACCACGAAGTCGTAAAGGGGGCAGGGAAACGACGTCCCGGAACGCTCGACGGGGTTCGAGCGCCACCTGCGGAGCCCCCCGGTCCGAGCGTACCCGGAAGTTCCCAGTCGGCCGATTTCGACGCGGCGGCCAGAACCGTTCTCTCCCTCCCCTCGCGTGTGCCGGTATGCGCCGACGCCGGCTACTGACTGCGCTTGGCGCGGTCTCGGCCACGTCATCCCTCGCCGGATGTACGGTTCACCTCCCCGAGCCCGGCACGCCGGAACTCGGCCACACGGTGGCGTCGGACAGCTTCGTCGGTGAGGGGGTCCAGCCGACCATCGTCGTGACCGGTCGTGTGACGAACGTCGGTCCGGTGTTCGTCGAGCGCGCACGGCTGGACTGCCGGCTCCGCGATGACGAGGGGGAGGTCATCGACGAACGGACGACCACGCTCCAAAAGCTCGAACGAGAGGAGGTCCAGCAGTTCGCGTTCACGTTTCCGGTGGCCGCCACCGACGTCGCGGCCTTCGAACGGGCGACGATTGCCATCAGCCATCCGCCCCACGAGTCCTGAGCTGGCTCGCGGTCGGAGGGGCCTCCCGCGAGGTGCCCGCCGGGACCGGTGACCGTTCGACGGTTCGGCCAGAACCCCTATTGGCGGACTTCCCATGGGAAAGCCCATGGTCCCCGCCGGAGAGCCGTCAGAACGGATCGGACGCACACGAACGCGTGTCGGCCGTCGGCGGCCGATCCCGCCCCGCACGACCCCGACACGTACCTCCGCGACCCCGACGGGACTTCCGTCCGTCGACGGAACCGTCCTCGGACACGCCGCCTCCCGACTCCCGGTGACGAAGCGATGAGCCGGTCCCCGATGCCCGAAACTCCCATCGCCGTGTTTGTGCTCATCGTTCTGGTGCTCTCGGCCACGGTGGTGGCGCCCACACCGAGGACGGTCGACGCGGGGGACGCCGGCGAGGTTGCGACGGACACGCTCGACGGGGGCTACGCATTCCCGGCGGACCCGCCTCCGGTCCGGACCACCGTTCCGGCGTACGAGTCACAGGCTGAACCCGGAGCGGGGATCGGCGTTCCGTCCGTCCGGGTTCTCTCTGCGGATGGTGTGGATCTCCCCGCCCTGCGAGTGCCGGGGGGACTGTTTCTGGTCGGGTATACCCGACAAACCGAATCGGGAACGCTGGCGAACGATACGCGTCAGCGGGTCTACGAGGCGGTCAAGGAGTCGCCGGGGATCTACATCGCCGCGATCGTCGAGGCGACGGGCATCCCCCGCTCGACCGTCCGGTACCACCTCCGGGTTCTCGCGGACGAAGGGCTGGTTATGGACGAGATCATCGGTGGAAAGCACCGCTACGCGGCCGCCACCGAGAATCTCGCGCTCCACGCCGCGCTGGACGACGGACCGACAAACGATGTGCTCCGGGCCGTGTCGCGCTTCGAGCCCGTTAGCGTCGGCGGGCTGGCCGAGGAGCTAGACAGGGCGCCGAGCACCGTCTCGCACCACCTCGAACGGCTCACGGACGACGGCCTGGTCGAACGCGAACGCGACGGCTGTCGGGTGCTCATTAGCCTCGCGTCCGGAATCGACGGGCCGTTCGAGTCCCTTCCCGAAGGCGGCGAGAAAGAATCACCGGTTCGGGCCTCCGGACAGTAGTGCCCCCGGGAGTCAGTGGATTCGACGTATCGGTCACAATCCATTTTTCGTCCCCGGCAGTTCGCCCGTCCGGGGACAGTCTCCCCCGAGGTGACGACCGAAATGTCCGAGAACGAACGCCTATGGCCGGCACCGAGTCGAAATGGACCCGTCGCAAGCGTCCTCGCGGTCGCTCTCGCGACCGCCGCGGGAACGGCGCTCCTCGACCCCGCGGGAGCGCCATCGTTCGTGACGTACGGGCTCCTCGAGGCTCGTGCCGATGGACGGGTGTTCCTCGAATGGGTCGGCACCTGGGCATGGCCGGTCCTGACGACGTCCGAGGACCTCGTGCAACAGTTCCTCCACCACGGTCCCGAAGTGCTGTTGCTCTTCGAGCTCGGGCTGCTCGTCGAGCACCTCCGGCTGTTACAGGACGTCAGCGACACGCTCCACGATCGGTCCCCCTGACGCCCACGCCCCCGTCCGCGACGGGGACGGTGTGACGGTTCCCCCGAGCCATTCTCGGGCCCGCGTGGCGGTCGTCGGCGTCTGCGCCGCGTGTGCGCCGTTCGACGGGGTGCCGGATACGGTGGCGTACGCCGCTGACGTCGAGTGTTTCGTCCGCGCACTCCCCGATTTTGGCCTTCGATGGCGGTATTTTAACCGTCTTCACCGCGTTCCCTGTGATAACAAGAGCAATGTCGGACTCCGACGTCAAAAGCGATACTGAGGACACCCAAGACAGGCGGAAGTACGAGTTCCGTCGCGTCATCGAGGAGCTCGACGACTACGAGGGCTCCGGCACGCAGCTCGTCACCATCTACGTCCCCCCGGACAAGCGCATCTCGGACGTCGTCGAACACGTCACCCAGGAACACAGCGAGGCGTCGAACATCAAGTCCAAGCAGACCCGGACCAACGTCCAGGACGCCCTGAAGAGCCTCAAGGACCGGCTGCGGTACTACGACAAACCGCCCGAGAACGGGATGGTCCTGTTCAGCGGCGCCGTCGATTCCGGCGGCGGCCAGACCGAGATGGTCACCAAGGTGCTGGAGAGCCCGCCCCGCCCCATCGAGTCCTTCCGCTATCACTGCGACTCGGACTTCCTCACCGGCCCCCTGTCCGAGATGCTCGCCGACGAGGGCCTGTTCGGGCTTATCGTCCTCGACCGCCGCGAGGCCAACGTCGGGTGGCTGCGCGGCAAGCGGGTCGAACCGGTAAAAAGCGCCAGTTCCCTCGTCCCCGGCAAGCAGCGCAAGGGTGGCCAGTCCGCCCAGCGGTTCGCCCGCCTCCGTCTGGAGGCCATCGACAACTTCTACCAGGAGGTCGCCGGGATGGCGAACGAACTGTTCGTCCCCGAGCGCCACGAACTCGACGGCATCCTCGTCGGCGGTCCCTCGCCGACCAAAGACGAGTTCCTCGACGGCGACTACCTCCACCACGAACTCCGCGA
This sequence comes from Haloferacaceae archaeon, assembly GCA_042219325.1. Lineage (GTDB taxonomy): Archaea > Halobacteriota > Halobacteria > Halobacteriales > Haloferacaceae > CAZMLQ01. The sequence continues at coordinate 4,080 of JBDGQA010000053.1, read as the reverse complement.
CGAGGTCATCGGCAAGTTCGACGTGGCCTACACCGACGAGTCGGGGCTCTACGACCTGGTCGACGCGGCGCAGGAGGCCCTCGCCGACCAGGAGGTCATGAAGGACAAGGCCGAGATGGAGGAGTTCTTCGAGGAACTCAACCGCGGCGAGAAGGCCACCTACGGGTTCGCCCCCACCCGGCAGAACCTGATGATGGGCGCCGTCGACCGGCTCCTGCTCTCGGAGGACCTCCGCTCGGACGTCGTCGTCTACGAGTGCCCGAACGGCCACGAGGAATACGAGGTGGTCGATCCCCGGCAGGACGACCCCGGCCACGTCTGCACGGAGTGTAACGAGGAGGCGTCGGTCGTCGACCGCGACGACGTCATCGACCATCTGATCGAGATCGCCGAGCAGCGCGGCACCGAGACGAAGTTCATCTCGACCGACTTCGAGAAGGGCGAACAGCTGCTCGACGCCTTCGGCGGCGTCGCCGGCATCCTCCGGTACTCGACGGGCGTCTGACGCGGCTATAGATACACGAGTGTCTCGGGGCTGCCCCCGAGGCGGTTCACAGGAACGTTCGGAGCTGTTGTTTTCGGCGATCGGCGTCGAAGTGCGGGACGACGCTCCCGGCCGTGCCGAGCCGGTCAAGCGTCAGGTAGACGTCCGCGCCGGCCCGCTCCGCGTACTCACAGCAGGCGACGACTGCCGGCCGCTCCAGGGCCAGCCGGTCCAGCCGTCCGAGCGCCAGCGCCAGCGCCGCGCCCGCCTCGCCGTCCGGGAACGCGTCGAGCACCGCGTCGAAGGACGGGGCCGGTTCGGCGTCGGCGCCGTCGGTCGGGAACGTCCGCAGACAGCGGGCACACAGTTCCGCCACCGCCGCCCCCTCCGGCGCGTAGTCCCGGAGGTCCGGCGGGACCCGGAAGGCGACGGTCCGGCCCTCACAGTCCGGGTTCGGACACATACGCCGGCGTCGTCGCGTCGGCACAAGAGCGTCCCGGTCCGGCGCGGCGAGAGATGACGAGCGAGTCCAGGCCCTCGCTACCCATTTGCTCGAGGACGCATGACCGACAACGACGCCGACCGTACAATGGCGGACTTTGTCAATCGAACCCGTAGCGGTCGTGCGCCTTTTCGATATCCATGATTTCGACGACGCGGACCTCCTCGACGACGGTGTAGAAGGCGGTGTGTGTCCGGCCGATACGTAACCGGTAGACCTCTTCACCGTTGACGATCATCTTCTCCTTGTCGCCCGCCCCGCTCCCGGGACGGGGATACGGGTCGTCAGTTTCTGCAGGTTCTCTTCGACGATTCGCGCGCTCTTCTCGTCGAGGGCGGCGACGTACTCGGCGGCGTCCTCCGTGAGGCGGATGTTATACCTCGTCAAGCGGCACCAACTCCTCGCTGTCCGCCTCGCGGACCCCGCGGGTCCGTTCGACCAACTGGTGCCGCTGATATTCCTGAATCAACTCCGCGAGCAATCCGTCGTACGTCTCGCCGGCGTCTTTCAATTCGTTCAGCTTTTGCCATCGCCCCTCTGTGACTGGAATTCGTTTTGTTGCGTTTACCATTGTTCTGTTCGTTGACACCGTTGTTGCCCATGCCGCTCCTGTTCCCCCAACGAATCGCGGCTGGTGGGGGAGCGAAACAGGCCCTTGTTCGGTCGCCCGGTGTGCCAGCCGAACGCCTTTATCGGGCATCGCGTGCAATGATCACAACAAAAGGGTTCCGGCGGCGCTGGTGCTCCTACTAATCCCGGTCAGGCACCCCCGCCGTGCAGATTTAACAGCTAGTCGTGTATGAATGCTCCATCAGAAGCCGAACTCCGCATCATCACGGAGTTGGAGGGCGAATCCGGTCAGGTGTCAGCCGAGGAGTTACGGGAACGGATCGATGCCACGGAGGAGGAATTAGCGACGGCACCCACGGCGTTGCAGAGATGTAGGTAGGGGTTCTAGCAAACTCGCACGGTGCAGCTGGTTGTGACATAGAAACGCCACCCCCGCTATATTGAGAGGCGAGGGGTTCAATCGTCGTCCGCGGCCGTCGCGGGGTCTCAGAAGGCGACGACGGCGTACGCGATCGAAGAGAGGATCATCAACCCGACGAGCACGAGGGCGAGAACCTGCCGTCTGTCCCTCCGCGAGCGGCCGGGTGCGGGTGTCAGTCGTCGGCCGTGACCGTCTCCGCCGCCTCGTCCTCCGCCTCGGCCTCGCGGGCCTCCTCTTCTGCCTCCTCCTCTTCCTTCTTCGCCTTGATCTTCTTGAGGCGGAAGATTTCCTCGCGTTCCTGCTCCTCTAACTTCTGCTCGATGTACTCCTTGTTGTCGTGGAGTTCGGGCAGGAGCTTGAACTCCAGGGCGTTCACCCGGCGCTTGGTGGTCTCGATCTCCTCCAGCATCTTCTTCATCGCCGTCTCGACCTCGGCGGCGAGGATGACCGTTTCCAGCAGTTCCTCGTAGGCGTCGGCGGCCTCGTCGATCCGCGCGCTCGACCCGAGGAGCCCGTAGCCCCGCTCGTCGAGGTCCTTGCGGACCTTCGAGGATTCGATCTGCGGGACGACCACGCCCATGATGTTCTTCGACTGGGTGGTGATCTCCGGGTGCTCCTTGAGCGCGGCCGCCGCGCCCCGGACGGCGACGTCGCCCTCCATCGCCCGCGCCATGTTCATCTTGCGCTGGGCGCGCTCGTAGTCGTCGCTCAGGTTCCGCCGGACGTCCCGCGCCTGGTCGAGAATGTCCATGAACTCCATGATGAGGCCGTCCCGCTTCTGTTCGAGCGTGTCGTGCCCCCGCTCGGAGAGTTCGATCCGGTCCTCGATCTCCATCAGGTTCTTGCGGGTGGGTTTGACGTCCTTGGCCATCAGTTGCCGGACGTTGCGGTCCGAGCCTGTTAACCTTTTACTGTTGCCCACTCGCCCCCGCCCCGGTCGCGTCCCCATCGACCGTCCCCCGACGCTCGCACACCCTCCCTGTAAGCACGAGCGCCTGGAAAACGACGAAGAGGTACTCCCCCAGCGGCGCGTGCCAGATGGTCGCCAGTACGCGCCCCGTCCCCGCCGGAACGTACTCGGTCGCGCCGGCCGCGACGGTCTCGGCGGCCAGCGACTCGTCGCCGTCCCGGGCGTAGACGACGACCGGCACGTCGGGTCGGCGCGAACGGATCGTCCGCAGGAACTCGACGACCGATCCCGACGGCGTCCGGTCCTCGATCACGACGCCCGCGACCCCGTCGCCGATCAGTCGGTCCAGGGCGCCCCTGACGGTTCGCTCGACGACGACCGCGTAGCCGGCCCGCTCCAGCGCGCTCCGCGGTGCGGCGGCCCGGTCCAGGGTCACGTAGACGAGACGCCGGTCCGTGTCGGCCATACAGGTTCTGCGGCCGCGGAGCAATAGATGTTGGCCGAGCGAGATGCCCCCCGGCCCGCTTCCGAACGGTTTTACCCACCCGCGCGTTCCCCCCGGGACGTGACACACGACATCGCGGTCGCGCCCGGCGACGGCATCGGTCCGGCGGTGATCGACGCGGCGTTTCCGGTCCTCGAGGCCGCGTCGGCCGCCGCCGGGACCGCGATCGACCCCACGCTCTTCGACCTCGGCGCCGAGCGGTACCTCGACACCGGGGACGTGCTGGCCCCGGACACCATCGACCGCCTCCGGGACCACGACGCCGTCCTGCTCGGTGCCGTCGGCCACCCCGACGTCGACAACGCCGCCGTCGCGGCCGCCGGTCACCACCGCATCCGCCGCGAGTTCGACCTCTACGCGAACGTCCGGCCGGCCCGCCTGCTCGACGCCGCCGTCTCCCCGCTGAAGGGGTACGACGCCGGCGACGTCGACCTCCTCTGGTTCCGCGAGAACGGCGAGGGGATGTACGTCGACGCGGGCGGCCGCCTGACCCGCCGGGCGTCGACCGAGGTGGCCCTCCAGTGTGCGCTCCACACCCGTGGGGGGATCGAACGCATCGCCCGCACGGCGTTCGAGGCGGCGGCGACCGACGGGCGCGACGGCCTCGTCCACAGCGTCACCAAGTCCAACGTTCTCTCGCACGGCGACGCGTTCTGGGACGAGGTGGTCGCCGAGGTGGCGGCCGACT
>JBDGQA010000042.1:0-20965 GCA_042219325.1 Haloferacaceae archaeon | reverse complement strand
CCGGCGGGAGGCGCTGGAGGCCGCCGGACGCGCCGGCGCGGCCGTCGATGGTGCGATACGTCCCGGCGCTGTGCCACGCCATCCGGATGAAGAGCGGCCCGTAGTGGCCGTAGTCGGCCGGCCACCAGTCCTGCGACGTCGTCATCACCTCTTCGATGTCCGCCTTCACCTCGTCGAGGTCGAGTTTCTGGAACTCCTCGGGGTAATCGAAGTCCTCCTCCATCGGACCGATGTCGCAGGCGTTCCGGTCGAGGACCGTCAGGTCCAACATGTCCGGCCACCAGTCGTGGATGGTCTTGGGCATCAACGGCACATTGGGGCTTTTCCATTTAAGATTGTCTAACTCGGTAACGATACCTTTCTAATTCATAATAAAATATTCGGGGTAGCGCAAGCACCCTATCGAAGTTGGCATCTTGTTAGTGGTGGGCCGCGCGCCGTCCGCCGACGCTGACGCCGACGGTCGATCGATTCCGATGGGGGCATTGGCGGCGAGTCCGTACCGTCGGGGAGATGTCCGCGACGCGCGACCGCGCCCTGCTCGCGGCGATGGTGTTCGCGGTCCTGTTCGCGCAGGTGCTCCTCTATCCGGGAATCGACACGCTGGTCGCGGCGCTGGGGGCCGAGACCGACCTGGACGCGAGCATGTGGTTCCTGGCCGTGGAGTTCGCGGCGTTCGTCGCGTTCGCGGGGGTCTGGGGCGTGCTCAGCGACCGCGCCGGACGGCGACTTCCGTTCATCACCGTCGGGGCGCTCGGCGGTGCCGCGGGCTATCTCGGGCTCTCGATCCTCCCCGAACTGTTCTCGCTGTCGTTCGAGGCCGTCCTCCTGCTACGGGCGCTACAGGGAGCGACGACCATCGGCGCCTTCTCGCTGGCGATCACGACGCTGATGGACCTGGAGGGGGGCCACGGACGGAACATGGCGGCCGCCGGCGTCGCCATCGGCTCGGGCACTGCACTGGGCGCGCCACTGGGCGGCTATCTCTACGAGGTGGGGACGTTCGTGCCGCTGTACGTCGCCGCCGCACTGTTGCTGTGCGTGGCGGTTCTCTCCCGGACCATTCCGGACCGTGCGCCCGACGGCGACCGGAGTTCACTCGGCCGGATCGTCGCCGGTCTGCGCCGGACGCCCGCGCTCTCGCTTCCCTACGCCTTCGGCTTTCTCGACCGCTTCACCGCCGGCTTTTTCGCCCTCGTGGGCACACTCTACTTCCGGACGGCGTTCGGCCTCAGTCCCCGAACGACCGGCCTCGTGCTGGCGCTGTTTTTCGCGCCCTTCGCCCTGCTCCAGTACCCCTTCGGCGTCCTCTCGGACCGGACCGGCCGCACGCTCCCCATCGTCGCCGGGTCGGCCTGTTACGGCATCGGTGTGGTGGCCATCGGCCGCGCCCCGACCATCGAACTGGTCGGCGTCGGCATGGTCGCGGTCGGTGTTCTCGGCGCGTTGATGGCCCCCGCAACGATGGCGTTGGTGACCGACCTCGCGGGGGCAACCCAGCGCGGCATCGCGATGGCGGGGTTCAACGTCTTCGGCAGTCTGGGATTTCTCGCCGGCGTCGTCGTCGGCGGGACCGTCGCTGACGCGTACGGCTATCCAACCGCGTTCCTCGTCGCCGGCGGTTTCGAGGTCCTGATCGCGCTGGTGACTATCCCCGCGTTCCTCCGTATCGAGCCCGATCGGGCTGCGGTATTCGCGGACTGACCCGGCCGGTCGCGTCCGGCTCTGTACTGTCGGTTGGGACTGATCGGCGGGATTCGGCCGGGGTCGGCAATCGTCGCGGACTCACGGCCCGATATCGGCACGTCCCGACCGAGAGCGAGTCGGGCGGTGCGCCGGGACGTCATGAACCCGGCTTTTTGCCGGCGGGGCGTGTAGCCCGGCGGGATGGCGGCGCACCAGCGGATCGTGCTCTGGACGCTCGTCCTCCTCGTCGCCGTCTGGATCGCAGACTGGGGCGCCCACCACCTCGCGGACCCGCTCCGGAAGCTCCGTCGTGGACGGGGCCTCACCGGCGCGGCGGGCGGGGCGCTGCTGGCGATCATCACGGCCGCCCCCGAGATCGGCATCAACACCGTCAGCGCGCTCCGCGGGGTGTCGAACATCGGCCTCGGGAACATGCTCGGGTCGAACATCGTCTCGATCCCGATCATCTTCACCATCGCGTACGTCGCCTCCCGCCGGAGCCTCACGACCGAATCCGGCACTGGTGACGAGTCCAGCGCCGAGATTAGCGGTGAGGCCGGCGACGGGCCTCCGCCGGACCCCGACCGGCACGAAGCCGCCCCCGGGGAGCGGGTGCTACAGCTGGAGCCGCGAACGCTGACGGTGCACGTCCTCCCGTATCTCGGCATCCTCTTCCTCATCGCCGCGCTGACCGTCCCCGAACCGGTGCGTGGCCTCCAGTCCGTCGACGGTGGGGTCATGCTCGTCGCGTACGTCGTCTACCTCTCCCAGGCCGTCTTCCGCGGGCGCCGGTCCGGGGAGGCGACCGAGTGGACCCGCCGGGAACTCGCGCTGGCCGGATCGGGGGTCGGCGCGGTCGCCGTGGGGGCGTTCTTCGCCGTTCGGGCCACGGAGCAACTCGCCGATCTGGTCGGCATCCCCGAAATCGTCGGCGGCCTGTTCATCACGGCGACGATGAGTACGGTTCCCGAGATGTTCAACACGTGGCAGGTCGTGCGGAGCGGGCAGGTCACCGCCGGCACGACGAGCGTGCTGGCCGACAACACGGCGACGGTGACGCTCGGGTTCCTCCCGCTCGCGCTCGTGACGGTCCCGATCCGCGACCTCTCGTTCTACTCGCTCAACTTCCTGTTCCTGGCCTTCATTCCGGCCCTGCTCGCCGTCCTGATCCACTTTGGTTCGGGCGGCTCCGGACTGCGACGCCGGCACGTCCTGGTCCTCGACGGCGTGTACGCCTGCTATCTCGCCGTCATGGCCGTCGTCGTTCTGAACCTCCGGTGATCCGGGCCCGTCGCGGCGGCGTCGGGCAACGACGACCGGACGTCGGCGGCCCATCGGTCCCCCGTCGATTCAGTCCGTCGCCGTGACTCGCTCCGGCCCGCTTCCCGCCGCTCCGCAACGGCCTTACCGCGGCCGGTCGAACGGCGCCCATGAGTCGACCGGAACTCGACGTCCGCGCGGTCGCCGACCTCTCGCCAGACGAGCGGGCGGCGCTGTTCGAGCGGTCGGCGGGCGTCGACGCGGTCCGTGCGGACGCCCGCGAGATCGTCGAGCGCGTCAGGACCGAGGGCGATGTCGCGCTCCGGGAGTTCGCCCGCGAGTTCGACGACGTCGACGTGGGTGCGATCGACGTCACCGACACGGCCGAGCGCGCGGTCGACGATGTCGACGACGAGGTGCTCGCGGCGATCCGCGAGGCGGCCGCCAACGTCCGCGCGTTCCACGAACGGCAGCTCCCCGAGGACTGGACCGAGACGGTCGACGGGCGCGAACTCGGCCGTCGCTTCCGCCCCATCGACCGCGTCGGCGTCTACGTCCCCGGCGGCGCCGCCGCCTACCCGTCGAGCGCGCTGATGGGCGTCATCCCGGCGGTCGTCGCCGGCGTCGACCACGTCGCCGTCGCCACGCCGCCGGCCGAGGAGCCGAACCCGGCGACGCTCGCGGCGATCCACGAGGCGGGCGCGGACGCCGTCTACGCCGTCGGCGGCGCCCAGGCCGTCGCGGCGCTCGCGTACGGCACGGAGACGGTCGCGCCGGTACGGAAGGTGGTCGGGCCCGGAAACCGGTACGTCACGGCGGCCAAGGACGTCGTCCGGGGCGACGTCGCCATCGACTTCCTGGCGGGGCCGAGCGAGGTGCTCGTCGTGGCCGACGGGACCGCCGACCCCGCGTTCGTCGCCGCCGAACTCGTCGCGCAGGCCGAACACGACCCGAACGCCGCCGTCGTCGCCGTGACGGACGACCGCGAGGTGGCCGAGGCCGTCGCCGCCGCCGCCGAGCGCCAGGCGGTCGAGCGCGACCGCGCCGACGTGATCCGCGAGGCGCTCGAAAACGACGCCAGCGGCGTCTTCCACGCCCGGTCCCTCTCGGAGGCAGTCCTCTTCGCCGAGGAGTTCGCCCCCGAGCACCTCTCCATCCAGGCCGACGCGCCCGGAGCGCTGCTCGACCGCCTCTCGAACTACGGCAGCGCCTTCCTGGGGCCGTACACCCCGGTCGCGGCCGGCGACTACGCCTCGGGCACCAACCACGTCCTCCCGACCAACGGCGGCGCGCGGGTCACCGGCGGCCTCTCGGTGGACACTTTCCTCCGGGCGACGACCGTCCAGCGTCTCGACCGCGGGGCGCTCGCCGACCTCGCGCCCACCATCGAGACGCTCGCCGAGGCCGAGGGGTTGGAGGCTCACGCCGCGAGCGTCCGCCGCCGGTTCGCGGACGGGGACGCGGCGGACGACGGTACTGCCGGCACGACGGACGACCCCGGAACGGACGACGACGGGACGGCCGACGGCTGACGGGCCGCCCCGGAACCGGACGCAGTGACGTTCCGCCCCGCCCGTTGGCGTCAGGGTTAACATCCTTCGCGGGGTAGGGTCGTCCATGAGCACCGAGTCGGCCGACGCGGGTGGCGACGACGCGCCCGTCGCAGTCACGAAGCAGGCCGCGGAGGAGGCCCTGGCGCTGATGGAGCGCGAGGGGATGGACGACGACGTGGGCGGACTCCGCCTGTTCGTCCAGCAGGGCGGCTGTGCCGGCCTCTCGTACGGCATGCGGTTCGACCACGAACCGGAGGAGGACGACACCGTCGTCGAGCGCCACGGCCTGCGCGTGTTCGTCGACCCCGCCAGCCTCGATTACATCGGCGGGTCGACGCTCGACTACGAGGCCGGCCTCCAGGCCGAGGGCTTCCACGTCGAGAACCCCAACGTCGTCTCCGAGTGTGGCTGCGGCGAGTCGTTCCGGACCGGATAGGCCCCTTCGTCGTTCCCGCCGCGTTACGAACGTGACTCCCGACGAGCCGCTGCTCCGTCCACCGCCCCCGCCCATCCCGGCGTGTCCCCCGACTGACTGCGTGGGTTGTTACCATGGTAACACTTAACAACCACCGACCGCAAACACGGAACGCATGGCCTCCGTTAACGTGCCGCCGGTGGACCCGGCGACGGACCTGTTCCGGCGCCTGGGATACGAGGTTTCGGGCGACGGGACGGAGTTCCGCGCCCGTCGCAAGTGGCGAACCGTCCACGTGACCGTCCTCGACGCCGACGAGGCGTCGTCCGCGCGCCCCGCCCTCACGGACGGCGGGCGACCCGACGACGCCTCGTTCCGGTGTTTCGTCACGTGGAAGGGGTATGCGGAGGCGATTCACGACCGACTGATGGGGCGCGACACGGACTACGAGTGGGCCGTCGTCGGCGTCGAGAGTCCGACGGACTACGAGGTCCTCGGGGTCTGACGCCACACGTGCCCCGACGATACGCGCCGTTTATGCCCGTTCCCCCCGAACTGGGGGAGGGATGTTCGTCGGGCACGCCCTGCTGGCGTTCTCGCTCGTCGCCGGAGCGGCGGGGCTGGCCCGATATAACCGACGGCGGGCCCTCGCTCTCGGCCTCGCTGCCGGTGCCTTCGCCACCGTTCCCGACGTCGACATGGCGTACGCGCTCGTCGGCGTCGCCGGGGCCGGGACTGCCCCGCCGCTGGCGCTCGCCTCGACGTTCTGGGCGACCGGCAACGCCGTCCACCGGGCGGTCACCCACTCGCTGCTCGTCGCCCCGGTCGCCGCGCTCGCGGCCGCCGCGTGGACCGCCGGACGCCGCGGTCGGCGCGGTGCGGGGGCGGCCGGGCTCGGGCTTCTGATCGCCCTCGTCGCCGCCGCCTTTCTCGTCTCGGGCCCGCTGGCGGCGGCCGTGATGGGGCTGTTCGGCGTCGCCCTGGTCGGCGTCTCGACCCTCGTCGCCCGCGGGCGCGACGGGGGCCGCGCGGTCCTCGCGGCTGCGCTCGTCGGCCTCGCCTCCCACCCCTTCGGCGACCTGTTCACCGGCACGCCGCCGGCCTTCCTCTATCCGCTCGACGTCGTCCTGGTGCCCGACCGGGTCGCGCTCGCGGCGGACCCGACGCTCCACCTGCTCGCGGCGTTCGGCCTCGAACTGGCGACGGCGTGGCTCGCGGTCCTCGTCGTCGCGCGCCTCTCCGGCGTCCGCGTCCTGCCCGCGCCGCGGGCCGCGGCGGGTGTCGGCTACGCCGCCGCGCTCCCCCTTCTGCCGGCGCCGACCCTCGACCTCTCGTACCCCTTCGTCTTCGGCGCCCTCGCCGTCGGCCTCCTCGGTCTGTTGCCCGGCGCGGCGCGCGGGGTGGTCGGCACCGTCGGCGGCCGCGAGCGGGGTCCGTCCGGCGGTGGGCGGCGCCGTCGACTCGCGTCACTCGCCGCCGCCCCGCCCGTCCCGTCACGGGCCGGCCGCGCGGCGCTCACGGCGCTGACGGCGGTCACGCTCGCGTGGGCAGCCTACGCGGCGACGTATCTGGCGCTGTAGCCGATCACAGGTCGAACTCCAGTACGTCCCCCGCTTCGACGCTCCGGTCCGTCGTCCACCCGCGGTTGACCTCCAGGACGTACTGCCCCCGGCCGGGATACCGCTGGTCGTTCCCGTCCTCGTTCGGCCCGGGCGCAGGCGCGTGATGGATCCGCGTGATGACCCTCTCCGCGTCGGCGTAGACGATGTCGAGGCCGAAGTCCATCCCCCGCATGACGAACGTGCGCTCCGCGACGTCGTCGAAGACGAACAGCATCCCCCGGTCCTCGGGCAGCGACTCCGTGTCGCTGAGGCCCCGGTAGCGGAGGCCGGGCGTGTCCGCGATGGCCGCCGTCACCGATCCGAGCGGGTCGCCGTCCGGCGTCGTCACGCGGACGTCCGTCGTCTCGTAGTCGGCGTGGACCGGGGTCGTCCCCCGTCCGGTGCCCGTCTCGCCGCTCGACCCCCCGATTCCGGCACAGCCGGCGAGTCCGCCGGCGAGACCTGCGCCGAGCCACCGGAGCCACCCCCGTCGGGACCGCCCCGCCGTTCGTTCCCGAGCCACGGCGTCGGTTCGGGGACAGGAGCGGTTAGACCTGCCGGTCGGCGGGCCACGAATAGTGAAACCGGCGAGCGCGCCGGTTTGGACCCGGACGGGGGACGTTTTCCACGGTCCGTACGACCCGTCCGTCGCCGGTTTCGCGACCGTCGCTTTCGCGTCGGCCGGTACTTGGCCTTCGCAGTCGTCCTCCCGGGCGGACGACCTGTTGGACCGCTTCGGTTCCCCTTCGGGGCGTTCACCTTGTTCCTCTGTTACGGGGAGTTCGGTTTTACCCCTGATCCGGTTCAGACCGGCCGCGAATCGGCCGGTCCCCTCCGGATCGTCCGGTGGGTCCCCGGGGCGCTCGCTCGGACCCTGTGATTCGTTGGCAAGGAACATAAATCTTTTGCGGATTCGGCGTTCGCCCCGACGGATGCCGAGGGCGACGGCTCACCATCGCGACGCGGGGGGCGGGCGGCGTACCGTTCCCGGGTGGGGGAATGCCGCACCGCTGCCGAACGGGCGAGAACCAGTTGCCGGCGGCCACGCCGGCGACGTCACTCGTACAGCCAGGGTTGGTCGATGCGCTCCCAGTTCACGAGTTCGCCCTCGTCGAAGAAGAGGTCGATTTCGCGCTGGTTGGCGCCGGGGTCCTCGTGGTCGGAGCCGTGTATGACGTTTCGGCCGAGGTCGAGGCCGAAATCGCCTCGGATGGTGCCGGGATCGGACTCGGCGGGATCGGTCGCCCCCATCATCCGGCGGACCTGTCGGGTCGCGTCCTGGCCCTCCCAGACCATCGCCATCACGGGCCCGGCGGTGATGAAGTCGATGAGGCCCTCGAAGAACGGCTTGTCCTCGTGTTCGGCGTAGTGCTCGTGGGCCAGCGCCTCGTCGATCCGCATGAACTTCGCGCCGACGAGCTTCAGGCCGCGGTCCTCGAACCGCGAGACGATTTCGCCGATCAGCCCGCGCTGGACGCCGTCGGGCTTGACCATCACGAACGTCCGCTCGCGCTCGGCGCCCCCGTCGTTCCCCCCGCCGCTCATTCGTCGTCGCCCCCACCCCGCTCGCCGGTCCACTCGAGGTCGCGCGCCTCGCGACCCAGGTCGGCGTTCTTCTCGCACTTCGAGGAGCAGTAGTGGATGACGGTGCCGTCGACCCGAACGAACATCGTGCCCGTGCCGGGCTCGATGTTCGACTCGCAGTAGTCACAGCGTCGACTCCCGGACATCACTGCCCCCCGATGGAGTCGGCGTCGCGTTGCGTCTCGCGGAGCTGGAGCACGTCGCCCTCGCGCACCGGGCCGAGCACGTTCCGGGTGATGATGCGGCCCTGATTGCCCCCCTCCTGGATGCGACACTTCACCTGCATCGCCTCGCCGTGCATCCCCGTCTTGCCGACGATCTCGATGATCTCGGCGGGAGTGGAGTCGCTCTCCTCTTCTGCTGACATCGGTCTATCGCAGGTCCTCGACCTTGGTTGCGACGTCCTCGACGGTCTCCTCGGCCTCGCCGGCGTCGACGATGGCCGCCGCCGCGCTCCCGACCTCCAGGCCCGCGGCCCGTCCGAGTTCGTCCTGCGTCTCGACGAAGACGTACGGAACGCCCTTCTCGTCGGCGAGTTCCGGCAGGTGCATGACGATCTCCTCCGGGGAGACGTCCTCGGCGACGAGGATCAGGTCGGCGTTGCCGCGCTCGACCGCCTTCGTCGTCTCGTTCGTTCCTTTCTTCACTGTACCCGTGTCCCGGGCTACCTCGAGCGCCTCGAGGGCGCTGTCGGCGAGGTCCGCCGGCGTCTCGTAATCGACGTAGACTGACATGGTGGATCACCGCCCGCCCGTGGGCTCGCGCCGGCCGCCGGGCCGTGTCCCTGACGGCGGCCGGCATCATCAACCCCGGACGGGGTTGAACGCGAGTTGCCTCCCGCCGCATAAAAGCGTGTCCAAACCCGCGGGGGCGTGCCAGCCCGGCGCACGGGAAACCGCCTTACGTTCCGGCCACGACCCGGAGGTATGGTCGACCTCGCTACGCACGCCCGGGCGCTCCGCGCGGAGGCCCGGGTCGCCGACGAGCGCCGTCTGCTCGTCCTGACCGGCGACCGGACGGCGGGGCTCCGGGCAGCCGACGAGGCCCTGTCCGCGGCCGGCCTGGCGGCGACCGTGGTGAGCGACTGCGCCGACCTCGGCTTCGGCGCCGCCGAGCGCCTCCCGCCGCCCCGGAGCGACGACCTCCTCGGGACCACCCGCGAGGCGGTCGTCCTCGACTGTCACGCCGGCTTCGCGCCCAACGTCCTCGGCCGCGTCGTCGGCGCCGTCGACGGCGGCGGCCTCCTCGTCCTCGTCGTCCCCCCGCTCGACCGGTGGCCCGAGATGACGACGGACTTCGACGAGGGCCTCGCGGTCCCGCCGTTCGACGCCGACGACGCGGGCGGCCGGTTCCGCCGCCGCCTGGTCGACACCCTCCGGGTCCATCCCGGCATCTCGATCGTCGACGTCGACGCCGGACGGCTGGTCCGCGACGGCCGGACCGACGACGTCGAACGACCGGCCCGGGAGCGGCCCGGCGTCCCCGCCGACACGCGCTTCCCGGCGGCCGCCTACGAGGCCTGCCTGACCGCCGACCAGGCCCGGGCCGTCCGGGCGCTCGAGCACCTGTACGACCCCGACGAGGCGGTCGTCGTCTCGGCCGACCGGGGGCGGGGCAAGTCCGCGGCCGCCGGCCTGGCCGCGGGCGCGCTGGCCGCCGCGGGCCGGTCGGTGCTCGTCACCGCTCCCGACGAGCGCGGGGCGGGCGAGGTGTTCGTCCGCGCCCGCGCCCTCCTCGACGGGATGAACGCGCTCGACGCCGACGCGAGCGACGACCGGGACCTGCGGACGGCGGCGGGCGGGCGGGTGTGGTTCGCGCCCCCGCCGGCCGCCGCCGAGCGGACCGGTGACGCCGACGCCGTCATCGTCGACGAGGCGGCCGGGATTCCGGTCCGCCGCCTGTCGGCGCTGCTCGACGCGCCCGCCATCGCCTTCGTCACGACCGTCCACGGCTACGAGGGGGCCGGACGCGGGTTCGCCGTCCGCTTTCGCGACCGCCTCGCGGCGAGCGACTTCGCCGTCACCGACGTCACTCTCGACGAACCGATCCGGTACGCGCGCGACGACCCGGTCGAAGCGTGGTCGTTCCGCGCGCTCCTGCTCGACGCCCGGCCGGCCGTCGAGCCGGCGGTGGCCGGGGCGGCGCCGGAAACGGCCTCGTTCGCGGCGCTCGACCCCGACGACCTGCTGGACGACGAGCACCGTCTGCGCGAGGCGTTCGGCCTGCTCGCGCTGGCCCACTACCGGACCGAACCCGACGACCTCGCGCGCCTGCTCGACGCGCCGAACGTCCGGGTCCGGGCCCTGATCCACGAGGGACACGTCGTCTCCGTCGCCCTGCTGGCCCGCGAGGGCGGCCTGGACGCCGACCGCCGGCGGGCCGTCTACGAGGGCGAGCGAATCCGGGGCCACATGATTCCGGACGTGCTGACGAGCCAGTTGCGCGACGAGGGCGCTGGCGTCCCCGTCGGGGACCGGGTACTTCGGATCGCCACCCACGGGGCGGTCCGATCCCGCGGCCTCGGCTCGCGACTGCTCGACGAACTCGCCCGCGGGGTCCGGGACGCGGACGGCGACGGGAGCGGTGTCGACTGGCTCGGCGTCGGCTTCGGCGCCACGCCGCGCCTGCTCGACTTCTGGCACGAGAACGGCTACGGGACCGTCCACCTCTCGACGACGCGCAACGAGCGCAGCGGCGAGTACTCGGCGGTGATGCTCCGCCCGACGAGCGACGCCGGGCGGGCGCTCCGCGACCGCCACGCCCGCTGGTTCCGCGACCGCGCGGCCGGCGTCCTCGCCGATCCGCTCCGGGACTGTGATCCCGACGTTGCCCGGGGGGCGCTCCGCGCGACCGACGCGCCAGTCGACCCCTCGCTGGACGACCACGAGTGGCGGGTCGTCGCCGCGGCGGCGTACGGCCCAGGGCTGTACGTCACCGCCCCGGGTGCGGTCGGCCGCCTCGCCGTCGCGGGACTGGTCGAGGACCTCGACGGCCTCGGCCGGACGGCCGGGCGCCTTCTCGTCCGGAAGGTGCTCCAGGGCCACCCGTTCGAGCGGGTCGCCGACGAACTGGACTTCGTCTCCCGGCGGGCGGCGATGCGCGCGCTCGGCGAGGCGTGCAAGCCGCTCGTGGCAGCCTACGGTGGGGCGGCCGCGCGGGCGGAGCGCGAGCGGTACGCGGACGGCGAGAACGGCAATGAAAGCGCCGGCGATGGTAAAAACGACGGTGGCGACGCGGGCAAGAACGACGGCGACGGCGCCGGTCCGACCTAGACCCGGTTCGGACGGCCGCCGTCCACGTCGATGGCGTCGACGGGACAGACGTCGACACAGAGCATGCAGTCGATGCACTGGTTCTCGTCGGCCGGGTCGGCCTTCCTCTCGCTCTCGGGGTGGTCGGGCGTGTCGACCCACTCGAAGACGTCGACCGGACAGCTCTCCACGCAGTCGCCGTCCGCGATGCAGATGTCGAAGTCGACGGCGACGTGGGTGCCGTGGATACCGAGCTTCTCGGGTTCGTCGACCGGCCCCCAGACGTCGTGGCCCTCGTGCTCGTCGACGCGCCCGCGGCTCTCCTCGAAGTTCGGATCGATCGCCATGGATGGGCGTCGTGGCCCGGGCGGATAAACCTCCTGACGGTTCCGATCGGCTCCGATCGTCTCCCTCGACGACCGCCGCGTCGGCCGGGGGTTCCGGGACGACCCCTTCCCGGGTCCAGCCGCGCTCCTCGTAGTAGCGGTCGAGGTGCTCGTCGAACGCGGGCAGGTCGTACGGCAGGGTGTCGTCCGCGCGGTCGAACCCGCGCCGGTTTTGACGTGGCGCTCCAGGTCGACGACGCGGGCGCCGACGTCGACCGAACACAGCGGTCCCTCGGCGTGGAGCATGCCCCGACTTCGGGGGCGGCGGACACGAATCGCCGTCCCGCCCGCGGCACGTCGTCCTACCCGTCCGGGGACGACGGCGCCAGGTCGTGCAGTTCCAGCCGGCCGTACACTGCGGCGACGACGGCGGCCGCCGGCCCGTCGGCGCCGTGAGCCGCCGTGTGGACGCCGCCGTCCTGCCAGTCCCAGTCCCGGCGCCCGCGGGCGCCCTCCAGTTCGGCCTCGACCTTCGCCCGGCACTCCGATTCGGTCGCGCCGGTCGCCTCGAAGAACACCCCGCCCTCCGCCGCCGTCGCCCATCCGAGTCCCGCGGCGACCGTCTCCCTGCCCTCGCCAGCGGACCCGTGCGCGAGCACCACGGCGACCGGGTCGCCGACCGTCAGGCCGCGCTCCTCGGGGAACCGCTCCCGGACCACGACCGACGCGCCGGGCGGGAGCACCGACGAGAGGGTGACGAGGTTGTAGTTGTGGAGGCCGGCGGCGGCGAGGGCGTCATCGAAGGCCCCGAGTTCCGTGACGCCCTCGCCGACGCCCGCGACCACGACGATGTCCGAGCGGGTCATTCGCACCTGTCACTACCTTCTGCCATCCCGCATACCACTCTTTCCATTCTCCCTCCGCCACGGACGACTGCGGAGCATTCGATCCACATGACACCCGGCTCATCCTCACCACACGTTCGCCTGGAACTCGGCGAGTCGACGGAGGTCGACGAACTCGTCCTCGCCTTTCGTTCGGACCGAACGCTCCACGAACTCGCCTCGCTGACGCCGCCGGCGACGGCCACGCTCTCGTCCGACGACCGGCTCGCACCGGAGGACCCGCGGTGATCCGTCGAACCGGCACCGCCCACATCGACCTCGCCTGACCGCACGACCGACTCGCGCCGGGACCGACGGCGGTCAGGGGTGTGCGTAGTAGACGACGGGTTCCTCGCCGGCCTCGTCGACGCGGACGAAACCGACCCGCTCGAACTGGACCACCTCGTCGACGGCCGCGTCCGCGAACACGGGTTCGGCGCGGCCGCGCACGTCGCCGTCGGGCGTCCGCATCCGGGTCGGGAGGCTCGCGTCCGCGGGCACCCAGTGGACGACCGGCACGCCCTCCTCGCGGACGGCGTCGATGTCGTCGCCCGTCCACGCGAGTTCGTCGCCGTCGCGGCGCACGCACCCGTAGCCCTTCAGCCACGTCCGATCCCCCTCCTCGGGGACGTCTTCCGGTTCGAGCAGGACCGCGTCCTCGACCGGCACCGTCCGCCGGCCGCGCTCCTCGTGGTCCGGGTGCCGCGGCGGTTCGCCCGCGTCCGGCCCCCCTGTGACCGGGAACCGCTCGCCGTCGCGGACGAGGAAGTACCGGTCGGCCCCGTCGTCGACCAGGTCGCGGTTGGCCGAGTAGATGCTCGACATCGAGAGGTCGACGTTCGAGGTGGAGGTGCCGAGTTCGACCATGGCCTCGACGACCGCCTCGCCCCTGATCCCCCGCCGGCGGAGGGCGGCGAGCGTCGGCGCCCGGGGGTCGTCCCAGCCGTCGAGTTCCCCCTCGTCGATCAGGCGCTTGATCGTCGAGGTCGAGAGGTCCACGTCGTACGCGTCGACCTGCACGTGGCCCCAGTGGAGCACCTCGGGGTACTCCCAGCCGAAGTAGTCGTAGACGAACTGCTGGCGCTTCGCGGAGTCCTGCAGGTCGATACCGCGGATGATGTGCGTGACGCCGGTGAGGTGGTCGTCGATGCCGGACTGGAAGTCGAGCATCGGCCAGCAGCGGTAGTCGGCCGCTTCCGGGCGCGGGTGGGGCCGGTCGATCATCCGGAGGGCCACCCAGTCCCGGAGCGCGGGGTTCGGATGCTCGATGTCGGTCCGCACCCGGAGTACCATCTCGCCGGCGCCGTACTCGCCGGCGACCATCGCCTCGAACTCCTCGTGGATCCGCTCGACGTCCGTGTCGCGGTGGGGGCAGGCCTCGCCCGAGTTCTTCAGCTCCGAGAACTCCTCGGCCGGGCAGGAGCAGGTGTAGGCGCCGCCCGCGTCGATCAACTGCCGGGCGTGGTCGTAGTAGGTCTCCAGCCGGTCGCTCGCCAGGACCACCTCGTCGGGTTCGAACCCGAGGTACGAGAGGTCGTCGAGGATGGCGTCGTAGGCGTCGAGGTCCGGCCGCTTGGTCTCGGGATCGGTGTCGTCGAACCGGCAGATGAACCGGCCGTCGTACAGGTCCCGGTAGGTGCCGATCACCGCCGGCATCCGGGCGTGGCCCAGGTGCCACGGGCCGTTCGGGTTCGGCGCCGCGCGCATCACGACCTCACCGGACTCGGCGTCGGGCAGGTCCGGCAGCGGCGGCCCCTCCTCGCTCTCGTCCTCGGCTTCGAGTTCGGCCAGCAGGTCGGGGTCGAGGTCGGCCAGCCGCTCCCGTCGCTCGGAGGGCGGGAGGTCGTTCACCTCGGCGACCACCCCGGCGACGACCCCCGGCACCTCGTCGCCGTGGGCCCGGAAGTCGGGGTTCTCGCCCATCAGCGGGCCCAGCACCGCCCCCACGTCGGCCTCGTCGTCGTGTTTGAGCGCGTTGTAGAGCGCGTGCCGCTCGGCCGCGCGCTCGACGCGCTCGCGAAGCTCCGCTTCCATCTCGTCGTCGGCTACCCGCCGGGGAAGGAAAACGGTCGTGGGTTTCCGGCGGCGCGCCCGCCCTCCGATCAGTAGCCCCGGCTGATCAGGTAGTCGGCGATGTCGGCCAGGCGCGCCCGGGCCTCGTTGTCGGGCAGGACCGCGAGGTGGTCCTTGCTCCGCGCGACGAGGTCCTGTGCGGTCTCGCGGGCGTGGTCGATGCTCCCCGCGGCGCGCAGTTCGGCCACCGCGTCCTCGACCTCGCTCTCGGTGACCGATTCGATGTCGGTCGCCGAGAGCAGGCCCTCCACGTCGACCCCCTGCTCCCGGGCGTGGAGGGTGATGAGCGTCTCCTTGTCCTCGACGAGGTCGGAGCCGCGCTGCTTGCCCAGCCGTTCGCTCGGCACCGTCAGGTCGAGCACGTCGTCCTGGATCTGGAAGGCCCGTCCCGCGTCGATGCCGTAGCGGTAGAGGGCGTCGACCGTCTCCTCGTCGGCGTCGAGCAGGTACGCGGGGGTCGCGGCGGCCGCGCCGTACAGCGTCGCGGTCTTCCGCTCGACCATGTCCAGGTACTCCTCGGTGCTGATCTCGCTCCGGCGCTCGAACTCGACGTCGAGGGACTGTCCTTCGCAGATGCGGGTACAGGTCTCCGCGAGGGTCCGCACCGTCTCCAGGGCGTTCTCCGGGGCCGCGCCGGTGTCGAGCATGAGCTCGAACGCCGTCGAGAACAGCGTGTCCCCGGCGAGGATGGCCGTCGAGAGGTCGTACTCCCGGTGGACCGCCGGGACGCCGCGACGGAGGTCGTCCTCGTCCATGATGTCGTCGTGGATGAGGGTGAAGGATTGGATGACCTCGATGCTGACCGCGGCGGCCATCACGTCCACGGCGCGGCCGTCGCGGGCGGGAAACGCGTGGTAGTCCGTCGAAAGCGGCTCCACGTCCGCGACGGCCTCGGCCGCGAGCAGGAGGACCGTCGGCCGGAGGCGCTTGCCGCCGGCCTTCAGGAGGTACCGGGAGGCCTCCCAGAGCCGCTCGGGGTCGTCTGCCGGCAGGTAGTCGTCGAGGTCGGCGTTGACGCGTTCCCGGCGCTCGCGTACCGCGGCGAGCACCCGCTGTTCCGTCGCGTCGGACGGCATTATACCAGCTGGATCATGTTGCCGTTCCGCGTCACGTGGAGGTCGCGACCGAGCGCGTACCCCTGTGACTCACAGAGGTCGACGTACGGCGAGAACCCCTGCAGGTCCTGGTGGGCGGGGATGACGTGCTGGGGCTGGAGCGCGTCGAGCATCTGGTAGTGGCCCTCCTCGCGGAGGTGGCCGGAGACGTGAATCTCGTCGTAGATGCGGGCGCCCTGCATCTTCAGCAGGCGCTCGGACTGGTAGCGCTGGCCCTCGTTGGTCGGCTCCGGGATGATGCGGGCCGAGAAGAGGACCTTGTCGCCGTCCTCCAGTTCGTAGGGCGTCTCGCCGCGGCCCATCCGGGTGAGCATCGCGCGGGGCTCGCCCTGGTGGCCGGTGACGATGGGCAGGTAGTTGCCCTTCCCCTCCTTCATGATGCGCTTGAACGTCCGGTCGACGCTCTTGCGGTGGCCGTACATCCCGAGGTCCTCGGGGAACTCGACGAAGTCGAGGCGCTCGGCGGTGCCGGAGTACTTCTCCATCGACCGGCCGAGCAGGACGGGCTGGCGGCCGATGTCGTCGGCGAACTCCACTAGCGACTTCACCCGGGCGATGTGCGAGGAGAAGGTGGTGGCGACGATGCCGCCGTCGTAGTCCTCCATGCTGTACATCACGTCCTTGAGGTGCCGGCGGGCGACCGATTCGCTCGGGGTCCGGCCCTTCTTGCCCGCGTTGGTGCAGTCCTCGATGTAACAGAGGACGCCCTCGCCCTCGCGGCCGATCTCGCGGAACCGGTCCATGTCGATGGGGTCGCCGATGACCGGCGTGTGGTCGACCCGCTTGTCGAGGCCGTAGACGATCGCCCCCTCCGGCGTGTGGAGGACGGGGTTGATCGCGTCGATGATGGAGTGGGTGACGTTGACGAACTCCAGCGAGCAGCGCTCGCCGATCTGTCGCCGGCCGCCGGCCTCCATCTTCTCCAGGTCGTTGCCGACCTCGAACTTGCTCTCGTCTTTGACCTGCTGTTTGACCAGTTCGATGGTGAACGGCGTCGCCACGATGGGCGCGTCGTACCGGTGGGCCAGCTTCGACAGGGCGCCGATGTGGTCGAGGTGGCCGTGGGTCGGCACGATGGCCTGCACGTCGCCCTCGAGGTCGGACATCACCCGGTCGTCCGGGATGGCGCCCATGTCGATCAGGTCGAGGCTGTGCATCTGTTCGGTCTCGACGTTGTCGTGGATGAGGACCTGCGAGAGGTTGAGGCCCATGTCGAACACCACGACGTCGTCGCCGGCGCGGACGGCAGTCATCTGCCGTCCGACCTCCTCGTAACCGCCGATTGTCGCAATCTCTATTTCCATGGTTGCGTGAAACGCCACGTCGCGTGGCAGGGGGTCCGAAATCCGCGTCCCGTGGGGCCTCGCTGGCCCGGCGTCCGCGTCAGTTTGCGTCCCCGCTCGTGTGTCGCCACACGTTACCCGCGGGCGTCTCGGTGCCCCGACGTAGCGGCCGGAGTGGTAAAAGTTACGCGGGTCGTCGGTCGCCGCCGCTCCGGTACGTTTAACCCGCGTGCCCAGTCCCCTGTGGGCATGAGCGGACGTCCCCTCGACGTGCTCGAGGACGCGCTCGACAGCCCCGTCACCGTCCACCTCAAGGACGGCCGCGCGTTCCACGGTGCGCTCGCGGGCTACGACCAGCACATGAACGTCGTCCTCGACCCGATCGAGGCGGACGGAACCGACGACGGGCCCACCCCGGCCGACGACGTGCGGGCGGTCGGAGACACAACGGTTATACGCGGCGACAACCTCGTCACGATCGAGACATGACTGGGGCCGGAACGCCGAGCCAGGGCAAGAAGAACACGACCACGCACGTCAAATGCCGACGGTGCGGTGAGAAGTCCTACCACGTCAAGAAGAAGGTCTGTTCCTCGTGTGGCTTCGGAAAGACCGCCAAGCGGCGGGACTACGAGTGGCAGTCGAAGGCCGACGAGTAGGATATTCGGGCCGTTTTCCCGTTCGCGCACGCCGCCCGTCCGTTTTCCTCCGTCCGCCCGCTCCAGTACGCCCCCGTCCCGCGTCCGACAACCCACTCCAGTACGCCCCCGTCTCCCTCCGTCCGCCACCGACGACCGACTACGCCGTCTCTCGGCCACCGCCACCCGCTCGCGGCGCAATCCGCGATTCGTGCGTCGAGTTCGCGACCTTCGATTCCCGAGCACCGCCGTGATTCCGTGCAGATAGCGAGGGTTTTTGAGGACGCATCTCCGAACCTGAAACCATGGCAGCCGACCCCGGAACGGGGCTGACGGAGAAGTGCGGCGTCGCGGGCGTCTCTCTTGCGGACCGCGCCGCTGCCCGGCCGCTGTACTACGCGCTCTACGCGCTCCAGCACCGCGGGCAGGAGTCGGCCGGCATCGTCACGCACGACGGCTTCCAGCAGCACAGCCACGTCGAGATGGGGCTGGTCGGCGACGCGTTCGACGAGGACGACATCGACGGCCTGCGCGGCTCGGCGGGCATCGGCCACGTGCGCTACCCGACGTCCGGCAAGGTTGACGCCTCCTGTGCCCAGCCCTTCGCCGTCTCGTTCAAGTCGGGGTCGCTCGGCCTCTCGCACAACGGCAACCTCGTCAACACCGAGGCGGTCCGGGCGGAACTGGCCGAGAGCGGCCACGCCTTCACCTCGGACGGCGACACGGAGGTCATCGCCCACGACCTGGCGCGCAACCTGCTGGAGGCCGACCTCGTGCGCGCGGTCAAGCGGACCATGGAGCGCATCCACGGCTCCTACTCCCTGACCGTGATGCACGACGACACGGTGTTCGGCGTGCGCGACCCGCTCGGCAACCGCCCGCTCTGTATCGGCGAACTCGAGGACGGCTACGTCCTCGCCTCCGAGTCCGCGGCTATCGACACGCTCGACGGCGACCTGGTTCGGGACGTCCGCCCCGGCGAACTCGTGGTGCTCAACCCGGACGGCACCGGGTACGACAGTTACCAGCTCGTCGAGCGCGACCGCTCGGCGCACTGCTTTTTCGAACAGGTCTACTTCGCCCGGCCGGACTCGGTCATCGACGGGAGCCTCGTCTACGACGTCCGGCGGGACCTCGGGCGCGCCCTCTGGTCGGAGAGCGGCGTCGAGACGGACGTGGTGATGCCCGTGCCCGACTCGGGCCGCGCGTTCGCGTCGGGGTACGCCGAGGCCGCCGCCGCCGACGGGGCCGACGTCTCCTTCGCCGAGGGCCTGATGAAGAACCGGTACGTCGGCCGCACGTTCATCATGCCCACCCAGGACGAACGCGAGCGGGCCGTCCGGCTCAAGCTCAACCCCATCCGCTCGACGGTGGAGGGGCGCCGGGTGACGCTCATCGACGACAGCATCGTCCGGGGGACCACCTCGACCCAGCTAGTCGACCTCATCCGCGAGGCCGGCGCCGAGGAGGTCCACGTCCGCATCGGCGCCCCGCCCATCGTCGCCCCCTGCTACATGGGCATCGACATGGCCTCCCGCGAGGAGCTGCTCGCGGCCGACCGCTCGGTCGAGGAGGTCAACGAGGTGGTGAACGCCGACAGCCTCTCGTATCTCTCCGTCGACGCCGTCGCCGAGGCGCTCGGCGAGCACCGCGCGGACCTCTGTCTGGGCTGTGTCACCGGCGCCTACCCCTACGACGTGCCCGGCGAGGCCGCCGACCGCGACATCGAGGGGCCCGCCACGGCCGAACCGGCCGACTAGGCGGAGCGCTTTCGTCACCCGATTTTCGGCGGTTCCCGGTCCAGGTCGAGGGTCTCGGCGACGAACGTCTTGATGGCCTTCTCCTCGGCCCGGTGGAGCCGCTCGCTCGCGGTCGACTTCGCGACCCCGAGCGCGTCCGCGAGTTCGGTGAGGGTGCACTCCCGGGGCGTGTCGTAATAACCGAGGTCGACGGCACGCGTGAGGATCTCCCGCTGGCCCTCCGTGAGCAGTTCCCCGGGGTCGACCGTCTGGCGGACGTACTTCACCTCGAACGGCATCCCGACGGCGTCGAGCTGGTCGGCGAGCGTCGAGAGCCGGTCGCGTGGCGCGGTCACTTCGAGCGACGCCGCCCCGTCGACGATGGTCACGGGCGGTTCGAGCGGGATGCCCGAACTGTGGACGACCGTGAGCAAGAGCGGCTCCGAGGTCTGGAACTGGACCAGCGCCTCCGAGCCGGCCACCCGGATCGGTTCGAGCGCCGTGATCCCCGCCGCGGCCTCGATGTCGGCGAGGACGTCCTCGGGGTCGTCGGCCGCTATTTCCAGCAGGCCGACGCCCTCGTCGTCGCCGCCGAGCGCGGCGAGCACGGTGAACCTCGCGTCCGGGTTCGCGACGGAGACGGTGCGGATCCAGACGCTCTCCGGCAGCGTTATCTCCAGTTCGGCGGTCGGCATGGTCGTCCCTTCAGCCTCCGTTCGGAGGTCCTCCGTCCCGAACATGTACGTTTCCTTTTCAGGATGGGCGAACCAGTTCGGGACGCGTCCGTCCGACGCGGGTCCGGAATGCGCGTGCCGCTACCGACCCACCGGGTCACTCGGGTCTGAAGACCCTCCGTTTCAGCCCCTCGCGGACCGGTTCGTGCTCGGCGTCGGTCGGCGGCGGCGACGTGACGAGCGTCGCCTCCAGCCGCGTCTCCGCCCGGATTCCCCGCTCGACGCCGGCCTCGACGGCGACGACGCTCCCGGGGTCGACCGGGTGTTCCGCCTCCCCCTCCACGACGACGCCCTCGCCGCGGTGGACGGCCACGGCGAGGTCGCTGTCGGGGGCGTGGACCGGGATGAACTGGTCGGGTTCGAAGTAGCCGAGCACGACCTGCTGGCGCTCGGTGCGGGCGAGAACGTGTGTCCGGAACGCGCCGTCGTCGTAGCCGCGTTCCGTCGCGAAGTCGGTGGCCGTCATCGGACGACGCTCGGGCGCGTCGCCGGGTAGCCGTTCACCCGAATACGTTCGTGTAACGGGGACCTCGCGGCCCCCGACGGCGGGTCAGGCCTCCGGTTCGGGGTCGAACACGTCCGGGTTCTCCGCCCCCTCCGCGGCGACGACCGCCATGCAGCCGCGGCGGGCGACCCGCGAGAGGGCGTGATCGACGAGCTTGACCGGGCCCGGGACGGGGAACTCCATCGTCGTGACGGCACAGCTCCCCGGCGCCACGGGCTTGGTCTGGACGTTGCGCTCCGGCTCGCTGCTGAGTGCCCCCTCGACCCAGCACTCCTTCCAGACGTTGCCGATGGGGTGGAAGCTGCTGGTGAGGTTCGG
>JBDGQA010000057.1:0-21488 GCA_042219325.1 Haloferacaceae archaeon | reverse complement strand
CGAGCAGGACGGCCGAGCGGGTCGGCGGGCGTCTCCTTCGACGGCGAGCGGGGCGCGACCGTTCGCATCCGTCGAACGGACCCGCGTCTGGCGGAGTGAGAACGGTCCCGGACACGAGAATCGTGTCCGGGACGTGGCGGTCCACCGGCGAGAGCTTGGGGGGTGTCTCGGCAGTGATGCGTGGCACGTCGTGGGGGGTACGTGCGTCCGGTGGACTGCCTGGCTTCGCGTGGTTCGACGAAGCCACCCGAATCTGGGCGGTGGGGGGTTACAAATCTTACGCCCCCGGGCCCGTCGGTGACACGACGCCCGGGGCAGATAGAGCGCTCGGGCACCGGCCGATCGCCCTCGCTGGCCGTCGACGCGTTGCGTTCCCTGGCGACCGTCGACGCGTTGCGTTCCCTGGCGACCGTCGACGCGTTGCGTTCCCTGGCGACCGTCGACGCGTCGCCCGGTCGTCCCGACGAAACCCTTAGGGGCGGTCTCCGCGTGGCCCCGGCATGGTGCTACGGGCCTGCTACTTCTGTGGGTCGCCC
This sequence comes from Haloferacaceae archaeon, assembly GCA_042219325.1. Taxonomy (GTDB): domain Archaea; phylum Halobacteriota; class Halobacteria; order Halobacteriales; family Haloferacaceae; genus CAZMLQ01. The sequence goes on along the minus strand of JBDGQA010000057.1, from coordinate 20,952 downwards.
GGCGGCGGCCTCGACACGTATCCGGTGGTCCCCGACCGCGTCACCCCCGAGGACGGCCACGGTGACCCCGAACGCGTCGTCCTGTGTCCCGACTGTCACGCGAAGCTGGAGCGCGTCCTCGACGGCGTCCTCGCGGCCGTCGACGAGGACCCCACCGTCGTCGAGCCATCGGCGGCGGACGCCGACCAGGCGGCCGATGCCGGGCCGGCGCCCGACGCGGACGGCTTCTCGGCCGAGATCACGTTCGGGGACGCCGACACGGGCGGCGGGGCGGGCGACGGGAGTTCCGACGCCGGGCCGGAGGAACGGAATGCGACCGGGGACGCCGACGCCGGGGGCGACGCGGACGGCGCCGGTCCGGACACCGACGTCGACGTCGTGCCCGATTCGCCGCCCGCATCGGGGGCGGACGCCGAGGCGACCGACGACGCGGACGCGACCACGGTCGACGGGGACGAACCGGTCGCCGACGCGGAGGGTGAGAGCGACGAGTCCGGGGACGAGGGGGCCGACGAGTCGACCGGCGACTCGTCAGGGTCGCTCCGGGGGCTTGGCAACAGCGGCACGAGCCAGTACCGGCAGGCGCTGCGCCTGCTCCAGAACCGGGAGTTCCCGATGCCCCGGTCGGACCTGGTGGACGTGATGTCAAGCGCCTACGACCTGACCCGGGACGAGAGCGACCGGCTCGTCGACTTCGCGGTGGAGCGCGGCCTGGTCGAGGACGACGGGGGCGTGCTCCGGCGGGACTGAGAGCGGTCGGCGCGACGGCGGCCTACGCGGCGTCGCGCTCGGGCAGACGGGCGTAACACAGCGCGGCGACGACCGTCAGGCCCGCGAGGCCGAGGAAGGCGGCGTCGAAGAGGCCCCTGTCGGCGAGATAGCCGACGGCGACCGAGCCGGTCGATCCGACGACGAAGAAGCCGGTTCGGAGCAGTCCCCAGGCGGTCCCCTCCACCTCGTCGGCGAGAACGGCGACGATGTAGGCGTTCGAGACCGGAGCGACCGCGAGACGGACCCCCATCGCGGCGGAGACGAGCGCCAGCGCCGCGACTCCCTCGACGAACGGGAGGGCGACGAGGGGGAGGACGCTCGCCGCCGTCGTGCCGACCAGCACCCGCCCGTGGCCGGCGCGGTCGGCGAGCCGTCCGGCGACCGACTGGGCGGCCGCGCCGACGAGAAAGAGGAGTGCGAACAGCGACCCGGCGGTCGTCGACGCGAGGCCCTTGACGCCCACGAGGTAGGTCGGGAGGAACGCCGAGAGCCCCTGGAAGACGAACAGCATCAGCCCGATACCGAGGACCGCGACGACCACGGGGGGTCGCCGAACCTGCGTCGCGACGCGCCCCGCGTCCGCCCGGAGCGTCCGCCTGCCGCCGGCCCGCTCGCGCGGCGGGACCGAGCGCCGGAGCGCGAGGCCGAGCAGGAGGTACGCGGGCACCGCGAGCGCGAACGCGACCCGCCAGCCCGCCCGCGCGGCCACGAACGTCGCGCCGGCGGGCAGGAGCGCGGCCCCGACGCTCCCGGCACCGAGCACGACCCCGAAGGCGGCGCCGTCGTTCTCGCCGAACGCCCGCGAGAGGACCGTCGCGCGGGGCGGCCCGAAAAGCCCGGTTCCGAACCCGAAGACCGCACACGCGAGGACGAACGGCGGGAGCGACGGGGCGACGGCGATGCCGCCGACGCCCGCCGCCGCGGCCAGCGTGCTCCCGGCGAGCAGCCGCCGCTCGCCGAGCCGGTCGACGAGCGCCCCGGCCGGGAACTGCATCACCCCGTAGGTCAGCCAGACGACGGTCACCACCGCCCCCGCGCCGGTGTTTCCCAGGTCGAACGCCGTCCGGACCTGCGGGAGCAGGGCGGGGAGGACGTACCGCATTCCCAGCACTGCGAGCCACCCGGCCGCCACGGCGCCGACCAGTCGCCCCCGATCCGCGAACGGGCCGTTCAGCCGGGCGAGCGTCGCACGGATCCCGTCCACCCGCCCCCATCGGCACCGGCGGGGCTAAGGGGTAGCGGTTCCGGTCACGACCGCCGACACCGCGACGTCACGTCGAGCCGCCGCGTGGCGGGTGGTGCGCCCGGCAGCCCCGATGCCGGGAGAAATACGGCGGACCTCGTGAGGACCCGGGGGAATCGCAGGAGCGGCCGGGGCCTCCGCGTACCGCCACCCGATGGATCGAGCGGCGGGAGTGGACCGTTGCCCGATGACGGGCACGGGGTTCGACGCAGGTCCGAACCAAAAACACCCGTCAGACGGCTGGCTGGCGGGCGGCGCACGGGCGCCCCTGTGCCGGTCCCGCCGGGCCGTCATCGCCGGTCACTGGAACCCGATTGTTCGGGTGCGGTCGGACTCGTGTTTCGGCGCGCGGACGTAGAGGACGCCGTCCTCGAACGTCGCCTCGGCGCTGTCGACGTCGCTCCGGGCGGGGAGGCTGATGGAGCGCTCGGCGTGCTGGGAGCGCTCGCGTCGCTGGATGCCACCCTCCTCCCAGTACTCCTCGGAGCGCTCGGCGCTCACGTAGAGCGTCCACTCGTCGCCCGAGAGTTCGATGGTGTCCTCCTCACAGCCCGGCAGATCACACCACACGTGCACCTCGTCCGGGTGTTCGGCCACGTCGACGTCGGGGCGGGCGTGGAGCCCCCACTGCGGGGGCCGCTCCCCGGACCGCTCTGGCGTCGAGCCCTCCGGCCGGCCCTCGGGGGGCGCGAATGGCCACTCCGGCGACCGCTCGCCGCGCACGCGGCGCGCCGCGGGGAGTCGTTCCTGGGTGCTCTCGGACGGGTATCGTCGGGCCCCCTCCTCGGCCGGCGCGAACGGCCACTCCGGCGACCGCTCGCCCCGGGCACGGCGCGTCGATCCCCGGTCGCGGTCGGATGCCTCGGCGGACCGCCGGCGTCGCCGATCGGACGGCGGGGATTCGTCGCGGCTCCGGTTCTCCGAGTCGTCGGGCGAGTCGGAAGGGCGTGTCATGGGACGTCCGTGGATGAAACGGCGGTGCACCCCCAAAGGACCCCCACCAAACCGGCGGGGACCGCGGGCTGCCCGCCCGCTTCGGCCCGCCCTACTGCTGCACGGTCCAGCCCAGGTACTCCATGGCCTCCTCGTCGGTTACCTGCCCGAAGTCGCGGTAGAACGCGCCCACGGCGCCGAAGGTGGCGGGCGTCTCGACGGCGAAGACCTGGTCGGCCTCCGACTCAAGCGCCGACAGCGACTCCGGCGGGCCGACCGGGACGGCGAGGAGGACCCGCCCGGCGTCGGCGTTCCTGACCCGGCGGAGGCAGGCCCTGGCCGTCGCGCCCGTGGCGACGCCGTCGTCGACGACGACGACGGTCTTGCCCGCCATGTCGGGCTCCGGGCGGTCGCCGCGGTACTTCTCGATCTTCTCGCGCGCGGTCTCGACCGCCCGCTCGCGTTCCGCCTCGATGTAGTCCTCGTCGATGTCGTGGCGCTCGACGACCTCGTCGTTGAGCCAGACGCTCCCGTCGCTCGCGGCGGCGCCGATGGCGAACTCGGGGTTCCCGGGCAACCCCATCTTCTTGGCCGAGACGATGTCGAGCGGCGCGTCCAGCCGGTCGGCGACCGGCCGCGCAACCGGGAGGGCGCCCCGCGGGATGCCGAGGACGAGGTCGGCGTCGACGTCGCGCCGCTCGAGCAGGTCGGCGAGTCGCTCTCCCGCGTCCGTGCGGTCCTGGAACATGCGCGGCCTACGGTCCGACGGGCGGAAAAACCTCGCCCCTAACCCCGAGAGCGCCCGCGTGGGCCGGACGCGAACGAACCACCTAGGTGTCACCCCTTTCCGCGTCACACCCCCCCCCGTTCCGGGAATGATGGGAGACGATTCGCCGACGGAGCACCTGCTCGAAACGGGTCGCGGACGATCGGCGCCGGACAGACACGACGGCGTACTTGTCGCGATTCCCGTCATCTACGTCGCGGCGACGGCGGTCGGTCTGAGTACACGGATAGCGTTTCCGCTGGCGCTCGGAGGCGCCTCGGCGTTCGCGTACGCGATGGTCGGCGCCGTGCTGTTCCTGTATCCGCCGTAGCGCCTCGACACGATGGCCGACGTCACCCCCGGTCGTCCCCGGCCGTCGCGTCGACCGCCCCCTTCTCGGCCGTCCCGTCGGGGAGTCGGACGTCGAGGTCGTCCGCGACGGCGTACACCTCGTCGGCCAGGCCGGGTTCGGCCAGCGGGTACTCGCCCTGCATCCGCTCGGGCGTCGACGGGGCCGGCGGGAGCCCGCCCGGCGGCGCGAACTCCCCGAGCGGGTCCGCCGGCGCACAGCCGTGTCGGTCGTAGAACTCGCTGTACCGCCGGTAGTAGGCCTCCGCCTCGCGCGGCGGGAACTCGACGAGTTCGCCCCACCCCTGCCGGAGGAAGGCCCAGGTCCCCATGACGTGGGCGATCTCGCGGGCGTGAATCTCCGGATAGCCCTCCTTCGAGGCGCGGACGTAGGCGTCGACGGCGGCGTCGAACAGCGCGCGCAGGTGGGGCTCCCGCGCCGCCGCGTCGCGCTCCGAGAACTCGCGGTACGTCTCGGTGTGCATCGTCACGAGCCGTCGCCGGACCAGCGGCGTCAGGACCGGAAGGTCCCGGACCAGAACGACCTGCGCGGCGTAGTCGCGCCAGGTCTGGAACATCCGCATATCGGGACCCCGGCGCCAGAGCGACAAAAGCGGGAACCCTCACCGGGGGAACGGCTCGGCGACGCGGGCGGCCCGACCGCGATTAGCGTGCACGTTCTTTGTCGGCCGCGCCGAGACCGGTGGCGTGTACCACTACAAGGACATCGTGGTCGCGACGGACGGGAGCGACCCGGCCTCGCGGGCCGTCGACCACGCCGTCTCGCTCGCGGACGGCATCGACGATACGGTCTACGTGCTGTCCGTCGCCGATCCGACCGAGCGCCCGATGGCCTTCGGCGCGGAGGAGGTCGAGGCCATCGACGCTGCCGTCGACCGGACCGTCAGATCCCGCTCCGGGTACCGGTCGCCGCGGTCCGGGAGCGGGACCACGACCACGTCGCCGGCGCCGACCACGCCCAGGTCCGACAGGCGGTGGACCCTGGCGACGCACGCGCCGCTCGACGGCCCGACCACGAAGTCGCCGTCGACGCGGAGGTTGTCGCGGACGAACCGCTCGTCCCACTGGCCCGGGTCGGCGATCCGGACGGATCGTTCCTCGTAGCGGTCGTGGAGTCGCCGCGCGTACCGATAGGCGACGGCGGTCGGGACGAACGACATCGTCTCCACGGCGTCGGCGTCGAACGTGCCGGGAACGTAGTGGCCCGACGAGTGCATGTGTTTGAGGCCGGCGATGTCGTGTTCGTCGGTCGCGGGTTCGAACCCGTAGACGTCGACGCCGCGGTCGCCGAGGGCGTGGCTCACGCCCGTGAGCGTTCCGCCGGTGCCCGCCCCGGCCACGAAGTGGGTCACGGTCCCGCCGGTCTGTTCCCAGATTTCCACGCCCGTCGTCCCGGCGTGCACGCCCGGGTTCGCCGGGTTCTCGTACTGGTTGAGATAGCAGTACCGCTCGGAGTCGCGGTGGATCTTCGCCCGGCACTCCCCCACGTACGCGTCGTATCCCCGTTCCGCGTCGATGAACGTGGTCGTCGCGCCGGCGGCCTCGATCGCGGCGATCTTGCCCGCCCCGGCGTCGTCGGGGAGGACGATCTCGACGTCGAACCCCCGCGTGGCCCCGAACCTGGCGACGGCGGCGCCGGTGTTCCCGCTCGACGCCTCGATGAGCGTGCGGCCGTCGATCCGCTCCGGTGACGCCTGCGCCGCGTCGATCATCGCCCTCGCGATCCGCGTCTTGACCGACCCGCCGCCGTACGACAGCGTGGCCTGGTTGAACCACTCGGCTTTCGCGTACACGGTCGGCGCGGCGTCCACCTCCAGTTCGAGGAGCGGCGTCTCCCCGACGGCCCCCGGGTCGGCGGTCTCGACCATGACGTCACCTCCCGAATCCGGCGTGAAAAGCCCCCGACCAAAACCGCGTCGGTCGCAGCGATGGGGGACGGACGGCGTCGGCGGGGACCGGCAGGGGCAGGAGTCCCCGGCGAGCGGGGACGTCAGCGACGTCGACGTGCCAGCGCCGCGGCGGCGAGGAGGGCGACGAGAGCGACGAGGACCCCGAACCCGGGGCCGCCGGTTTCGGTCTCCTCGCCGGCGGTCCCCTGGGTGGCCGTCCCGGTCGCCGTCCCGCCATCGACGTCCGACTGTCCGCTCTCGGCGGGGGCGATGACCGCGAACGTGGACGTCTGTCCGGTCGTGATGGTGAGAGTCGCGTGCCCCTGGGACCGGCTCGTGACGTCGGTGTGGAAGCGGTGCCACCGATCCGCGGTCGCGTTGTACCGGGCGATCACGAGGGCGTCGGCGTCGGCCGCGAGGTCGGCGGTCGATATCCTGACGGAGATGTTCGCCGCCGAGTTCTGCGCGGCGGGCGGCCGGCTGATCTGCATCGTGGTGAGCACGTTTCCGGACGCCTTCGCGGCGGCGTCCGCGTGCTCACCGGGGACGGCCACCCGGAGGATGCCGTTCGAGGACGCCGCCGAGTCGACCGTGACCCGGTCGAGCACCGGGCTCTTCTCCAGAGCGATCGACGCCCGATCCTCCGTGGCCGGGACGTACGACGACGCGAACGCCGTCGTTTCCGAGGCGTTCCTGATGCGGACGCTCGTGGTCGTCACGTCGACCGTCCCCTGGGTGCTCTCGAGGACGACGTCGGTCGCGTAGGTGCCGGCCGTGTTCGGGTTCGTCACAGGTCGGATCCCGACGACGACGCGGTCGCCGGGCGAGAGCGTGGGGGTCCGGGAGCTGTCGACGTCAGTGAGGTCGATCCTGACGCCGCCGTTCACGACGTTGACCGAGACGGCGTCGGTGCCGCCCATCCGCGACTTGACCGACCCATCCGCGCCGACGACCTTCAGCGTGACGACGTTCTGGTCGTCGCTGACCGACGTGGCGCTCCCGCTGGCGTTCGTGAACGCGTCGCTGTACGCGACCGTGACGTTGCGGAGCGTCTCGTTTTCGATCCCCTGGACCGGCACGACGAACGTGTGACGGCTCTGGTCACCGACCCACGGCGGGGACGCGACGCCGCCGACCGCGGTCTCCGGCGGGGCCTCGACGACGGCGGTGTCGGTCTGTCCCCTCGCGCCGTCACTGCCGCCGTCGGAGACGACCTTCAGGCGGCCCCGGACCGTGCCCGCGGCGCTCGTCCGGAGGTCGGCCGTGTACACGTAGTTCCCGCCAACCTGCTCCCGGGTGAACGACGACCGGGTGAGCACGACGTCGACCGGCCCGTCAAGGGCGACCCGCAGCTCGTCGACCCGCGTGTCCGTCACCACCTCGACGGTCACGCCGAGGTCGGTCTCCTCGACCCGGAAGTCGTGGACCATGGGCGCGGTGGAACTGTCGTCGGTGCTGTTACTGGCGCCACCGCCGGATCCATCACTGGCGCCACCGCCGGATCCATCACTGGCGCCACCGCCGACCTCGACCGCCACGACGTCGCTCCGCTGTGCGATGCCGCCGTCGCTATCTTTGACGCGGGCGTCCACCTCGTAGGTGGTCTCGACCTCGACGTCCGGGTAGTCGACCGAGACGTCGGCCGTCAGGCGCAGGTCGACGTCGCCGCCCTCGTCGCCGCCGGTGGTGAACTTCACCGTGTCGTCGGTCCCGTCGTTGTCGTACCCGTCGACGAGGTTGGGACTGGAGGTGACGCTCGTCGCGTTCGCGTCGACGGAGTTGATCGAGAGCCCCCCGGCCAGGGCGTTCGGGAACTCGATGTAGTGCGTGTCCGTGTCACCGTCCTGGCTCACGTCGGCCACCGTGACGTGCACTTTCTGATTGTTCACCGTCGTGCCGGAGTCGACCGTGGCGGGATCGGCCGACCCGCCGATGATCGACACGGACCCCGTGTCCGTGTCCGTATCCGTGACCGTGACCTCGATCGCTCCGAGGTCCTCGATGGTGACGTCGTACGTGCCGGACGAACTGAAACTCGTCACGAACGAGGTCGTCGTCTGCGAACCCCCGTCCAGGCTGCCGGAGTTGGTCTGTCGGACGGTCCCGTCGACCTTCAGCGACGCGTCGTACGTCCCGCTCTGCTCGCCGGTGTTCGTCACGGTCGCCGACACCGTCACGTCCTCGCCGGGGGCGACCGTCGTGTCCCCGGCGGAGAGGTTCGAGTACGTGATGTTCGGCCCCGTGTCGATGGAGACGTCGTCCCGGAAGGTCTGCCACCTGTCGTCCCCGGTGTCGTGGAGGGTGGCGTTCGCGGTGAAGTCGTCGCTCGGGTTGGTCACGTCGGTGACGACGATCCGCACGGGGTCACCGTCGCTCACGTCCCGGGAGTTCGAGAGCTTGAACTCCACCGTCCCGTCGGACGCGCTGAACTGCGTGAACCCGTCCGTGTACTCGTTCCCGTCGATGAACACGGCGATGTCGCCGGAGCCGACGGCGCTCACGTCCGCCGGGCCGAGGTGCACGTCGACGTACTGGAGCGTGTCCTGGTTGGCGAGTTCGGCGTTCCCCTCGGCCGTGTAGGTCACGCTCGACGCGCCAGCATCGTGGTCGTTCGGACTGATCGACACGTTCGTCGCGGCCGTGCCGGGGCCGGCGAACGCGAGGGCCCCGGCGACGACCGACAGCACCGTCAGTAATGCCAGCGATGCGGCGCGGAACTGTGCCCGTCGGTCACTCATGGTTCGAACCCCCCGCGTCCGCTCGGTCCTCGCCGGGCGCCCCCGGGTGGCCGTGTGTCGCCAAACGAGCAACCGCTCGATGCGTCGTCGTTCCGTGACGCGACGAGTGTTCCGTTCGCTCGTCGCGCCGCCGTTCCGGAGAGGCCGACGACCGATGGTCGCCTCCCCCGGTCCCGTCGTGACGTCCGAGTACCTGATTCATGAGTATCTCCACTTGCCGCCCCGATGCCGCGGGTCGGTGCTATCCCGGTATTGAAGCAGGTTTGCAATCAGAGGTGCTCCTACGTACTTTGGGAACCGCGCCCGATGTGCGAACCGGGAGGCGTCGAAACGGGGGTGAACCACCTACAGACATAGGGTGAGACGAACGGCCCGGGCGACGGGCCGGCCTGGCGAACCGCGTGTCGACGGGGCCCGATCCGCGCCAAAGGCGCCGTGGCAGCCGAATTGCGTCGTTCCGAGCGGGCGGACGTCCCTCGCGAGAGCGGCTCGGAATAGGCCGTCACTATATGTGGGAAACGATCCATTCGGTTCACTGCTCGGTGGAACGCACCGGACGTGGGGCCGGTTCGGCCGTCGGCCGGCCCTCCCGACAGCCGCCTGCGTCCGCCGGGCCCGCCCGGATGCATCCCTACCCGGAACGCCACTTGTCCCACCACCCTCACCCCCCGGGCGGACTTCTCGAAACCGCATGCGCGAGACGTGGCTATCCCCCGCCCCGCTCGATCCGCTGGACGTCCGAAATTCGATGCGAACGCAACCGTCCGTGACCGCCGTCACGCGGACGGTCCAGCCGTGGACGTCGACGGTTTCCCGGACGATCGGACCCGGGTCGGTTCCGTTCTCGAACGTCGAAGACTCGCACGCGAAGGCGTCGTCCCGCTCGTCGGCCGGAACGCCGGGCCCGTCGTCGGCGACGGAGAACCATCGCCGTCGCCGCGTGTGCCGACCCGAACGGTGACGTCGGGTCACGCGTGCCCGACGGGCGTGGCGCGAGGGCGGAAGACGGGGGTCCCGCCCGCCGGAGCGACAGTCACCCGGCCCCGAACTCGTCGAGGCCCGACTGCTCGCCCGCCAGCGGTTCGATCACGTCGGGATCGTCGTGCCCGGGGTCGTTGACCCGCGTCGATATCTCGTACGCGGCCAGGTCGTCGTCCGGATACGGTCGACAGAGGTCCGCGCGGGCGTCGGGGCCGGCGGAGAGCCACGCCGATTCGGCGTCCGCCGGCAGGACGACCGGCATCCGGTCGTGGATCGGTTCCATCACGTCGTTCGGGTCGGTCGTCAGTATCGTCACGCACGGGAGTGCCCCGTCCTCGCCCTCCCGGACCTCCCAGATGCCGGCCATCGCGAACGCCGGGTCGTCCTCCCGGTACACCCGATAGGGCCGTTTCGGGCCGCCGTTCCGCGATTGCCACTCGTAGAACCCCGACGACAGGACGAGACAGGGCCGGGCCGCCCAGGCGTCCACGAAGGCGGACTTCTCGGCCGCCGTCTCCGAGCGGGCGTTGATCAGGCCCGTTCCCGGGTCGTCAGCCCAGGACGGGATCAGTCCCCAGCGGTACCGGTCGATCTCGTCCGGCGCCTCGTTCGTGACGACCTCCAGGCCGTCGCCCGGCGCGACGTTGTACCGGGGTCGATACCCGCCGTCGGCCACGACCCGGGCGTCGAACCGGGACTCCAGGTCGTCCTGGGCGACGAAGAGCGAGTTGCGTCCGCACACGCTCGCGGGTACGCACAGCGGGACCTTCAACGTGTGCGATGCCCGGGATCTTCAACGTTCGACGTGTGCGATGCCCGGTGGTCCGTGACACTCCCGTGGGCCCGGATTCGAGGGGGCCGACATCGCCGTGACGGCGCGCGCCGAACGATTTAACCCCCGGTCACACGAACTCACACGCATGATCCGGTCGGACCGGTTCTTCGCCCTGGCGGCGGCGGCCGTCCTCCTCTTGCTCCTGCTTGGACTCGTCGTCAGTTACCTGTAGCGACCGTGACGGAACGCAACGGAACGGGAAATCCGGGAATGAAGTGGAAGGGGCGGGACTCGAACCACGCGAAGCCGTCGGCCGGCCGTCTCGGCCGGTCGATCGCTCTACCACTGGCGTACCCTTCCACTCCCTGCTTGTAGCGGGCCGTTCAAAGTTGTAGCGAATCGCGACGTACCGATGGGTCGGGGGGCGGAACCGGGCGTGCGTTCGGACGGAACGACCGCTACGACGACGGCCGGTCGGTCAGTAGCTCCGCTCTTTCGGCTCGTAGGTCCGGCTCTCCCCCTCCAGGACGACCGGCTTGTACCAGAGCCGCGGGCGGCCGCCGTCCCACGAGAGCATCGTGTGCTTGAGCCACTCGTCGTCCTTGCGCTCCTGGTGTTCCTTGCGCCAGTGGGCGCCACGGAACTCCGTCCGGGCGAGGGCGCCGAGGGTGATGGCCTCCGCGAGGTCGATGACGTTCCGCGTCTCGATGGTCCCTATCAGGTCCGTGTTGTACGTCCGCGACGGGTCGGTGACGGCCACGTCCTGATAGCGCTCGCGGGCCTCCCGGACGTCGACGAGCGCCCGCTTCAGGGCCGACTCCTCCCGGAAGACGTTGACGTTCTCGGTCATGGTCCGCTGGACCTGCGCGCGGACCTCGGCGTGGTTGACGCCGTCCTCGCGTTCGATCAGGCGCTCGACGCGGGACCGTTCGCGTTCGACAGCCCGTTCGACGGTCGCCGCGGTCCCGTCTCCCGTGGCATCGCCCGCCCTCGCCCCGCCGTCCGCGACGGCGTCGTCCGCGATGCCGGCCTCGCCGAGCGGGACGGGGGCGTCCACGCCGCCGGACTCCGCGTCCGGCGTCTCGCCGGTGGTGACCTGCGCGGGGCCGAGATCGTCGCCCGCCGCGTGGCGCCCGGCGCGGCGCCCGAACACCACGAGTTCGGGCAGGGCGTTGCCCCCGAGCCGGTTCGACCCGTGGACCGACGCACAGGCACACTCGCCGACCGCGTACAGCCCGTCGAGGCAGGTGGCACCGTTCTCGTCGGTTTCGATACCGCCCATCGCGTAATGCTGACCGGGCTTGACGGGCATCGGTGCCTCGAGCGGGTCGACCCCCTCGAAGTCCTCGGCCAGGTGGACGATGTTCTCAAGGCGGTCGAGGATGCGCTCCTCGCCGAGGTGGCGCATGTCGAGGTGGACGTACTCGCCCTCGATGCCCCGCCCCTCCAGGACCTCGGTGAGTTCGGCCCGCGAGACGACGTCACGCGAGGCCAGTTCGCCGGCGTTGGCGGCGTAGTTCCGCTCGAACATGAACCGCTCGCTCTCGTCGTTGTAGAGGATCCCCCCCTCGCCGCGCACACCCTCGGAGATGAGGACGCCGGTCGAGGGCAGCGTGGTCGGGTGGAACTGGACCATCTCCATGTCCTCGATGGGGGCGCCGGCCCGGTAGGCCATCGCGACGCCGTCGCCCGTGTTCGCGACGGCGTTGGTGGTGTGGTCGTACACCTGTCCGAGCCCCCCGGTCGCGAGGATGACCCCCTGCCGGGCCGCGAAGCCGGCGACCTCGCCGGATCTGATGTCGTAGGCGACGACCCCGTGACACGTCCGGTCGGCGGGCCCGGCCCCGTCAGTGACCGCGAGCCGGGTGACGTACCACTCGTCGTAGACCCTGATACCGCGCTTTACCACCTGCTCGTAGAGGGTGTGGAGGAGGTGGTGCCCCGTCTCGGCGCCCGCGTAGGTCGTGCGGGGAAAGGAGAGGCCGCCGAACGGGCGCTGGGAGACGCGGGCGTCCTCGTCGCGGGAGAACGCCATCCCCCACCGTTCGAGCTGGATGACCTCCTCCGGGCTGTCCTGGCAGAGCGTCTCGACGGCCGGGGCGTCGCCGAGATAGTCCGACCCCTTCATCGTGTCGTAGGCGTGGTCCTCCCAGGAGTCGCCCTCCCGGAGGGCGGCGTTGATGCCGCCCTCGGCCGCGCCCGTGTGCGACCGGACCGGGTGGAGCTTCGAGACCAGCGCGACGTCCGCCCCCGCCTCGTGGGCCGCGATGGCCGCGCGCAGCCCCGCCCCCCCGGCGCCGACCACGACGACGTCGTGTTCGTGCATCTAACCCCGGTTAGGACCCGGAGAACTTGAGGTTGTTTGCTCCCGCCCGGGGCTTCAGCCCCGGAGGAGGTTCAACACCTCGTCCACGACGGCGGGTTCGACGGCGACGAGGTAGCGCTGGCCGGGCGTGAGCACCGTGTCGGACTGCGAGACGCCCTCCCCCTTGTCGTTGGAGATGAGGAGCGTCCCCTCGGGAAAGCGCACGTCCGACAGTTCCCGGCCGGCGGCCGGAGCGTCCTCGCCGACGCGGATCCGCAGGATGTCGAGGTTGTGGATCCCCCTCGCGATGGTCTCGACGTCGGCCCCGAGCATCTCGTCCGCCGCGACCTGTGCGCCCGCGTGCTCCGGGAAGACGGTGGCATCCACGAACCGCTCGTAGCCGGTTTCCGTCGCCCGGTGGACCCGGGAGACCGTCCTGATGTCGTCGGCCATCCGATCGGCCGCCATGCAGATGGCGAGGTTCAGGCCCGTCTCGCCCGTGAGCGCCGCGATCACGTCCGCGTCCTCGACGTTGGCCTGTTCGAGGATGTCGGGATCGGACGCGTCGCCCTCGACGACGGTGGAGACGTACTCGTCCGCGATCCGTTCACAGACCTCCTCGTCGTGCTCGATGAGGAGGACGTCGTGGCCCCGGTCGTCGAGGATCTCGGCCGTTCTGAAGCCGACGCGTCCGCCGCCCGCGATCACCATGTTCTTGCTCTCGGTCATGTGTCGTGGATCGTTCGTGCTGGCTGGTGGACCGTTCGTGTCGTCCGCTGGGTCGTTGTGTCGTCTCGTCGGTCGTCAGTCGTCCCCACCGGGGAGCGATCGCTAGTCGGGCGCCACATCGCTGGCGACCTCCCGACCGCTCTCGGTCTCGGATTCGTTCGTACTCTCAGTCCCGGACTCGTGCGTACTCCCAGTCCCGGACTCGCTCTCGGCCTCCCGCTGGCGCAGGTCGCGGACGCGGAGCGCGGCGTACGCGACGACGCCGAGCGCGATCCAGCCGCCGCTCAGGACCAGCGCCAGCGGGTTCGTGCCGATCAGGTGCCGGACGAGTACGCCGGCGAGCAGGAGGTTGAGAACGATGCCGAGCACCGGCGGAACCGGGTAGTAGGGAATGCGGTACGGCCGCGTCATGTCCGGCCGCTCGCGCCGCAGTTTGATCACCGAGGCGTTCACCAGGACGAAGGAGAGGAGGAAGAACAGGCTCGACATGTTGCCCGCGCTCCGGGTCGGCAGGGTCACCGAGGCGAGCATGATGACGGCGCTCGCGAGGATGGCGACGAACGGCGTCCCGTACCGATGGTGGAGGCGGCCGAACGAGGGCAGCAACTGGCCCTCGCGGCCCATCGAGAACGCGACCCGCGAGGAGGCGATGACGACGGCGTTGAGCGCCGTCAGCGTCGAGAACACGGCGCCGAAGACGATGACCGCACCCCCGTTCTGTATCACCGGCACCCCGGTCGGCATGAACGACGTCGCGGCCTGCGCGATGCCGGCCTCGCCCGCCTCGGCCAGCCGCGCCGAGCGTCCCGACGGCGACGGTGACCACGAGCAGGTAGACGACGACCGTCGCCGCGAGGCTGACGAAGATGGCCAGCGGGATGTTCTCGCGGGGGTTCTCGACCTCCTCGGTGACCGTGGTGATGAGGTCGTAGCCCTCGAACGCGATGAACGTCAGGCCCATCGCGGGGAGGACGGCGAACGCCGTCTTCTCGCCGGGAAAGAGCGGCTGGAACTCCGCCGACGAGAAGGACGGCGACGCCGCCCCGAAGCCGACGAAGATCAGGAGAATCGTGACCTTCGTGGCCGTGAAGAGCGTCTCGACGGTCCCGCTCGCCGCGGTCGAGACCGCGTTCAGCGCGACCAGGAGGAGGACGGCCAGGAACGACAGCCCCAGGGCGACCGGGACGTCGACACCGACCGCGGGAAGCGCCACGGCGCCGACCCGGTCCGGCGGCGGGACGACGCCGTAGACGTGGAGGAGTTCGAGGAAGTTCGGCGCGAAGCCGAGCGCGTACAGCGCGCCGGCTATCATGTAGGCGAACCAGAGCATCCAGCCCATCAGGAACGAGGGGAGGTCGTCGAACACCTCCCGGACGAAGGCGTAGCCGCCGCCGCTCCTGGGGATCGCTGCGGCGAGTTCGGCGTACGAGAGCCCTGTGAAGGCAGTGACGACCCCGTTGAGCGCGAAGACGAGGATCGCGGCGGGTCCGGCGATTTCCGCGGCCAGCCCGGTGAGAACGAAGATGCCGGCGCCGATCATCGCCCCCATACCGATCATCGTCGCGTCCAAGAGCCCGAGTTCCGCCTCGGGGGATCGGGTCTCCTGACCGCTCACCGTCGATCACGTCGGAGCACAGCCGACGGGTTCCGTTGCGCCGTCACGGACAATAATGTGGTGCCCAAAGACCGGCGGCGGCCGATGCGGATCGAGGGCCGCGCCCGGGCGATCGATGCCCACCCACGACGCCGTTCGAGACGGTACCTGGGCGGTCGTGCTCACCCGCGACGCCGTCCGGGACGCGTTCCGTCGGACGTTCTCACGAACGGGGAGTTAGATCGTGATTGAAATGGCTGCGCGACGACATCCGCGCGAGGTGAACCGACGAGGCAACCCGCGGCGGACGGACGCGACTCCTCGGACGTGGGGTGACGGTCGGCTCCAGCGGCCCCTGGATGGCCTACTGGACCGTGTTCCTGCGGCTGGTCATCGGGCGGTGGTTCCTGCACGCCGGCCTGACGAAGTCCGCCTGGTTCCCGGGCGGCGCGGCGTTCGACGCCACCGGGTGGCTGACCGACGCGACCCGGGGGACGCTGGTCCACCCGATCACCGCGTGGGCCGCCGATGCTCACGGTCGCGAACGTGATGATCCCCCTGGGCGAGACCCTCATCGGACTCGGACTGATCGTCGGCTGTCTGGTCCGGCTGGCCTCCTTTTTCGGCGCCTTCCTGCTGCTCTTCTTCTACTTCGGGAACGCCGCCTTCGACCACGGCTACGTCAACGGTGACCTGTTCGGCCTGCTGTTGTTCGTGTCGATGATCGTCCGGGGCGCCGGACGCGTCTACGGCATCGACGCAGTCCTCGAACGGACCGGGGTCGTCGAAAACCATCCGCGGCTGCGATACCTGCTCGGGGGAGAACGCGTGAGTCTCCAGTCCGAACGGCGAGCCGAACTCGCCGCCGACACCACGACGGCCGATCGGATCGTGAGGGTGCTCGGCGGCGCGCTCGCCGTCGCCGGCGTCGTGGTCGATCCGCGGCTCCTCGCGGCGGGACTAGTCGTCTGGCTCCTGTACGCGCCGTACACGGTCGCGAACGGGTGAGCGCGGGGCGAACGCGCGTCCGTCGGCCCGGCGTGACGGCCGGCCGCCGGCCCGTCTCAGGTACTGCCGACCGCGAACGGCGACCTGCCGGTCAGGGAACGACCGTGACGGGAACCGTGGAACCCCGGACGACCGTCTCCGCCGCGCTGCCGAGGACGGCACGCCCGAGCGCACCGGTCCCGTGGTGGCCCATGACGACGTGGTCGTACCCCTCGTCCTCGACGAGTTTGAGTATCTCCTTCCCGACCCGGTTCGACCACCGGAACTGGACCACCTCGATCACCGTCTCCGGCTCGTCCTCGAGGCCCGCCTCCTCGATGATCTGCCTGGCGTTCCGCTTGATTTCCTCGTCTTCGTCGCCCGGGTGGTCCGTGACGTGGACGACGTGCACCGAGCCGTCGTAACGGTTCGCGAAGTCGACCGCGAACCGCAGGGCGTCTCGACTGCGTTCCGATTGGTCCATCGGGACAAGGACGTCCATACGCTACCGTTTCGCGCTCGTTATATATGGCTGATGGAACGGAATCGCAGTCCGGGCGGGTTCGACCGCGGCTAGGGGACCTGGACGCCCGTAATCTCGAACCTGGCCCCGCCGATCTCGCCGTCGGTCACCCTGATCTCCCAGCCGTGCGCTTCGACGAACCGCTTGACGATCGCCAGCCCGAAGCCGGTACCTCCCTCGCCGGTCGTCCACCCGGGCTCGAAGACCGTCGCGCGGTCGTCCTCGGGGATGCCGGGGCCGTCGTCCTCGACGTAGAAGCCGTTCTCCGCGTCCAGCATCCCGACGCGAACGGTCACACGGTGGGCGCCGTGCTCCACGCTGTCGTCGGCCGCTGGCCGACTGCTCGTGGAACCATGTTCCACGCTGTTCTGAAACAGGTTCTCGAGGGCCCGCCGGAGCCGTTCCCGATCGGCCTCGATCGTCGCGGACGTCTCGACGCGGAGGTCGGCGCCGGCGTGGTCGAGCCCCTGCCAGCACTGCTCGGCCAGGGCAGCCAGATCGAGGGGGTCGGTCTCCCCGAGGGTCCGCCCCTCGCGAGCGAGGGTTAGCGTGTCGTCGATGATCTCGCTCATGCGGTCGAGCGCCGAGTCGACGGCGTCCAGATGCTCGCTGTCACACTCCTCCGTGGCGAGGGAGAGGTGGCCGGTGGCGAGGTTCAGCGGGTTGCGCACGTCGTGGGAGACGATGCTGGCGAACTCGTCGAGGCGCTCGTTCTGCCGTTCGAGTTCCCGGATCCGTTCGACCCGCTGGAGCGCGACCTCGGCGTTGGCAGCGAGGATCTCCGCGGCGTTGACGTCGGAGTCGTCGAACGCGCCGGACTCGGTCCCGCTGACCGTCAGCACGCCGTACTCCCCGATCGGGACGTACGTGCTGTCGCCGGGCGCCCGCTCGATCCCGTCGTCGATCCGCTCGACGTCCTCGTACACGATCGTCTCGCCCCGCTCGAAGGCACGGCCGACCGGCGGCTGGCCGACCTCGTAGACCGGCCGCTCGCCGTCCAGTTCCCGCCGATCCTCGCTGGTGACGGCCGGAACGAGACGGTCGTCGTCCTCGCGGAAGCGCACGACGGTGAACGGGAAGCCGAGGATGTCCCTGGTGGCCTCGGCGGTGCGCTCCGCGACCTCCTGCTCGGTGTCGGCGGTCATCAGCCGCCGGGTCGCCCGGTGCAGGGCCTCGATCCGGCCCTCGCTCTCGACGCGGGCGAGCGCCGCTTCCGTGTTGGCCGCCAGGATCTCCGCGAGGTTGACGTCCGCCTCGTCGAAGGCGTCGGGCTCCGTGGCGCTGATCGTCAGCACCCCGTACTCCCCGATCGGGACGTACATGCCGGCCCCCGGGGTGCGTTCGATGTCGTCGTCGAGGCTCTCGACGTCGTCGTAGACGACGGTCTCGCCCCGCTCGAACGCCAGGCCGGCCGTCGGCTGGCCGACCTCGTAGGCCGGGCGGGGGCTGTCCCGCTCCCGCTTCAGCCAGTCCGAGACGGCGAGCGGAACGAGCTTCCCCTCGTCGTCGAGCAGGCGGACGACGCTGATGGGGAAATCGAGCGTGTTCGCGGCCACCTCGGTGGCGAGTTCGGCGATCTCGGCCTCCGTCTCGGCCGCCATCAGCCGCCGCGTCGCCACGTGGAGCGCCTCCATCCGACGGTGTTGCTCGCGCAGGCTCGCCGCCTGCTCGGCGCGGTAGATGGCGTGGGCGATGTCGCTGCCGAGTTCGCGCAACACGTCCCGTTCATCCTCGTCGAAGGCGTGGGTCCGGTCGGCGTACACGTTGAGGACGCCGTACAGCGTGTCGTCGTAGAGCAGGGGGATCGCGGCGCTCGAGTAGTACCCGCGTTCGATCGCCGCCTCCCGCCACGGCTCGTAGTCGTCGGCCGACGGGATGTCCTGGACGGTCGCCACGTCGCGGTCCCGGATCGCCCGCCCCGTCGGGCCCCACCCCGTCGTCGTTTCGTCGGTAGAAACCTCGATGACGTCGAGATACCCCTCATCGTTCCCGGCGGCGGTCCGCGGCACGACGGTGTCCGAGTTGGTGTCGTGGATCCCGATCCACGCGAACTGGTAGGGATCGGCGCCGCTGATGATCTCGCAGGCGTGGCGCTCGATCTCGTCGCGGGTCTCGGCGCGCACGAGCGCCCGATCGACGTCGCTCAGGACGCGCCGGGCGCGTTCGAGGTCCCGGGCGCGCCGCCCGGCGCGGTACCGTCCGACGGCGTTCGTGATCCGGTTGGCGAGGAGGTCGTACTGCTCGGAACCGGACCGTTTCTGGATGTAATCCGTGGCCCCGCGGGTGATGGTCTCGCTCGCGATGGCCTCACTTCCCTTGCCGGTAAAGAGCACGAACGGGAGCGCGTCGTGCCGGTCCCGGACGGCGTCGAGGAACTCCAGCCCGTTCATCCCGGCCATGTCGTGGTCGCTGACGACGCAGTCGATGTCCCCCTCGTCGAGGCGCGCGAGTCCCTCGTTCGCGCTCGTCGCCGTCTCGACGCTGAAGCGGTCGTCGGCCCGTTCGAGGGAGGCCGCCACCAGTTCGGCGAAGTTCCGGTCGTCGTCGACGTGGAGAATCCGGATCGGTCCCGCCGACGCTTCGTTCATCCGGGTACCCCTACGCCGACGTGGGTGATAATAATTCGGGAGGAGAGTCGGGGTGAAACGTCCGGACGCGGCCGTAGCGTGGGGGCACGTCATCGCTCGTCACGGCACGGCGACCCGGGGCGTTCGATGGCGCAGGCGTGCCGGGGCCGGTGTATTCGGGCCCGGATGCCAGGGAGTGCTACTGATCACCAGAACTTCAGATTGCTCTTGACGGCCTCGCGCTTGAGTTCCTGGATGTGCTCGGTCAGGGGGATGTCCTTCGGGCAGACCTCGGTACACGAGAACTGGGTCTGACAGCGCCAGACGCCGTGCTCCTGCTCGATGAGCTCGATCCGTCGCTGCTTCATCTCCTCGCCCTCGCGCTCGTCCATCGCGAACCGGTAGGCCTTGTTGATGGCGGCGGGGCCGAGGTACTGGTTGTCGCCGGCGGCGATGTTGCAGGAGGACATGCACGCGCCACACCAGATACACCGCGTCGATGTCTTGATCTTCTCGCGGTTCTCGCGGCTCTGGTACTGCTCCTCCAGGTCCTCGTCGGGGAGGTCCGTCGTCTGGAAGTACGGCTCGACGGCCTCCATCTGGTCGTAGAAGTGCTCCATGTCGACCACGAGGTCCTTCACCACCTCCTGATGGGGAAGCGGCTCGACCCGGACCGGTTCGTCGAGATCGGAAAGCTGGGTCTGACAGCCCAGCCGCTGGCGGCCGTCGATGAACAGCGCGTCGGACCCGCAGACGGCCTGGCGGCAGGAGTGGCGAAAGGTGAGCGACGGATCGTAGCGGTCGCGCGCGTAGATGAGCGCGTCGAGGACGGTCATGCCCTCCTCGAACGGGACGTGGAAGTCGTCGAAGTGTGGCTCGCGCTTGCCCTCGACTTCCGGGTCGTAGCGGTAGACCTTGAGGTGGTACGTGTCCTCGCCGGTGAGGTCCGGCCCGACGTCCTCGGCTCGTTCCCGCCGTTCGGCGCGGTCGCTGTCGCGCGCCGCCCGGCGACGGTCGCCCGCCGATTCGGGGGCGGACCCGGACCCGGCGTCGACCGCCGCGTCGGCGTCGGCGTCGTCTTCGGCCCCGTCCTCCGGTTCGGTCTCCTCGGGTACTGGCGTGCTCATCTATATCACCGGCAGCAGGTCGATGCCCGCCCACGCGTTGGCGGTGCGGACGCCCTGAACGAGCAGGACCGCGCTGGCGACGACCAGGGTCCACTTGACGGCGGTGCGCTTGCGCCCCGACAGGCCCTGGTTGATCAGGGCGTTGTAGACGCCGTTGACGCCGTGGAACGTCGCCGTCACCAGGAACAGGATCATCAGCGAGTAGTAGGTCCACTGCTGCATCCGGGCCTGCGAGAGCGCGAACGTCACCTCGTCGGCGTGGTAGACGAAGTGCAGGAGGAAGAAGTGGAAGGCGAGCACGACGACCAGGAAGACGGCGGTGAGCCGCTGCCAGAGCCAGCGGCGTCCGCCGGGGTCGAACGACGTATAGCGTTCGCTCACACCGACACCCCCGCGAGGAAGGTGGGGACGCTCGCGACCACGATGGCGCCCGTGAGCGCGAGCGAGGCGTAGAAGCTGACGTCCTGGGATTCAAGGCCGACCCCGAGGTCGACCAGGAGGAGCCGACAGCCGTTGAGGATGTGGAAGACGGCGACCGCCAGCAGGCCGACCTCCAGCAGGCGGACGACCAGCAGGCTCTCCAGCGTCCGGATCGTCTGCGTGTAGAGGTCCTGATTCGCCGCGACGGTCGCGGGGTCGGCACTCGCCGCCGTGA
>JBDGQA010000084.1:0-21614 GCA_042219325.1 Haloferacaceae archaeon | reverse complement strand
CCGTCATAGTCGTTGGCCCCGGCGCGGCCCCGCGTGCAGCCGTTCGTCCTCCGCCACGATGACGGCGTCGTTTCGACCGTCCGGCGGAGGGCGGGAGAAATCCGACGCGCGGACGAGCCGCGGATCCGCGACGAACCCTTTTGTCGGTCGGGGATCACGGCGTCGGTGATGGGGGTCATCTCTCGACGGGAGTTCGCCCTCGCCCTCGGAAGCCTCGACCGGGAGCGCCTCGCGGCGTTCGTCGCGGACCTCTGGGAACAGCAGGGGTGGGAGACGGACGTCGAGGGGTACCACGTCGTCGCCGAGCGGGCGGGGCACCGCCAACGGATCCGCGTCGTCGCCGGGGACGACACGGACCTGCACGGCAATCCGACGCCGCCAATCGGGAACCCGGATCTGGTCGTCGACGTCACGGGGAACGAGCGGACCGCCACTCGCAAGGCGGGAGCGACCCACCGTTCCCCGAGCGACGTTCGCGACCGACTCCTGTACGGCGTGCCGCGCAACGCCGCCGACCGGCTGTGTCGTCGGTACTGCAATCGGCCGTTGCGCCGGGAGGAATCGTCGTCCGACGGCGTACCGATCCGTGGGTTGGCATCGGTCCTCGCCGTCGTGGCGATCGTCGTCGTCGTGGGAGCGGTCGTCGTCGCCGGCCTCCCCGCCCCGTCTTCGACCGACGCCGGGGTGAGATGGCCGACTCAGCGTGTGGGAGCGGGTACCGACGACCCGTCGACGACGGCGCCCCGGTCACGGTATCCGGCCGGACTCTCGCCGGCGGGCGTGACGGCCCCCTCGAAACTCGCCGCCGCGCACGTGACGACCGTGAAAAACCGCTCGTACGCGCTCGACGTGACGTTCGATGGCCCGGCCGAGGCGCGGGGCTTCGAGGACTGGGAACACGTCCGGTGGTCGCTCCGGATCGAACGCCGCGACCGCTACCGCGTCAACGCGACCTACCGCCGGGCCCCCGACACGGACCCGTCGCGGGTTCGACTCGGCGTCTACGCCGACGGCGAGACGCGGTTCCGCCGGATCGGCACCCCGAAGGGGACCGGGTATGTGGCCCTCCCGACGAACGCCACCGCCGCCAGTGCGTTCCCCTACGTGTCGTCGGTCGAGTTCGACCGGGCCGGCGTCGACGCCCTCGCCGGTACTACCCCCCGGGCCTTCCCGCACGTGGCGTCGTCCCTGATAACGCGGTACCTCGACACCTCGGAATCGACGGTCGACCCCGTGACGATCGACGGCGACGTCCGGTACCACGTCATCGCGACTGGAAAGCCTGCGCGACTGAACGACTCCGTGATCGGCTACCGCGCGGACGCCTGGGTAACTCCGAACGGCCGGGTGACCTCCATGACTGTCCGGTACACCCTCCGTCGGAACGGGTGGCCGCGCTACGTCAGGTTCTCGTTCGCGTACACCGACTACCGGACGGCCCGGGTGGAGCCGCCCCCCTGGTACGGCGAGGGGAAAAACGGGAGCGGGACGTAGGGAACCGTGACGCCGCCGCTCTCCCGCCCGGTTTCGGGGGAGGCGATCCTCCGTCGGCCACCGGCGGATTCACACGTCGACGGACGAATGCGGGGGCGGAAGGAGGAGTTCGGTGTCGGGATGGGTGGACCGCCAGTCATCCCACGCGGTCAGCGTCGAGGGGAGGATCGTGAGTCGCGTGCCGGTCATCGGACCACAGATCGCTCGGGCGAGCGCCTGGCTCCAGAAGCTTCGGGTCCGCTCGTCGTACATGACGAGGTTCGGTCCGTTCAGCACGGACGCCGAATCGGACGCATTCCAGCGGTCTGCCCCGAACACCGTCCCCTTCTTGGCACTCGCCTGGATGTAGCGATCCGGCGGTTTCCACAACTGGCCGGAGACGCCGAACCGCGTCGGCTCCCCCTGCACCCGGCGCTCGGCGACCAACCCGGTCCGGCAGATCGAACAGTAGGTGACGAGGATCGGACCGCCGAACGTCTCGTTGACGATCTCGTGGTGCCAGAGAACCGAGACGGGATAGGCGCGGGCACGGCCGCCGCGTTCGAGGCCGACGACCACCGCGCCGTCGTCGAGTCTCCCCCCGTCGTCGGACCGGGTGTATTTGGGCTTGATGTCGTACTCGGTCCAGTCCGTGTCGAACGCCGGGTCGACGATCGCTTTGATCGAGAAATCCTCGATGATCTCGGCGTCGCAGATGTCCGACGGCGAGCCGAACCTCGCCAGTCGCTTCGTCTCCACCGTCGCGGTCGGTGTTTCGCCTTCGGACTCCGACGTCGGTCGGTCCGTCGACCGGTTCGTGCCCCTCTCGCTCCGGGTCGGGGGGAGTGTGCTGCAGCCGCTCAGGCCGGCGATAACCCCGGGGAGCAGGCCGGTACAGAACCGCCGACGGTCCATCGTGTGACCGTGTCTCGTGCGTGTTCATTTATCTTATCTCGGTGTGTATCGAAACCACAAACCCGGAGTCGGGGTCGCCGGCGCTCCCCCTCCGGACGCTACCGGGACGCGAACGGCACAGCCCTCCGCCCTGACGGGCGTCCACGCGAGCCGGTATTACCGGGCTCGGATCCCCGTCGATGGGGACGATAGGCGCGACCGCGAGCGTTCCCCTCAGCCGAACACGGCCTCGATCGACGCGTCGAGTGCGTCGACCGCTTCGTCGATCTCGTCCCGTCCCACACAGAACGGCGGGGCGACGATGATCTGGACGTCGGGACGCCCGCTGCCCAACATGACGCCGCGCTCCGAGGCCGCCTCGCGGACGTCCGCGACGGGGTTCTCCGCGTCCCCTTCGACCCAGGGGTGGACGAACGGGTCGCCCGTCTCGGGGTCGGCGAAGACGACGCTCCAGAGGAGCCCCCGGCCACGTACTGTCCCGACTTCGTCGTGAGCCGTCTCCAACTCCCGGAGTCGTTCCTCGAAGTGGGTCTCGTGCTTCCGGACGTTGTCGATGAGCCCGTCCGCGTACTCGTCGAGGGCCGCCCGACCTGCGGCACAGGCGACCGGATGGCCCGCAAACGTCTGTCCGAGTTCGTGTCCCCCCTCCCTGATCCGGTCGCCGATCCAGTCGTCCGCGATGACGCCCGCGAGCGGAACGTAGGCGCTCGTGACGCCTTTCGCGAACGTGATCATGTCGGGGACGACGTCCTCCGTATCGATCCCGAACCAGTCGCCACAGCGACCGAACCCCGTGATGACCTCGTCGGAGATGAGCAGAACGTCGTATTCGTCGCAGATCGCCCGAATGCGGTCGAAGTATCCCGGGGGTGCCGGGTAGGCGCCGCTCGTTCCCCCGATGGGTTCGGTGAGGATGGCGGCGACGGAGTCCGGACCCTCGTTTCGGATGACGAACTCGACGTGGTCCGCGGCCTTCTCGGCCAGTTCTCGGGGCGAGTCGGCGTCGAACGCCTTCGGTAACGGGGGCAGGAACTTCCCGGATCCCGTCGTGGCGGCGTGGCGCGCCATCGTCGAACGGGTCGTGGGGTCCCCGGTAAAGGACCCCGCACCGTAGGTCGCCCCGTGGTAGGACTGCCACCGCGTCAGGACCGTAGGCGCGTCCTGGACCGTCCGAGCGATCTGGGCCGCCGCCTCGTTGGCTTCGCTGCCCGAGATCGAGAAGTAGACCTCGGATAGCGGGTCCGGGGCGACCTCCGCCAGGTCCGCCGCCAGGTCCGAACGGACGTCGTTGTGTTTCGCGGAGGAGACGTACGGGATGCGGCGCGCCTGTTCCGTCATCGCGTCGATGACGGCGTCGTTGTCGTGACCGAGGTTACAGCAGTACAGCTGAGAGATGAAATCGAGGTACTCGTTTCCGTCGTCGTCGTACACGGTCGCCCCGCTTCCGTCCACGATCGTCGGGATGTCGCTATCCGGGCTGTACCAATGTGGGATCGCGTCGGCTTCTCCGGACGCCTGTGATGGGTCACCACTCATGCGGCTCTGTTCATCGGGGGGAGTCCATATAACAAGAACGCCCGTCGAACAAAAGCGTACGAACGGGAGTTGCAGGCGAACCGGGATCGTTCGTCCCCGTTCTCCGACCGCGGGGCCCGGGTTCCGATCACGCGAGTTCGTCGGCGAGCCGTTCGTACGTCGGGACGGCGAGGTCCGGTTCGAAGCCGATGCGCCTCGCCGGTACGTTGTAGCGGTCGACGAACGCCGTCTTCATCCCAGCGTTGGCGGCGCCCGCGGCGTCGAACAGGTGGGTCGCGACCATCCGGCATTCGTCGATCTCCCGGTCGACGTGGTTCAGCATGTTCGCGTAGACCTCCGGCGCCGGCTTGAACGCCCGCACCTCGTGGGCGCTGACGATGCCGTCGAGGTAGGCGTCCATCCCGGTGTTGGCGGCGAGCGTCTCCAGCATCTCGGGGTTGCCATCCGAAAGGATATACAGGTCGTAGCCCGCCTCCCGAAGCCGGTCGAAGGGATCCCAGGATTCGTACGGCTCCAGATGCTCGTATGTCTCCATGATCGTCGCCCTGGTCTCGTCGGTCGCGTCGACGCCGTAGTAGTCGAGCACGTAGTCGAGGGCTGCGTCGGTCAGGTTCCACCACGTGTCGTACTCGTCCATCAACGTCACCTCGAACGAGTACCGGAGCTGGTGTTGCACCCACATCTCCGCCATCTCCTCTGCGATCGGGGTGGGCGTTCCCGCCTCCTCCTCGAGGGCGTCGATCACGGGCTCGCTGTACTGGTCGTGTGTGGATCCGTACACGTCGAAGCAGAGTGCTTCGGCCATCGAACTCGCGTGTGTCGCGAAACGGGAATAATCTAATGTACGTCTTCCTTATGCGAACGGCCGACGGTCGAACGCCCGAACGGTAGCTCTCCCTCCGCCGACGCGCTTCGGGGCTTCCGTCAGCGGGATGCCGGCTCGGGACGACGGGGACGTGATCGCCACGGGGGGTCGGACCCACCGCTTGCGGACGTACGGATTATTGTCTCGCTAACGGTCCACCAGGTGACGAACCGACAGCGGCGAGGAACGCTGTTTAGCCATGGCAGACGAGACGGGTTCCGGGGAGGCTGTTTCTCGTCGGGAGGGAGCGGGGGCCTGATCGTGTCTGCCGTCCCCTCTCGCTCTCGGCGTTACTGGTCGGTGGGATAGACCGTCGTGTCGGGGTGGAAGTCGAGCCATGCGAACCAGAACATCTGGGGTTCCGTCGCCGCTGGCGTGAGGATCGTTCCGGTGTGGGGACCGTCGACGGCCCGTCCGGTGGTGAGTTTCCAGCGCGAACCGGCCGCGCGCAGATGCGTGTCGGTGGCTCGGTCGAAGCGGAGCGTCTCGCCGTCGGCGCGGCGGACGTAGCCGACCAGCGTCGTCCGATCGGACGCGACCGCCACGACCACCGGCAGTTCCCCTACCGTGTCGTTGACCACCCCCGCTTCCAGGACTGCAGGTAGCGGATACGCCTTCGCTCCCCCGTCCGACGTGATCCCGAGCACCCGAGTCTTCGGGTGGAGGTGCGCGTCGCTTTCGGGCACCTCGTTACTCCCGATTCCGAGTAGTTTGTTGCGTTCGTAGCCGCTGTATGGGTTTCTGTTGTAGTTGCGGACGATCTCCCCACGCACCGTGTTCGACTCCGGCGGTGGAAGCAGAACCGACGTCCGGGGATGCTCTTGCTTCCACGTGTCCCACGTCGTGAGCATGGCGGACACTAGCGACAGTCGCTTGCCCGTTTCGGGTCCCCGGATCGCCGTCGCCGCGGTCTGACTCCAGAGACTCCCGGTGCGTTCGTCGTACATCACGAGATTCGAATTCCAAAGGAGCCCGGAGACACCGAACATCGTCGCCTCGCCGTTCACCGTGCGCGTGGCCGCCATCGCGCTTCCACACAGCGGGCAGTACGTCACCAGCAACGGCCCGGCGAACGAGTCGTTGACGATTTCGTGCCAGTTCAGCACGCGCAACGGGTAGGCCCGCGTGGTTCCATCACGGTTCACGCCGATCACGCGGTCGTCGGGATGCAATCGCGGTTCGATCGTTCGTTCGTTGCCGAACCGGTCGACGACCGTGAGCGTGACCCCCGACCAGTCGCTGGCGAACACCGGATCGGTGATAGCCGGGATAGAATCCCTGGACGTGCCGCGGTTGAACTCGCTCTCCGGAACCGGTAGGTTGACTCCGGCCACGGACTTCCTTCCAGTCCTCCCCTTGCTGGCCTGCTCCGTCGCGGCGGTCGCGGCTGCTGGCGATGCCGACCCCGATCCGTTCCCCGACTGTCCGCCGCTCGTACAGCCCGCGAAGCCGCCCGTGGCGCTCATGGCAACCCAGGTGAGCAACCCGCGGCGATCCATCGTTAGGAGGTCCCGTTCCGCGTCCAAGAGCGAACGGGTGTTTTGCGCGTCAGCTACACATTCCGATCACACACCCGCAATATCCTTTCATACCACCCGTGCCAAACGCACTCGTGGATCGCCGAGAGTTCCTGGGTACGGGTGCAGCCAGCCTCGCCGCGACAGTTGCGGGCTGTGTCGACGGGAGTGGAAGCGACGGCTCTGCGTCCGCGACACGGGGAATCCGGCTCGAGAGTCTCGCCGTCCGCGGCTCTCCAGGGGGAATGCTCTCGATCCGCCCGCCGGGGAAGGTGGTGCTGCTCGATTTCTTCGCGACGTGGTGTGCGCCCTGCAAACCCGAGATGGCGAATCTCCGGGCTGCACGCTCGACGTTCAGCCCGGAGACGGTATTCATCGTCTCGATCACCCAGGAGACGGATGAAGCGGCGATCAAACGGTTCTGGAGACGCTACGATGGCACCTGGCCGGTTGTCATGGACCCCGATCTCACGGCCACCGAGAGGTACAACGTCACCGGCATCCCGACGATCATCGTCCTCACGCCGGACGGAACGAGGGTCATGCGACACACCGGACTCGCGGGCAAGGAGAAAATCATCGCGAACGTCCGAGAGGCGCTCCGAAAGGCGGAGATGGGGTAAGATGGCGATCCTCGAACCCGTTTCGCTGCTCGTCTTCGCGTTCGCCGCCGGCGCGTTCACGTTCTTCGCCCCGTGTGCGTACCCGCTCTTACCCGGGTACGTCTCCTATTACCTCGGGCGGAACACGTCCCCCGGGGACGGGACGGCGCCGAACGACGGGACAGTCGGAAAGGCGGGCCGACCCACCGGGTACGTCGCGAAGGGGTTCGCCGCCATCGTCCGGGACGGGCGTGCCGTTCGCCTCGCGCGGGCCACGGTCGTCGGCATACTGGTGAGTGCCGGCTTCGTTCTCGTGTACGGACTGCTCGCCGGTGTTGTCGTCGCCGTCGGCACGCGGTTCCTCGCGGGGATCAGCGTGCTCGAACTCGTGGTCGGGACCCTCCTCGTCGGCCTCGGCGGCGTGATGGCGCTGGGATGGGAGTTTCCGACTCCGACGGTCGCGCTGCCCGAGCGGCGGCGCTCCGCCGCTGGATACATCGGGTTCGGGATGCTCTATGCGGCCGCGGCGGCAGGATGTACTGCGCCGGTTTTCATCGGGGTCATACTCGAGGCGCTTGCTGCGGAGGCAGTCGTCGGCGTCGCAACGTTCGCCGCCTATGCAACTGGCATGAGTGTCCTCATGGTCGGCGTGACGATCGCGACCGCCCTGGGGCACGATGTCATCCGGTCGAGACTCCCCCGACGAACGGCGCTCGTCCGCCGGGGCGCTGGCGTGTTGCTCCTCCTGGCCGGCTTGGTCGAGATCTATCTCTTCCTGTTCCGGTTTCGGGGACTGGCACTGCTCGGGTTCTGAGAGTGCCGCGGTTCGACGAGGCTGCAACGGGTTCGACTACGGTTTCCGCCCACAACACCCTCGTCTCCGGATGGAAAACCCAATCACGGGAACCAGAACAGTGGCGGGAGGTCGGTTGCGGGCGACAGACACGCCCCCTCGTACGGACTATCCACGGCCCCCCTCGTGGCAGTCCGCCCACGGGAGTCGCCGCCGTACATATCACTGGTGCCGTCCATCCCGATCATCCCTCGTCTCCCTCACGCGCTCGGTGTGGTTCGGTTCGGATTGAACGAGTGCCGTGGTGAGGGCTTCGACGATTCCGGAGGACCGGTTCCGACATCTGTAGAGCCGATCATCGAAGGGGACGCGGCTATTCACGGTCGGCGTGCGCGGAGTTCGGGAGTTCCCGACCAGCGAGACCAGCGATCAGGTTCTCGGCGGCCATCCTCGCCATCTCGTTGCGCGTCTCGATGCTGGCACTCCCGATGTGGGGGGCGACCACCAGCCGCTCTGGCGTGTGGCGCATGATTGGGTGGTCGGCCGGCAGCGGTTCCGGGTCGGTCACGTCGAGCCCTGCTCGGAGTATCCACCCGTTTTCGAGGGCCGTATCGAGCGCCTCGGTATCGACCACCGGCCCGCGGCTCGTGTTGATGAGCACGGTGTCCTCTCCCATCAGTCGCAGCTCCTCTTCCCCGACGAGATGATAGGTCTCCTCGGTCAGCGGCGTATGAAGCGAGACGAAGTCGCTACGTTCGAGGAGTTCGTTCTCCTCGACATAGGTGATGTCGACGCCCGCCGCCTCGAGTTCTGCCTCCGTCTCCTCGGCGCGGTCCGGGTTGCTGTAGAGGACCGTCATCTCGAACCCGGCCGCGCGCCGAGCGACGGCCGAGCCGATCTTCCCGAGTCCGATGACGCCCAGCGTCGCGTGATGGACGTCGGGGCCGGTCAGGAGTGTCGGCTCCCAGGTCTCCCACTCGTCGGCCCGGACGTATTCGTGGGCCTCGATGGTCCGGCGGGCGGTCGTCAGCAAGAGCGCCCAGGTGAAGTCGGCCGTGGTCTCCGAGAGGACGCCCGGCGTATGTCCGACAGCTATGTCACGTTCTGCCGCAGCGTCCATGTCGATGTGGTCGTACCCGACTGAGACGGTACTCACGACGTCGAGACTCGGCGAGGCGTCCATCACCGTCCCATCGATGTCGTCGGTCAGCAGACACAGCAATCCGTCGGCTTCCAGCTCCTCCAGGCGCCGGATGATGTGGTCTTTGTCCGGCGGTAGTTTGCCATCCCAGACGTGAACTCCTGCTTCCGATTCGAGCAATTCGAGGCCAGCCTCCGGTATCTCACGGGTGACGTAAACGACCGAGTCATCGCTCATGCTTGCTCCCTCCCCGATGGAGTCGTATCACGTCGAACATCGGCTTAGAGGAACCCCTCGGTGACGAGGCGGTCGACGGCTTCTCTGATGCGTTCTTCGGTGTCGACGAGCGAGATGCGAACGTAGCCCGGCGTATCGAACGCCTCCCCCGGAACGAGCCCGACACCGGCCCCGTGCAGGGCGTCCTTGCACCACCGCATATCGTCGTCGGACTCGATCGGGAACATCGCGTAGAACGTCCCTTCCGGTTCGGGCATTTCGATGCCGCGCTCGTCGAGCAGTTCGACGAGGACGTCCTTGCGGCGCTCGAGTGTCTCCGTCATCTCGCCGGCGATCGCACCGGTGTCGGCGTCGGAGAGCGCGTAGGCCGCCGCGTGCTGGACGAAATTCGGGGCACACGACACCGAGTGACTGTGGACCTTGCCGGCCTGCCTCGTGTGGTCCATCGGCGCTGCCATGAACCCGAGCCGGTAGCCCGTCATCGAGTAGGTCTTCGAGACGCCGTTGATCGTGACCGTACGATCGTACATTCCGTCCATCGACGCGAGACTGGGCTGATCGCCCTCGAAGAGGAGTTCCTTGTAAATCTCGTCCGAGATGACCGGGATGTCGTGGTCGACGGCGAGGTCACGGACGCCCCTGAACGCCGCCTCAGAGAACACCATCCCGCTCGGATTGACCGGCGAGTTGAGCATGATGAGCGCCGTCTCATCGGTGATCGCCTCACCGAGGTCGTCCAGCGCCGGTTCGAGATGGAAGTCGTACGGGGCGAGGTCGACGTGAACGGCCTCGCCACCCGCGAGTTTCACCATCGGCACGTACGACGACCACACGGGGTCGAACACGATCACCTCGTCTCCGGAGTCGACGAGCGTCTGAACCGTCTCGAAGAGGGCATGTTTCCCACCCGGAGTCGCGATGATGTTCTGGGGGCCGTAGTCGAGGCCGTGGCGCTCGTTCAGATAGCCCGCGGCCGCGCGCCGGAGTTTCGGCACTCCATCCGAGGGCGTGTACGTCGTGTGTCCCTCGTCCAAGGCCCTCTTCGTCGCTTCGATGACGTCCGGCGGTGTCTCGAAGTCCGGTTCGCCGACGCTCAGATCGATGATGTCGCGGCCTTCCGTCTCGAGTTCGGCGACGAGGTTCGTGATGACGAACGGCGCTGCGGGTTCGACGGCCTCTACTCGGTCGGCGAACTCGTTCATCGTTCTGTCGCCCCTCTCGTTGCGCTCCGTCCACGTCGACACTCTACTGGAAGCCCGGTCATCGGCACTGTTATACTCATGATCACACCTATCACAGGGTATAGGTAGGAGAATTATAATAATCATTTGCCATTAATAGTCGGTTCCCCGCTCGGGGGTCTTGTTGAGAGCGAGGCCGTCTAGAACTTCGATTTTCAAAAGCTGGAAAATGGAACGGGTAAGTCAATAATTCAGAAGACATGAATCGGTTTGCGGACGCTTCGTTCGGATGCTCTCAGTCCATCCGGTCGAGCGCGTCTATTCGATCGGTGCTTGATCGTACTTCATCGTCGTGCGCGCGCTCTTGTGTCGGAGTTGTGTCTGGGTGGTAGCTACATCCTCCTCACGAGTCATGTCGGTCCCCGTCGAATGGCGGAGCGCATACCAGCTCATTTGTTGATTGTCGGTTGAGATATCCGCAAGCTCACAGGGATCTTCCATCCGTTTGCTCGTTCCCAATCAGCAGGTGTGACCTCCGATTTCGGTTTCTCGAACCTCGACCAATTCCGCATCGATGCGGTCGAACTTCGCAGCCGTGCTGCAGCATCGAGCGGTGTGGGACGGGTGCGCAATGGCGTTTGCCGCCTACTCCTACTACCCGTTCATGAACAGTTGGCTGAGGCTCACGGGTGGCACATCCATGTGACCGAGAATTCCGACGGCGGTGCACGGTTTGAGACCGCTGGTATTGAGTTCGCGGAGTGATGAATACACCCTCTCCATTCAGCTCACGGGGCGAAATGCGATCGACACCAAAATTAGCCAAGGAATTGGCCGCAAGTCAGGATGAACGGTACAATGAGTCGTTTACGGTCCCAGTACAGTACAACGTGAAACGATAGAGGAGAAAGGATACATCCAGCGGATTGAGGGCGGTAATCGTCGTCGTACGATGCTCTCAAAATGGGGTCGTAGTAGGTAGAAACCCATCCCGAGAAAATGCTCTTGAATAACGGGAGGTGAAATTATCATGAGAGATCAGAGATAGCAACCGGCGTTTGGAGACCGGTTTCAGATTTTCGGAATTCTCTGCTCCGACTAAAATCCACGAGCGGCAAAGGAGGTACAGCGGCTGGATTCCTCTAAAACGACGATATTGGACCGCTCCAATAGGCAAATCTAATCCAGTTAATCGTATCTGTGAAGACGGTCGGCCTCGCTTCGCTCGGCCGCTGTGACTTCTCCTCACAGCTCCTCGTGCGCTTCTCGCTCGCTCACAACAGTTCGCTCGCTGCGATGCTCCGACGGGGATTCGAACCCCGGTCATTGCCTCGAGAGGGCAATATGATTGGCCGGACTACACTATCGGAGCGCGTCCGAGAGTAGCCACGAGAGGTGTATAACGGTTCCGCTTTCGACTCCCGTGTGTCGATTTCCGGCCGACGACCGCGGGAGTGCCGTGCCGTCCGCGACGGTCCCGGCGGCGCTACGATTCGTCTGCGCTGTCCGTCTCGCCGTCGTCGTCGGGGAACGCCTCGACGACGTCCTCGTGGCCGAGGCGCCGGTAGCCGTTCTCGTCGACGGTGGCGGCGACGACGTCGTCGGGGGTGAGGTCGTCGTCCCCGGCGACGAGCGCGGCGGCCGCGAGCTCGAGAGCGTCGTCGAGGTCCGCCTCCTCGCTGTAATGCTCCTCGAGGTAGTCACGGATGCCGTCGCTGCCGGCACCGATGACGGCCGCCGCCCAGGTCTCGGGGACGCCCTCCGGCCCGAGCGCGTACAGCGAGGGCTCGCCCTCGTGGTACCCGCCGACGAGCAGGCCGGCGCCGAACGGGCGGGTTCCGCCGGACTGGGTGTACTCCTGTACCTGATCGGCGATGCGGGTCACGAGCGGGTCGGGATCGATGCGTTCCCCGTACCGGACGCCCTCGGTCTGGGCGGCCCGACGGGCGATGTCGACCAGCTGGCGCGCGTCGGCGGCGTGTCCCGCCGTGGCCGTGCCGATGTGGTCGTCGATCTTGTGGAGTTTCTCGACGCTCTCCTCGACCTGCAGCGACGAACGGGACTTGACCACTGCCGCCAGGACGACCCCCTCGTCGGTCCGGACGCCGACCGCTGGCGCCCCGCGGGAGACCGCCTCGCGGGCGTACTCCACCTGGTAGATGCGGCCGTCCGGCGAGTACAGCGACGTCCCTCGGTCGTACGCCTGCCGCTCGTTGCCGTTCATCGATACCCCTCCGTCTCGCCGGTCGCGTCCATACCCGCCCTGGGGGGGCCGGCGGGATAACGGTGTTCCTCTCGGAATTCCGTCGCCGGGCAGCGTGGAGCGTACTGCGGCGGAGTCGCTACGGCGCCAGGCGGTTCTTCCGGTTTTTCAGGTGCTCCTCGTAGTACTCGAACGTGAGCGGACACCACTCGGCCGCGAGGTCGAGGATCCGCTCGGTCAACCGTCGGATCTCCCACTGGGCGTCGGCAGCGGCGCGCATGTCCGCGACGTGCATCAGCATCCGGGCGTTCATCGACATGACGACGTTCACCCCGGTCCCGATGGGGAGGACGAACCGGGCGTCCTCGGGGGGCATCCCGAGGTCGAGCAGCTCCTGGTAGTCCTCGACCGACCGTCGGACCGACCGGCGGAAGACCGCCTCGCGGCGCTCGACGGTCTCCGCGTCGACGGTCCCGCTCTGCTGGTTGCGCCCGACCCAGTCCGGATCGGTCGCCGATGGCGGCGTGACGACCATCGCCCCCTCCTCGACGTCGGCCGGGTCGACGTCGTCGAAGGCGACATAGCGCATGCTCTGCACGTCGAACGAGACGTGCCGATGGCGGGTGATCTGGGCCATGCAGGACCGGCTCATCCCCTCGACGGCGAACGTCGCCTGGGGGTGTTCGAACGGCCCGAAGTGGCCGTGATCGAGCAGATGCCCGATGAGCGTGCGCTTTTTCTCCTCCAGCCCGTTGCCCTCGACGCTCTCCATCGTCTCCGCGAAGGAGAGGTCGGCATTGAACTCGCTCATGTAGTCGTTGCGGGCCGCCCGGCAGACGACCTCCTCGGGGTCCGTGGTGGCCTCGAGCAGTCGGACCTCCATACGTCCCCCGGGACGACGAGGGGCATAACTCCACCGACGAGCGCGGGCCCCTGGCGGCCGGTCGGTTCGTCCGACGCGGGCGACCCCGGCGGTCAGTCGTCGTCCGTCCGGAGTCCGAAGTAGCCCGGTTCGTCGCCGACCGGGTCGCTGATGACCAGTCGATCCCGGTTGGCGAACAGCCACGGGATGGTCCAGGCGAGGACCCGCTCCTCGGTCTCGGGGTCCAGGTCGGCGTCGGGGGGCAGGTCCTGCAGGAGCCGTGCGATCTCCGGCACCGTGTACATCCGATCCGGCTCGAACACCTCGTCGGGTTCGTACACCGTGTAGGGGTACAGCGCGTCGAACTCGGACTTCGGGCGGGGCACGCGGGAAATCACGCGGGCCAGGGCGTAAATCCCATCGGTCGGGAGGGCGGTCGGCGGACGTCAGGTCGGGAGCGCCAGGATCACGGCCACGACGAACAGCGGAACCGCGAACACCGCCGCGTCCCACGCCCCCGCGGCGACGAGCAGAGCCCAGCTGCCGACGCCGTCGCCCGTCGGATCCCAGTCGACCCCGGTGCGCGGCAGCGCGAGGCCGGCAAGGACCGGAACGGCGACGACGTATCCGAGCGAGAGCGGGACGACGACCGCGAGCAGCGCGTTCCCCATCTCCGCGCCGTCGGCGGTCCTGACCGCCCACAGCGTCCCCGCGAGGTACGGGACCGAGGCGCCGAACGTCGCGACGACGTACGGGATCACGATTCCGTCGCGCGGCGGGAGGGTGCGGAACAGCGACCGGACCGGTCGGCGGCGAGGAGGGGCGCACAGAGGACACACGCGACGAGTCCGGGGCCGAGGAGGAGCGCGGCCGGGACGAGCCACCCCGTCGGGTCGCTCGCGACGGACTGGGCCGGGACCATCGGTGACCCCGGCGTCGGGCGCGCACGTCAGGCTTGCCCCGGCCGTCCGGCGTCGTCGCTCCGCGGTGCGGTGGCGATAGAACCGGGGCGTCCGGCGAGGAGGAAACGGTCGCGGTTCGCAACGGCTCACACTCCGCGCGAAAAGGCGCGGGAGGAGGAAGGGTCCGCTACGCCGCGGCGGTCACTCGTAGCGGCCGACGACCGTCTCGTAGTTGTCCGCGATGTAGTCCCAGTCGATGACCTCGAAGAAGGCGTCGACGAAGCCGCCGCGGTCGGGCCCGTACTGGTAGTAGTAGGAGTGCTCCCAGACGTCGAGCGCGAGAATCGGGTGGGCGCCCCACAGCGCGCCGTCGTTGTGCTTCTGGACCGTCAGGTTGCGGAGCTGCTTGCTGACGGTGTCGTACACGAGAAGCGCCCAGCCGCCGGCGGGCCAGCCGGCCGCCTCCTTGAACTCGCTTTCCCAGGCCTCGTAGGAGCCGAAATCCTCCTCGATGCGGTCGCGCAGGTCGCCGTCGGGTTCGCCGCCGCCGTCCGGCGACATGCACTCCCAGAACTCGGTGTGCAGATAGTGCCCGGACCCGTTGTGGCTCACCGACCGCAGGGCGCTGTTCGTCCCGTCGAGGTCACCGCTCGAACGGTTCTCCGCCAGCGTCTCCTCGGCGGAGTTCAGCCCGTTGACGTACCCCTGATGGTGGGTGTCGTGGTGCCACTCCAGGATCTGCTGATCGATGTGCGGCTCCAGCGCGTCGTAATCGTACGGGAGCTCGGGCAGTTCCGCGTCGGAATACTCGCTCATAGTTTGAACCTCCGATTGACGTATCAGTTCGACTGATGTTAAAGGTTCAGGGGCGGTGCCCCCGAAGTGATATGACCGCATCGTTATACTTTCGCTCGGGCGATTCCCCGCCGGACGGCCGAAACGGGGGTCGTCCGCCCGGGCGGACGTATCGCCCCGAACTGTGACTCCCGGCGGTCGAGTCCTGCCCGTATCCGCCGGCCGACCTACCGACGGTACTCCATCTGTTCGGCGACGCGGTCGGCCGTGCGGGCGTCCGCGACCCGTTCGACGAGGTGGAGCGCGAGGTCCAGTCCCGACGTGATTCCGCCCGCCGTGACCACGTCGCCGTCGTCGACCACGCGCTCGTCGCGGACGTCGGCACCGGCCGCCCGGAGGTCCTCGCGCGCCCCGGCATGGGTCGTCGCCGGGCGGCCGTCGAGCAGTCCCGCCCGGGCGAGCAGCATCGCGCCCGTACAGACCGATGTGACCGTCGCGCCGGCGCCGTGGTGGGTGGCGACAGCGTCCGGAATCACCCCGCGCTCGGCCTCGGCCCACGCGCCCGACGCCGCCCGGTCGTTCCACCCGCCGCCGGGCACGACGAGCAGGTCCGGGGCGTCGTCGCTCTCGGCGGCCCGTAGTCGTCCCTGCGGTTCGACGGTTAGTCCGTGGCTCGCCGTCACCCGCTCGCGCGCGTCGAGGGTAACGAGACGGGAGGTCAGGTCGGCGCCGAGGTCGGCCGCGATGTCGAGGACCTCGTAGGGCCCCACCGCGTCGAGTTCGTCGAAGCCGTCGTAGATCACGATCCCGATCCGGGTCACGCTACGGGCCGTCGGCCGGCGCGGGGAAAGCCGTGGCGGCGCGTCGGTCAGTCCTCGCCCCGCGCGCGCTCGAACGCGTTCAGGGCGGCCTCGCGGCGTTCGGCGTGGTCGACGATCGGCCCCGGGTAGTCCGGGGCGACCTCCCGGCGCCGCTCGGGGGCCAGGTCGGGCCAGCCGTGGACGACCTCGGGGTCGACGCCGCGGAGTTCCGGCACGTACTCGCGGATGTACGCGGCGTCGGGGTCGTAGCGCTCGCCCTGGGTCGTCGGGTTGAAGATCCGGAAGTACGGCTGGGCGTCCGTGCCGGTTGAGGCCGCCCACTGCCACCCGCCGACGTCGTTCGCGGTGTCGTGGTCGGCCAGTTTCTCCCGAAACCAGGCGTACCCCTCGCGCCAGTCGACGAGCAGATCCTTCGTCAGAAAGGAAGCCACGACCATCCGCACCCGGTTGTGGACGAACGCCTCGCGGCGCAACTGGCGCATCCCGGCGTCGACGATCGGGTAGCCCGTCTCGCCGTCCTTCCACGCCTGCAGCCCCTCCGGGTCCTCGCGCCACTCGATGGGATTCTCGTAGGCGTCGTAGTTCTCGGTCACCGTCTCGGGGTGGAACGCGAGGACGTTGGCGTAGAACTCCCGCCAGGCGAGTTGCGTTCTGAACGTCTCGACGGAGTCGACCGCGTCGGATGCGTCGTCGTCGCTCGCCACCTCGCCATTTGCCGCCTCATCGTCGCCTGCTGTCCCGCCCTCGTCGTCGCTTGCCGCCCCGTCGGCGGCCTTCGCGCCGGCGGTCGCCTCGGCCATCGCGTCCGCGGTCGCGGCGTAGACCTCCCGGACCCCCACCGTCCCCCACTTGAGGTCGGTCGAGAGCCGCGAGGTTCCCTCACGGGCGGGGTACTCCCGGTCCCGCTCGTACCGGAAGATGGCGTCGGCACAGAAGTCGTCGAGGCGCTCGCGGGCCGCCACCGGGCCGGCCGGCGGGATCTCCGCTTCCGGGTCGGCGAACCCGAGGTCGCCCATCGACGGCAGCGGGTCGCCCGCGACGTCGGCGAGGTCGGCCGCCGCCGGCGCGGGGTACGGGTCGGCCTTCTCGCGGTCGAGCCACTTCTCGCCGAAGTAGGAGAAGACCGAGTACGGGTCGCCGTCCGCGGTCGTGATCGACCCGGGTTCGTGGTGCAGGTGGTCGTGGAAGGACGCCCGGGCGACGCCCGCGTCGGCGAGCGCCTCGCGGACGGCGGCGTCGCGCTCGCGGGCCAGTCCGGAGTAGTCCCGGTTCCAGACGACGCGCTCGGCGCCGTGCTCGTCGGCCAGCGACGGGAGAACCTCCCGCGGGTCCCCGCGGACGACGACGAGGCCGCTCCCCAGGTCGCGGTACCGGTCCCGCAGGGCCGCAAGCGCGTCGAGCACGAACCGGACGCGGGGCGGGCTGGCGTGCGCGAGTACCTCGTCGTCGAGGACGAAGACGGGAAGGAGCGGGCCGGACACGTCGTCGCCGCCCTCCGTGCGACCCGCGGCGACCGCGAGCGCCCGGTTGTCGGCGACCCGCAGGTCCCGGCGGTGCCAGTGGATCTGCATGCGGTCGGCAGGGACCGCGGCCGGGTGAAAGTACCGCCGGGTGGTGGGGTCAGTCGGGGACGGTTTCCGGGTCGTTCCCGTCGTCCCCGCAACTCCCGTCGCCCCCACCGCCGAACCGCTCCGGGCCGCGGCGGCCGTCGAGGACGGCGAACCGCTCGCCACGCTGTCGCTCCAGCCAGGCGAGCAGCCGCTCGGCCCACCGGAGTTTCTCGCGTTTCATCGGCCCCACGTCCGGGTCGGCGAGGTCCCATCCCGGGAAGCGCAGTCCGTCGGCGCCGAACGCGTCGGCGAGGAAGGCCGCCCGGTCGCCGTCGGTGAACCCCCCGTGGTTGACGACCGGGCCTCGGGGCGCGGCCTGCGTAGTCGGGAGGACGAACGCGGGATCGCACCGCGGGAGCCACTTCCCGATCCGCGCCCGGTTGTCGCCGTGGGCGTGGATGGCGACGGGCACGCCCTCGCGGGTCAGGCGGGCCACGGTTCCGGGGTTCGAGTCGAGGTCGGTCACGCCGAGGTCGACTCCGACGCCGACCGCCGGCAGTCGCTCGATGGCGGCACCGGCGGCGACGACGACGTCGGCCCCGGCCGCGGCGTCCGCGGTCGCTTCGAGCGACGGGCCGGCGCCGGCGACGGCGACCGTCGCCCCCCGCATCGCGGACAGGCGGTCCGGATCGAACCGCTCCGTCCGCTCGGCGAGGGCGTCGCGGGCCGCCTCGTCGGCGGCCCGGCCGAACCCGAGGTCGGCCAGTATTAGCTCGTAGACCGGTTCCCAGCGGGAGAACTCCATACTCGTAACTCCGGGGGTCGGTGATCGCGGTGTGCGCCGAGACGAC
Source organism: Haloferacaceae archaeon (assembly GCA_042219325.1). Classification (GTDB taxonomy): domain Archaea; phylum Halobacteriota; class Halobacteria; order Halobacteriales; family Haloferacaceae; genus CAZMLQ01. The sequence goes on along the minus strand of JBDGQA010000084.1, from coordinate 3,370 downwards.
ACCACGCCCCTACCCGCGTGCCGCCCCGGCGTCCGGGACGACGGTTTATGCGCAACCGACATAAGTTTTCTCTTGACATGGATCGGTTCAACACGGATCGGTGCCGTCGGTGAGCCGCGCCAGCGCGGCCGCGAGAGCGTCGCTTCCCTCGGCCGCCGCGACAACCGCGTCCAGATCCGCGGGCGTCGCGGCGAGCAGGGCCCCCGTGTCGGAGGTCCCGGCGGGCGTGACGACCGCCCCCGTCCCGTCGGCGGCGGCCAGGAGCGCCTCCCGGTCGGCCGGACCGAGTCCCTCGAACTCGAAGACCCGCGCGACCGCCCGCCGGGCGACCGCCGGGTCGGCGTCCAGGCGGTCCGCGTGCCGGGCGGCCTCGGCGCTCGTCGTCACGTCCAGTTCCTCGACGGCGACGTCTCCCCGGTCGCGGACCCGCCGCCGGGCGAACGTATCGCCGATCAGCGCCGCGTCGCGGGTCTCCGCGACGTCGTGGGTCCGGACGACGTGTGCGCCCCGCTCGACGGCCATGGCGGTCGCGCCGAGGCTCACGGGCAGGGCCGCGTCGGTGTCCCGTCCAACCACCTCGCGGAGGAAGTTCTTCCGGTTGATCGAGACCAGCAACGGCCGGCCGAACCCGCGGAACTCCCGGAGCCGGCGGAACGTCTCGCGGTCGTCTTCCAAACTCTTTCGCTCGCTCCACCCGCCGAACGCCGGGTCCAGGATGGTCCGATCGGTGAAGCCGTTCTGTCGCAACGCCTCGTAGACCTTGTCGACGTGGGTCGCTCCCTCGGCCCACGCGGGGGACTGCCGCGCGGCCCAGTTCACGTCGTCGACCGCCCCCGGCCGTTCGAGGTCGGGGGGGCTGGCCATCTTCGCGACGGCCACGTCGCGCTCCTCGCAGACGCGGGGCATCTCCGGGTCGGCGAACCCGCAGATGTCGTTCACCATGTCGAATCCCCGCGAGACGGCCGCGTCGGCCACCTCGGCGTAGCGCGTCTCGATGGAGAAGACGGCGTCGCCGGAGACGCTCGCGAGCGTCTCGACGGCGGTATCGAGGCGGTCGAGTTCCTCGGCGGCCGTCAGCACCTCGTAGCGCTTGTTCGCGGACTCCAGGCCCACGTCGACGATGTCCGCTCCCTCGTCGATCATCCCGTCGACGTAGGCGGCCGCCTCGCCCGGGTCGTCGAAGACACTCGGGTCGTACGGCGACTCCCGGCTGACGTTGAGCACGCCCATGATCCGCGGCGGGTGGTCGTCGCCGATGCCGAGCCCCCCGGCGTCTACGTTCCGCATGCCACCCGGGAAGGACGCGGTCGGCATAGGCCCCGCGATTCGGGTCCATCCCGCGCGGCCGGCGTCCGCGCGGACTCGCGCCATTTTTGTCCGCCGGGGGACTACGGCCGGTAATGCCAAAGGTTAGCGTCGGGCTCCGCGGCTGGCGCTTCGACGAGTCGGCCGTCTTCACGCCGGACGGCGACTTCCGGCCGCTCGACGAGATGGGCGACGACGACCGGGAGCGGCTCCTCCGGCTCGCGATGCTGGTCGAGGAGCCCTGCGACGCCTGCTACCTGATCCACGGCGAGAGCGGGCTCGACCGGTGCCGGCAGGCGGCGGTCGTCTACGGCGAACCCGGCGACGAGGTGGTGCTCTGTACGGAGCACGAGACGGACTTCGTCTACTGGTTCCGCGAGGCGGGCGGCGACGCGTATCGCGGCGACCCCGAACTGCGGGACGCGTTCCACGAGTGGTTCGCCGACGGCGGGCGGGCCCCGGAGGCGTACGTCGGCGTCGAACACGTCGACACCGGGGCCGACGACCTGCCGGAGCCGCCGGACCCGGCGGAGCTCCAGCGCCGCATCGAGGCGGAGTTCGAGGGCGAACGGGTCGACCTGAAGGCGGTCTACGAACAACTGGACGACGGCTCGGGTGACGAGGACCGGGACGACGGGGACGACGACCGCCTCGACCCCGAGGCGGTCGCCGAGAGCGACGTCGACCTCGACACCGAGTACCCGACCGGATGACTGCGGACCGCGCGCCGGTCGTGGTCGTGGTCGACGCGGAGACCCCCGGGAACGTCGGGACCATCGCCCGCGCGATGAAGAACTTCGGGCTCTCCGACCTTCGACTGGTCGACCCGCCGCCCATCGAACCCGACGGCGAGGCCTACGGCTTCGCCGGCCACGCCCGCGAGGACGTCCTCCCGAACGCCACGGTCACCACTCTCGACGCCGTGATCGAGGAGTTCCACACCGTCGGCTTCACCGCCATCACCGGCGAGGACAGCCGCCGGCACGTCCGGTTTCCCTACCGCACGCCGGCGGACCTGGCCGAGTGCCTGCGGGACGTCGAGACCCGCACCGCGCTCGTCTTCGGCCGCGAGGGGACCGGCCTCTCGAACGACGAACTCGCCCGCCTCGACGAGGTCTGTTCCATCCCCGCGAGCGACGACTACCCCGTCCTGAACCTCGGCCAGGCCGCGACCGTGGTGTGTTACGAACTGCGCGACCTGGCGGTCGACGAGAGCCAGCTCCCGGACGTCGAGCGCGAACGGGCCGAGGAGGGGGCCATCGAGCGACTGTACGACTACGCCGACGACGTGCTCGCGGCGGGGGGCCACGACGAGCACGAGCGGGCGCGGATCGGTCGGCTCGTCCGTCGCCTCCTCGGGCGCGCCCACCCGACCGACCGCGAGGTCCACACCCTCCTCGGGGTCTGTCGCCGGCTCCGCCGGCAACTCGACCACCGGCGGAAGCTGCTGGAGAAGTACGACGAGCCCGACCACTGGAAGTTGCCCGAGGAGTTGGACGAGGAGTCGGAGTAGCGCGGGCGGTGAGGGCAGCGAACGTGACGTCCGGCGCGCCGCCGTCCGCGGCGATGCATCGCCTGACGCTACACGCTACGCCTCGGCCAGCCGCTGAATCTCCTCGCGGAGGACGTCGCTGACGACGTCGCCCTCCGCCTTCCCGCGGAGCGCGCCCATGCACTCGCCCATCAGCGCCGAGAACGCGCCCATCCCCTCCTCGCGGACCTGCGCCTCGTTGCGCTCGACGACCTCGCGGACCGTCTCGCGGACCTCGCTCTCGCTCGCTCCCCCGAGCCCGGCCGCCTCGACGGCCGCCGCGGCCGTCAGGTCGGGGTTCTCCGCGAGCGTCGTCAGCGCCTCCTCGATCCCCTCCTTCGGCAGGTCGCCGTCCGCGACCAGTTCCAGGAGGTCGAGCAGCGCCCCCTCGTCGACGGCCCCGACGGGCACGCCGTCGCGCCGGAGTTCGGTGAGCGTCGAGGCGAGCGTCGTCGCGGCCACGGTCGGGTCGACGCCGCGCTCGACGGCCGCCTCGAAGGTCGGCATCCGCTCGCCGTAGGCCACCTGCTCGGC
>JBDGQA010000021.1:0-23029 GCA_042219325.1 Haloferacaceae archaeon | reverse complement strand
GCGGCGCCCGCGCGGGCTACATCAACCCCGACGAGACGACCTACGAGTACCTGCGCGGCCGCGAGTTCGTCCCCGAGGGCGAGGCCTTCGAGGAGCGCAAGGAGTACTGGGAGTCGGTCCGGAGCGACCCGGACGCCGAGTACGACGACGTCGTCGAGGTGGACGCCGACGACCTGGCGCCGATGGTGACCTGGGGCACGACGCCGGGACAGGTCGGGCAGGTGACCGACCCAGTTCCGGACCCCGCGGACCTCCCCGAGGAGAAGCGGGAGTCCGCCCGGGACGCACAGGAACACATGGCGGTCACGCCCGGCGAGACGATGGACGGCTATCCCATCGACGTGGCCTTCCTCGGCACCTGCACCAACGGCCGCGTGAACGACTTCCGGGCCGCCGCCCGCGTCCTTGCGGGCAACGAGGTCCACGACGACGTGCGTGCGCTCGCCGTTCCCGGCTCCCAGACGGTCAAGAGCCGGCTGGAGTCGGAGGGCATCGACGAGATATTCCGCGCGGCCGGCTTCGACTGGCGAGCCGCCGGCTGTTCGATGTGCATCGGGATGAACGACGACTCGCTGGAGGGCGACGAGCGCTGTGCGTCCTCCTCGAACCGCAACTACATCGGGCGGCAGGGATCGAAGGAGGGCCGTACGGTCCTGATGAGTCCCGCGATGGTGGCCGCGGCCGCAGTCGAGGGCGCGGTGACCGACGTCCGCGACTTCGCGTTCAGCGACGTGGGGGGTGGGAACTGATGCCCCGGAACGAGGACCTGGCCGTCCGCCGGGTCGCGGGCACCGGCGTCCCCCTGCGCGGCGACGACATCGACACCGACCAGATCATCCCCGCCCGGTTCCTGAAGACGACGACGTGGGAGGGGCTGGGCGAGTACGCGTTCTACGACGCCCGGCGCGACGACGAGGGGAACCTCACCGACCACCCGTTCAACGAGTACCGGGGCGCGACGATACTGATCGTCAACGAGAACTTCGGGTGTGGCTCCTCCCGCGAGCACGCCCCGCGAGCGCTTCGGCGCTGGGGCGTCGACGCCATCGTCGGCGAGTCGTTCGCCGAGATATTCGCCGACAACTGCAAGTCGCTCGGCCTGCCCGCGGCGCGGGCAGACCACGAGACGGTGACGGACCTCCAGGACTTCGTGGAGGAGAACCCCCACGCGGGTCTGGAGGTCGACGTGGTCGAGGAGCGGGTCGTCTACGACGGGAAGGAGGTCGACGTCACCATCCCCGAGGCGATGCGGGAGGCGCTGATCCGCGGCATCTGGGACACCACGTCCCTGTTCCGGACGAACCTCGACAAGGTCCGCGAGACGGCCGCCGACCTCCCCTACGTGGCGGAGGACGTGACCGGTGACTGATCGGCTCGCCGTCGTCCCCGGCGACGGAATCGGTCCGGAGGTCGTCGATGCCGCCGTTCGCGTCCTCGACGCGGTGGGGGAGTTCGAGTTCGTCGAGGTCGAGGCGGGCGATGCCGTCCTCGAACGGACCGGCGACCCCCTCCCCGACGCGACCCGCGAGACGGTCGTCGACGCCGACGCGACGCTGTTCGGTGCGGTCGGCGAGTCGGCGGCCGACGTGATCCTCCCGCTCCGGCGAGCGGTCGACTCCTTCGTCAACATCCGACCCGCGCGGGCCTACCCCGGCGTCGACGCGCTCCGTCCCGAGACGGATCTCGTCATCCTCCGGGAGAACACGGAGGGCGTGTACAAGGGCATTGAGTCCCGGCTCACCGACGACGTGACGACCTGCACGCGGGTCGTCACGGAGTCCGCCTCCCGGCGGCTGGCGGAGTTCGCCTGCGAGTACGTGCGCGAGGGCGGGTACGACGGGATGACGGTCGCCCACAAGTCGAACGTGATGCGGGTGACCGACGGCCTGTTCGTCGACACGATCCGGGACGTGGCCGACGACCACGACGTCGCGGTCGACCCCGCGCTGATGGACGCGCTGGCGACTCACCTCGGCCTCCGCTCGGAGGAGTTCGGCGTCATCGTCGCCTCGAACCTGGCGGGCGACATGCTCTCGGACCTGGCGGCGGGCCTGGTCGGCGGTCTCGGCCTCCTGCCGAGCGCGAACGTCGGCCCGGACAACGCCATCTTCGAACCCGTCCACGGCACCGCGCCGGACATCGCCGGGGAGGGCATCGCCAACCCGAGCGCCTGCATCCTCTCGGCCGCGATGCTGCTCGAGTTCCTCGGCCGCGACGACGCGGCCACGCGGGTCCGCGCCGCCGTCGAGGCGACCCTGCAGGGGGGGCCCCGGACGCCGGACCTCGGCGGCGACGCGACGACCGACGAGGTCGCCGCCGCCGTCGTCGACCGGGTCTGACCGCCCGGAAGTCGAGGATTCAAGTCCGTGGGGGGCCACGAACGGGATATGCCTCAGATTCACCTCGACGAGGAGACGGTCGAGCGTCTCGACGGCCTGCGGCTGGAAGACGAGAGCTACGACGAGATCGTCATCGAACTGATCAACATCTACGAGGCGGAGGAGCTGACGCTCTTTCGTAGCGGCGACGAGGTCTAGCGCGGCAAGACACCGCCGCTGGCGCGCACGGCCCCGCCGCGACCCGCGCGACCGGACCGTCGTGCCCGTGTTCCCGTTCCGTCGCTACCCGTCGTCCCCGCTGTAGTCGGGGCCGGTTTCGACGGCCCGCCTACCCCTGATACGAGGTCCGGACCCGCTCCCACTTGCCCTTCGATTCGAGGTGTCGCTGGAGTTCGTCGGCGTACTCCTGGGTGAGCCGTTCGGCCGCTTCCAGGCGCTCGTCCTCGTTCGCCTCGCCGAGGCCGAGCGCCCCTTTGATCGTGCTGACGATACCGTCACCCGACCCGCCCTCACTGGACTCCGCCGCCCCCATCGCCGCCATCCCCGAACGGATGTCCTCGAGTTCCGGCATGATCGCCGGCAGGTTCTCGGTGTTCGCGACGATCCGGGCGCGTTCGGGGTCGTCGGCGTGTTCGATCTCGAGTTCGGTCGCGGTCATGATGAGCCCCCACTCCTGGCTGTTGAACTCGGACTGCCTGATCCGGTCGTCGAACTCGCGGTCGACCGTCATCCGGTCGGCCACGATGGAATCAGTCCAGGTTGACATGTCTGCCCCTTACCGCAGGGACGACATGAGGGTTTCCCACCAGCGCGGACCTCCCGCGGCGGACCCCGACGAACGCGCGGGACCGATCGGGGAGCGGACCGTCGGGACGGACGCCCGTGACGGACGAACCGCTCCGTTCGGGGCGAATCGCGCGGGATTACGGGGCACGTCGGGACATCATGCGCATAAGTTACGGCTATGGTTCGGATGACCGCCCCAGGGCGTAGGGCGTGACGCGGGTGCGGGCGAGCGAGTGCGGTCGCCTGCGGGCGCACGAGTGGTGCCGACGAAAACCGACAGACACGACCGGGATTCACCGTCCGATGGGGGCGGAACGTTTATATACACTGGCCCACCCACGAACGGCTACCCACATGCACGGGGCCGTCAGACGTACCGGGCTGCTCGCGCTGTACCAGTTGACCGTCACCTTCGGGATCGTGCTGATGCCGGTCGCCCTGCTCGTCCGCCGGGCGGGGATCAACCTGCCGATCCGGCAGCTCGTCGAGCGGCTCGGTGCCGCGTACGATCGGGTGAACGAGCAGTAGTGCGGACGGCCGGGGAAGCGCTGTCGGCGAGACGCGCGGCTCCCCGATGCCCGCCGGGAAGGGGCACCAGGGACCGAGAAGAATGCATTTATCAGCGGGCCCGTCCAATCGCGGGTGATGCGACCACCGATGGACTCCTCCGGCAGTCTCGACCCGCTCGACGGCGACCACTCGGCGGTCTTCGGGCCAGAGCTGGGCGAGTTCCCGGAGATGGAGGGCACCGGGAACGGAGCCGGAGTGGACGCGGGCGACGAGGAGATGAAGACGGGGACCACGACCGTGGGCCTCGCCACCGACGAGGGCGTCGTCCTGGCGACCGACATGCGGGCGAGCGCCGGCATGATGGTGTCCAGCAAGGACGTCCAGAAGGTCGAGGGGATCCACCCGACCGGCGCGCTCACCATCGCCGGATCGGTGTCGGCCGCCCAGTCGCTCATCCGATCCCTCCGGGCCGAGGTCCGCCTCTACGAGACCCGTCGGGGCGAGGACATGAGCATGCAGGCGCTCTCGACGCTGACCGCGAACTTCCTCCGCTCCGGGGCCTTCTTCATCGTCGCGCCGCTCCTCGGCGGCGTTGACGACGACGGTTCGCACGTCTACTCCCTCGATCCGCTCGGGGGCATGACCGAGGAGAACTACGCCGTCTCGGGGTCGGGCAGCCAGTACGCGCTCGGCGTCCTCGAACGCGAATACGACGAGGACGGGACGGTCGACGAGGCCCGGACCGTCGCGGCCCGTGCGATCGACAGCGCCGTCGAGCGCGACCTCGCCTCGGGCAACGGCATCAACGTGGCCGAGGTCACCGGCGAGGGCGTCGACATCGAGAAGTACAAGGACTTCGACGAACTGCTGTAGTCGGCCGCCGACCGGGCGGTTCGGTCCGGCGTCGCCCTACTCCTCCGCCACGTCCGCCCAGTCCACGAACGCCCCCTCCAGCAGCGTCTCCTCCTGTTCGGCCAGGTAGGCCCGCTGCATCCCCGAGATGGCTTCGTCCAGGTCGGCCCCGGCGTCCAGCCGCTCGCGCACCCGGGCGCGCTTCCAGGCCGCCGGCGTCGTCCACCTGGTGAGCCGGTCGCTGAGGGGATCGAGGTACTGCTCCGCCTCCCGGGTCGAGAGCCCCGCGATCCGGAGGCCGTCGAGGGCGTGCGAGAGCAGGTCGTCGTAGAGCACGGCGGGGTCGCTCGTCTCCTGGCCGTCGTTGGTGATCCACCGGAGGTCAGCGTCGAGCCCCTCGTGTGCGGCCGCGTAGAAGTTGTCCCGCGCGACCGCCCAGTCCTGGTCGGCGACGGGATGGTGGCGCTTGGGGAGGCTCTTCATCAGGCCGGCGAAGGCGACCTGGAACGCGATGGAGTCCCGGACGGTCGGCTGGGCGGGGATGGGCCGGAACTCGATTCGCGCGTTGGCCTCGGAGCGGGTGGCGCCGTCGAAGACCGGCCGGACCCACCGCCAGTACGTCCCGTGCTTGAGACGGAGGGTGGCGAACGCGTCGTCGAACCGGTCGCCGCCCCGCTCGACCGGCATCGGGACCGTGGTCGGGTCCGAGGCGACGCGGTCGACCGCCTCGCCGACTGCATCGAGGTCGTGGGGGAATCTGACCTTCTCCGCGCCCTCGCGGTTGAGCACCGACTCGAAGACGGTGATCCGGTGTTCGTCGTAGGCCTCGTCCAGTACTCGCTCGGTGTCGTCGGTCGCGTAGAGGTCGGGCGGGAAGAACGGGGAGTTGACGCCGAGGGCGAGCAGCGGGCCGGCGACCCGGAGCGCGTAGTTGAAATGCCGCGGGAGGTCGCTCGCGTGGGCGACCTGGTAGTGGGGCTGGATCGAGGTGATGAGGCTCTCGAGCATCACCGTGTCGCCCGTGATGTCGACGTTCGGGGCGTCGACCCCCATCGTCTCCGGCGTCCCCGGCCCGTTGGCCATCGCGTGGTAGCGGACGGCGCCGCTCATGTTGGTCGCGATCCGGATCCCGTCGTCCTCGACGCTGTCCGTGAGGTACTCGCGCGCCGTCTCGCCGGCCGGCGGGATGGTCCACATGCCGTCGCTCACGAGCCGCATCCCCTCGACCTCGGTACAGTCGAGCGCCGCTCTGAGCTGTGCGCGGACCTCGGCGGCCTGCGCGCACAGTCCCTGCTCGTTCAGCGGCTGGGGGTTGGTCGTCATCTCGGCGTTGTGCAGGCCGAGTTCCTTCTCGAATCCGATGAGTTCGAGGAGCCGTCGCGGGACGCGCATGAGCGCCCCCGCACCGTCCCCTCCGTCGCCCATCCACCGCCCGGTGTCGACGGCGTAGAACTCGTACTCCAGGCCGACGATCGATTGGTGGTTGTCGAAGGTACCGTCCTCCAGTTCGGATTTGACGACCTCGGCGTCGGCCTCCGCCTGTTCCCGGAACTCCTCGACGTCGACGTCGAGTACCTCCCGGACCCGTGCGGTGAGGTCGTGTTCCATGCCCCTCCGTCCTCGGGTCAGCGTCTTGAATCCGGCGGGGACGGACCGGGAGGGACGTCCGGTGCGCCTCCCGGCGACCCCCCATCGGTCTACGACCCTGGAGCCGGCGGCCGCTCCGGGCGGAACACCGGCCTACTCCACGTCCACGCCGGTGAACTCGAACCTGGCGCCCCCCGCCGCCCCCTCCGTGACGGTAACGTCCCAGCCGTGCGCCTCGGCGATGCGTTTCACGATCGGCAGCCCGAAACCCGTCCCCTCGCTCGCGGACGTGTATCCCGGCTCGAAGACCCGTTCCCGCTTATCGGCGGGGATGCCCGACCCGTCGTCCTCGACGTAGATGCCGTTCGTGTCGATCCGTCCGACGCGAACGGTCACGTCCGCGTCATCCCGTTCCACGCTGTCGTCGGCCGCTTGCCGACTGCCCGTGGAACCGTGTTCCACGCCGTTGCGAAACAGGTTCTCGAGGACGTGGCGGAGCCGCTCCCGGTCGCCGCGGATCGTGAACTCGTCGACGACCTCCAGCGTCGCCCCCTCCGTCTCGACCGTCCTCCAGCACTCGTCGGCCAGGTCCGTGATGGCGATCGGCTCGGTCTCGGCGACGGTCTCGCCCTTGCGGGCGAGGGTCAGCGTATCCTCGATGATCGCCTCCATCCGGTCCAGGGCGTCGACCGCGGGCTCGACGTGGTCGCTCTCGCACTCCTCTTCGAGGAGTTCGGCCCGCCCCTGCGCGACGTTCAACGGGTTCCGGAGGTCGTGGCTGACGACGCTCGCGAACTCCTCCAGCCGCTCGTTTTGTTGCTGGACCTCCCGCTCGCGCTCCACCCGGTCGGTCACGTCCCGCGCGATGCCGACGATCCGCGTCACCTCCCCGTCGACGAGGACGGGGACGAGTTTCGTCTGCGAGACGATCCGTCCCTCGGGCAGCGGGAGTTCCTCCTCGTAGGTGATCGGCTCGCCCGCCTCGACACACCGGCGGTAGTTCGCCGCGAGTTCCGCCCCGAGGTCATCGCCGAACGCCTCCCGCGGCGTCTTCCCCCGCACGTCCGCGGTCGTGATGCCGGTCATCTCCTCGTGGGCCGGGTTGAGTCGCTCGAAGCGAAACGTCGGCTCCGGTCCGCCGGGAGCCACGTCGATCAGGAAGACGGCGTCGCCAGCGTTCTCGAAGATGGTCTCGTACTCCTCGGTCAGCGTCCGGAGTTCCCGTTCGCGTTCCTTCCGGTCGGACTCGTCGCGCACGATGACGAGGACGAGCGTTCCCTCATCGACGGCCGCTCGCCGCATGCTGATCTCGACCCAGAAGGGGGTCCCGTCCGCGTCCTCCGTCCGCCACTCGAACACCTGTGGTTCCCCCGCTGCGGCCCGCTCCAGGCGGTCGGCGACCGCCGCCGTGTGTGGCGGTCGCCCCGAACTGAGGTCCTCGACGGTCAGGTCCCGGGCCTCGCTCCGCGTGAACCCGTACATCTCGCAGGCGGTCTCGTTGACGTCGATGATCGCCCCCGTCTCCGCGTCGTGGACGAGGATGGCGTCGTTGACCGAGTGGTAAATCTCGCGAAACGCCCCCGCACCGAACGGTGGGTCCCGGTCTCCCCCCGTCGGAGCCGTTCGATCGTCGGTCACACTGGCCGATCGCGCAGCAGCGAGAAGTGTCTTCCGACGCGGCGCAGGTGGTCGGACCGGCCCCGGCGAGAACGGCAGTCGCCCCTTTCATGCCCGTCCGATCCCAACCGCTTGTATGGCGCCAACCGTTCTGGACTCCCACGTCGAATCGGTCGAACGCATCAAACCCAGCCAGGCGAACAACTACGGGAACGCTCACGGTGGGGAGGTGGTCAAACTGATGGACGAACTCGCCGCCATCTCGGCCATGCGGGTCGCGGAGGAGACGTGCGTCACGGCGCACATCGGGAGCGTCGATTTCGAGCATCCGATCCCGGTCGGGCACGTCGCGGAGGTGGCCGCGTACGTCTACGGGACGGGACGAAGCAGTCTCCAGACCCGCGTGGAGGTGAAGAGCCGCGACCCGCGCGACGCCGACGCCTCGCTCACCACGGCGGCGCAGTTCACGATGGTCGCGGTCGGCGAGGACGGCAACCCCGTCCCCGTCGCCCGGGTCGTTGCCGAGACGGACCGGGGGCGGCGCCTCGTCGAACGGGCACCCTCCCCGTAGGGACCGGCGCGGCGGGTCGAACGTCGACGGGTCGTCGGATTCCAGACGTTTTTGATCTCCAGGGTAAACATCCGGCCGGCGCGGTACGTCGAGACTGCTTTCTCCCGACACCGCTCCCCCGCCGGTGCCAGCGGCGGCGGTTCCCCGGACCCGTCCCGGCTGACTCCCGGCGGCCGATTCCGGTCCACCCGGAGTGCCTTTGTCCATAAGTATAACTCGGCGGGGCGAGGAGTTCCCGGAGATGTATCGAGTACTTCTTCCGGTCGACACGAACGTGGGTCGAGCGCTCCACCAGGCGAAGTACGTCGGTCGCCTCGCGACCGTGGCGGACGAACTGGCGGCGACGGTGCTCCACGTGGCTCCGGAGTGGATGAACCGGCACTTCTCGCAGGTCGAGGCGGCGAGCGACGCCGCCGAGTATCTCGAGGAGCAGGGCGTCGACGTCACCCGGGTCGTGGCGGAGGGGCACGTCTCGCGGCAGATCGTCGACCACGCGTCGGAGCGTGACTGCCACGAGATCGTGATCGGCGGCCGGAAGCGTTCCGGCGTCACGATGGTCGTCCTCGGGAGCATCGTCCAGGACGTGCTGCTCTCGGCCGACCGGCCGGTCACCGTCACCGGCAAGAGCCGCGTCTCCACGGCGGACACCTACCGGATCCTGCTGCCGGTCGACACGAGCGAGGAGCGCGCGCGCGACCAGGCGGCGTACGTGGCCGGCCTGCCGAACGCGGCCGACCGGGCCGAGGTGACGGTCATGTACGTTCAGGACTCCGGGGCTCTCGACAAGTTCTCGGAGAACGACGCGGCGGTTGCCGCGGCCGACACGCTGGCGGACGCGGGCATCTCGGTCGACCGCGTCACCGCCGGCGGCAACGTCTCCCCGAAGATCGTCAGCCGCGCGGTGAACCTCGGCGTCGACGACATCGTCATGGGCGGGCGGAAGCGCTCGGGGATCCAGAAGGCGCTCCTCGGGAGCACCACGCAGGACGTCATCCTCTCGGACGAGCGGCCGGTCACGATCACCGGGTCGTAGTCGGTCCGACGGCGGACCGGGCGGACCTCCGACTCGTACGACCGACGAGGAACGACGGAATCGGCAGATAGGAGGCGGACCGCAGGCGCGCCCGGCGGACGGTCAGATGACGCCCATCTCGCCGAGCCGGTCGGGAAGGTAGGTGTCGGTGACGAAGTCGAGTCCGCGGGAGGCGAGCGCCTGCTGTTCGGCCTTCTTCCCGATGTCGAGCTGGAGTTCGATCTGCTCCTCCCAGTAGTCGGTCCGGAAGCGCGGGTCCTCAAGTTCGCTCTCCAGCGCGTTCACGTCGGAGTCGGAGAGCGGATCGGTCGGCAGGTCGTACTCCACGATGTCGCTGGGCTGGATGCCGACGAAGTCGGCCTCGGGGGTCGCGAGGTACTCCGAGAGGTGGGCGGATTTGATCGAGCCGTAGGCCACCGAGCCGTAGATGCGGTAACTCCACGGGTCGCCGTCGGTGAAGACGACGACCGGCAGGCCGAGTTCGTCGTGGAGGCGCTTGGTGATCCGGCGGGTCGCCCGGGCCGGCTGCCCCTTGAGGTGGACGACGAGGGCGTCGTGGGCCTCGTCGAAGCCGTTCTCGATGAGCCGGTCGCGCATCCCGCCGGTCTCGACACAGAGGACGAACGCCGTGTCGTGGTCCAGGAACTCGATGGTGTCGGGGTTGTTCGGGATCTGGTACCCGCCCTCGCCGACGTCCTTCTGACAGTGGATCTCGCGCTCGCCGCGTCGGGTCTGCTCGCGGAGGAGCAGCGGACCCATCAGCGTCGCGCCCGACTCCTCGGGGCGCATGTGGAGGTCCTCGCGCTTGACGCCGGTGGTGATCTCCAGATCCTCGACGAGCTTGTCGGACTCGGACTGGTCGGAGAAGGCGGCCCGGTCGGAGTCCCAGGATTCGGACAGGTAGTACAGCTCCCGGAGCGTCGAGGAGCGGCCCTCCTCCAACTGGCGGGCGAGGAACTCGATGGTGTACGCCGACTTCAGGAGCTTCCGGGCACCGCTGATGGAGTTGGCGCTGCGGGTGCTCTTCCGGTCGCCGTACACCCAGACGCCGGCGTCCTCGTCGTACTCGATGTTCGTCTTGGTGCGGGTCGGCAGGGAGAGCTTCGGCACCTCGCCGGCCTGGAACTGGTCGTGGAACTCGGCCGCGAGTTCGATGAGTCGCTCGCGGGCCTCCTCGTCGGTCGTGTTGGCGTCTGGCTGGGAACTCATGTGTCGCTCACCGTCAGGCGTTCGGGTTCGACCCCGTCGACATCGACCGTGAACTCGGGGTCGGCGTCGTCGACGCGGTAGGTCAGTTCGGCCGTCTCGCCCGCGCCGACCGCGGGCGACCACTTCACGAACCACTCGCCGTCCATCTCGACGACGGCGGCCCCGTCGCTCACCTCGCGGGGCTCGGCGTCGACGATGTCCGTCACGTCGGGTTCGGCGCTCCGGTCGGAGTGGTTGCGGACCGTCAGGGTCACCGTCCCGTCCTCGACCCGGCGGTCGACGCCGACGTTGTTCATGATCCGCGCCAGCGCGCTCTCGACGTCCGGCCGTTCGCGGCCGGTGACAGCGGCGAGTTTGTCGGCCATCTCGGGCAGAATCTCGCTCAGCACCTCCTGTTTCTCGCGGCGCTTTTGCAGCGACTGGCGGCGCTTGAGGTGGGACTTCAGCTCCCGGGCGGCCTCCCGGACGGCGAGTTCGATCTCGTCCTCGATCTCGGGGACGTTCGCCACGGCGTCCTTCGACTCGCTCGTGAAGGGGACGTTCGTGGAGGCGACGTGGACGAGCACCACCGCCGGGCCCTTCGGCATCCCGCTCCCGCCGGGCTGGTCGAGTTCGTAGTTGCGCCAGTCGATGTGCTTTACCACGTCGGTCGTCGCGCAGGCGCCGCGCTGGTAGACCAGCGGAACGCGGTTGGCAAAGCGGAGAAGGCCCACCGTCCCGTCGTCGAGGTCGCCGCCGTAGGCGATCCCCGCCTCGACGACGAACGGGTCGCCGCCGTGGACCTCGGCGTCGCGGGTCGCGGCCGCGTAGAAGTCGGCGTCGAAGACCGTCCGCAGGCCCTCCTCGACCAGGTCCGCCTCGATGGGCGAGAGGCATTCGGTCGGCGGCGCGAGGACGTCCGTCGCCCGCATCGCTTCCAACAACTCGGCGGCCACGTTCCGGTCGTCGGCGACCGCTCGGACGTTCGGCAGGTCGTCCGGGACCGGCCGCATGGCCGTCCAGAACGCCTCGACGACGTTCTCGCGGGCGGTGTCGCCGATGCTCGCGTCGGTCGCCTCGACAGTCCGGTCGGCAGAGCGGTCGACGTACTCGCGGAGGCGTTCCCGGGTGAGGCGGTCCCCCTCCGCCGCGAACTTGTCGGCGATGCGGTCGGCCAGTTCCCGCACCGTCTCGTCGTCCTTCCGGGAACTGGTCGCCTCGTCGACGAGCCGGTAGCAGTCGGGGGTGAGCCGGTCGGGGTCCTCGTGGCTCGTCACGACCTCCCACGCGGCCGCGACGGCGTTCTCCCGGACCGTCGCGCCGAACGTCTCGCCGAACGCCGCCTCGATGCCGCCGTCGGACGCCTCTACGCCGGGGACGTCCCTGTCCGCGTCGTCGGGACCGCCCGCGACCGCATCGACGACCGCCGCCACGTCGCCGCGCGCGACCCGGTCGCGCTCGCGGACGGCGGCGGCGACGCGCTCCGCGAAGGCCGCCGTCGCCTCGGCGGTCTTGTTCGCCACCGCCCCCTCGATGGCCCCCTCCAGATCCGCGTCCTCGTGGGTGGCGGGGGGCGTCCAGGACATCTCCCGGCCGAAGTGACGGTCCCGGAAGGCGTCGAGCACTTCGTCGGCGGTCTTGCCGCCGACGCGGGTGAACTCGCCCTGCAGGAACCCGGAGACGGAGTAGGAATCGGTCGCCTCCAGCATCTTCAGGAGCGTCCCGAGTTCCACGCCGTGTGGGTGGGGGCGGATCTCCTCGGTCTCGGCGGGGAGGCGGTCGGTCGCCCGCTCGAACTTCAGCGGCTCGTCCAGCCCCGGCTCGCGCAGTTCGATGCGGGCGTGGGGGTTCACCACGGCCGTCTGCTCGATGTAGTCGTGCAGCTGGGCCCGGGCGCGCATGTTCGCCTCCATCTCCATCTCCACGCGCGTGCCGTGGGGCCGGTCCCAGGAGACCTCGCGCTCGGCGCGGATCTCGGGCTCGTTCTCGTCGGTGTCGATCACGAGTTCGAACTCCTGGGCGGCGGTGCCCCCCTTCGTTCGGCTGGTGATCCGGACGGGCTTGCCGCTCGTCAACTGGGCGTAGAGCACGGCCGCGGAGATGCCGATCCCCTGCTGTCCGCGGTTCTGCTCGCGCTTGTGGAACCGCGAGCCGTACAGCAGTTTGCCGAACACCTTGGGGATCTGTTCGCGGGTGATCCCCGGCCCGTTGTCCTCGATCACCAGCCGGTAGTAGTCCCCGGCCTCCGTGATCTCGACGTAGACGTCGGGGAGGATGCCGGCCTCCTCGGCGGCGTCGAGGGAGTTGTCGACGCCCTCCTTGACGGCGGTGACCAGCCCACGGGCGCCCGAGTCGAACCCGAGCATGTGCTTGTTCTTCTCGAAGAACTCGGCGATCGAGATGGCCCGCTGGCTCTCGGCCAGCTCCTCGGCCACGCCCCCACCTTCGCCGAGCTGCGACTGGAAGGAGGTCATTCCTGGAGCGCCACTACCCGACCGGGTTATAAAAGCCGTTCGGCAGCGTGGTGAAAGTGAACGGCGGTGCGGGGCAAAACGAACGGTGGCGGTGACCTCCGGCGGTGGTATCCCGGCCGTGAAATCCGCGGGCAATCACACGCGCGCGCGTGGATGGATTTAAGTCCGGGGGCGGGCAAGTGGTACTACGTTCAATGTCTGAGGAAACCGAGTACGGAGCCGGGCAGATTCGGGTACTCGAAGGGCTCCAGGCCGTTCGAAAGCGCCCGGCGATGTACGTCGGCTCGACGGACACGCGGGGGCTTCACCATCTCGTCTACGAGGTCGTCGACAACGCCATCGACGAGGCGCTCGCGGGCTACTGCGACACCATCTCCGTCACGATTCACGAGGACGGGTCGGTGAGCGTGGCCGACGACGGCCGCGGCATCCCCGTCGACACCCACGAGGAGTACGACCGACCGGCCCTGGAGGTCATCATGACCGTCCTCCACGCGGGGGGCAAGTTCGACAAGGAGTCCTACCAGGTGTCGGGCGGCCTCCACGGGGTCGGCGTCTCGGTCGTCAACGCGCTCTCGGAGTGGCTCGAAGTCGAGGTCAAGCGCGACGGGGCGCTCTGGCACCACGAGTTCGACCACGGCGAACCCGTACCGGGCGCCTTCGGGCGGGTCCGCGACCTGACCGCCGACGAGGGGACCGGAACGACGGTCCGGTTCCACCCCGACACGGACATCTTCGAGACCGTCGAATTCGACTACGAGACGCTCGCAAACCGGCTGCGCGAACTCGCCTTTCTCAACCCCGGGGTCGAGGTCAGCCTGCGCGACGAGCGGCCGGCGGCGGACGAGGACGGGTCTCGGACCGACCGGTTCCGCTACGAGGGCGGCATCCGCGAGTTCGTCCGGTATCTCAACGAGACCAAGACGCCGCTCCACGAGGACGTTGTCTACTTCGACGACGAGGCCGAGGGCGTGGAGGTCGAGGTGGCGATGCAGGCCACCGACGAACTGCAGGGGTCGATCCACGCCTTCGCCAACAACATCAACACCCGCGAGGGCGGCACCCACCTCACCGGGTTCAAGACGGCGCTGACGCGGGTGGTCAACGACTACGCGACCGACCACGGCCTCCTGTCGGACCTCGACGACACTCTCCAGGGCGAGGACGTCCGCGAGGGGCTGACCGCCGTCATCTCGGTCAAACACCCCGACCCGCAGTTCGAGGGGCAGACCAAGACCAAGTTGGGCAACAGCGAGGTCCGGGGGCTGGTCGAGAGCGCGGTCCACGAGCACCTGGGCACCTACTTCGAGGAGCATCCCGGCACGGCCAAGACGATCATCAGCAAGGCCGTCGAGGCCGCGAAGGCCCGCAAGGCCGCCAAGAAGGCCGAGGAACTCACGCGCCGGAAGTCGGCGCTGGAGTCGACGGCGCTGCCCGGCAAACTCGCGGACTGTCAGACCCGCGACCCGAGCGAGGCGGAACTGTTCGTGGTGGAAGGAGACAGCGCGGGGGGCTGTTTCACGGGCAACACCGAGATCGCGCTCGCATCCGGACGGTCGATCACGTTCGAGGAGCTCGTAGAGGCGTACGACAACGGCGAAACCCACTACTGTTACACCGTGGCCGACGACGGTCGTATCGGTCTCGAACGGATAGACAACCCCCGCGTCACGCGGGAGGACGCACCGCTCGTCGAAGTCACGTTGGACGACGGCGAGACGATCACCTGTACGCCGGATCACGAGTTCATGCTCAGGGACGGCAGTTATTGCGAGGCCCGGAACCTCGGCGAGGGGCAGTCGCTGATGCCGCTCTACAGGAAGCTCTCGGATACGTCCGACGAGAACATCACCATCGATGGGTACGAGATGGTGAAGCAGCCGGCGATGAACGACTTCTGGGAGTTCACCCACCTCCTCGCCGACCGGTACAACGTCGAACACGACAGGTACGACTCTGACTCCGACTCCGGGGAACACAGGCATCACGCGGATTTCGACAAGCGGAACAACCGCCCCGACAACATCGAACGGCTTCCGAAGGACGAGCATCTCGAACTCCACAGGGAACACGCCGCTGAGACCCTCCACACCGAGGAGGTGAAGGAGGAATTACGGGAGCTCAGACGGACCGACGAGTTCCGAGAGATGATGAGCGAGCGGATGCAACGGGACGAGACCGTCGAGCTACTCCGGGAGCAGGCCAAAGCGCAGTGGAACGACGAGGAATACAAGGAAAAAATGCGCGAGGCCTGGTGGAACTACTACGAGAACAATCCGGAGTACAGGGAACGCGTTCACCGCCGTCTCGCCGAAGAAGCGCGCGAATACTGGGCCGAGGAGGAGCATCGGAAAGAACAGTCGGAACGGGTTGAACAGTACTACGAAGAACATCCGGAGGCCATCGAACGCCGACGGAAGGAAGCGAACGAACAGTGGGACGACGAGGAACTCCGCGAATGGCGGAGCGAGAAGACGAAAGAACAGTGGACCGGGGAGTTCAGAGAGCAGCGGATGGAGGCGTACAACGAGACGTACTATCAGCACACGATTCCGTTCATGAAGGACGTCCTCGAAGCGGACGGCCATCTCCAAAATTACGACGAACGGCGGCGCGAGGAGGCCGGCCCGAACGTCCTGACGAAGGGAACGACCATCGGGAAATTCTTCGAGGGCGAAGACGAGTTGCTTGAAGCCGTCGAGAGCCACAACCACACGGTGGTCTCGGTCGAACGCCTCAACGAGACGGCGGACGTGTACGACATCGAGGTTCCGGGAACGCACAACTTCGCGCTCGAAGCGGGCGTATTCGTCCACAACAGCGCCAAACAGGGCCGCAACCGGGAGAATCAGGCGATCCTCCCCCTTCGCGGCAAGATCCTGAACGTCGAGCGCCACCGCCTCGACCGGATTCTGGAAAACGACGAGATCCGGTCGCTGGTGACTGCCATCGGCGCCGGCATCGGCGAGGAGTTCGACATCGACGACGTCCGATACGAGAACGTCATCCTGATGACCGACGCCGACGTCGACGGCGCGCACATCCGCACGCTCCTCCTCACCCTCTTCTACCGCCACATGCGGCCGCTGGTCGAGAACGGCTACGTCTACGCGGCCAAGCCGCCGCTCTACCGAATCCGGTGTGGCGGCGAGACGTACGACGCCATGACCGAGGCGGAGCGCGACCGGTTGATCGCCGAGGAGTGCGGCGGCGACCCCGATCAGGTCCAGCGGTTCAAGGGTCTCGGCGAGATGAACCCCGATCAGCTCTGGGAGACGACGATGAACCCGGAGAACAGGGTCCTGAAACGGATCACCGTCGACGACGCGGCGGCGGCCGACCGGATGTTCTCGGTGCTGATGGGCGACGCCGTCGAACCGCGCAAGCAGTTCATCCAGGAGCACGCCACGGACGCCGACTGGGTCGACATCTGACATGAGTTCCGATCACACGCCGCCGGACGCCGACCCCGATGGGGCGGCGCCGGCCAGGAAAATCGAGACCGCCCGCATCGAGCAGGAAATGGAGCAGTCGTACATCGACTACGCGATGTCGGTCATCGCGGGTCGGGCGCTGCCCGACGCCCGCGACGGCCTGAAGCCGGTCCACCGGCGCATCCTCTATGCGATGCACGAGGCGGGGGTCACGTCGAGGTCCGGCCACCGGAAGTCCTCCTCCATCGTCGGCGAGACGATGGGGGACTACCACCCGCACGGCGACTCGGCGATCTACGACACGCTCGCGCGGATGGCCCAGGACTTCTCGATGCGGTATCCGCTGGTCGACGGCCAGGGGAACTTCGGGTCGGTCGACGGCGACCCGCCCGCGGCGATGCGCTACACCGAGGCGCGCATGGCGCCGATGGTCGAGGAACTGCTCGCGGACATCGGGCGGGACACGGTCGACTTCGAGCCGAACTACGACGACCGGCTGGAGGAACCGACCGTGTTGCCGGCGGCGTTCCCGAACCTGTTGGTCAACGGCTCCTCGGGCATCGCGGTCGGGATGAGCACGAACATCCCGCCGCACAACCTCGGGGAGGTCGTCGACGCCGCGGTGCGACTCATCGACGACCCGGACGCGACCGTCGAGGACCTGGTCGACACCCGGGACGGCGAGGGCAACGGGTCCCGGGGACCGATCGTGGGGCCGGACTTCCCGACCGGGGCGAACATCGTCGGCAAGAACGGGGTCTTCGACGCCTACCGGACCGGCCGCGGGCGGGTCCGACTGCGCGCCGAGTACGAGGTGGGCGAGGACCGCATCGTCATCACGGAACTCCCCTTCCAGGAGAACAAGGCCCGGATGATCGAGCGGATCGCCGACGACGTGAACGAGGGTGCCATCGAGGGCGTCCGGGACCTGCGCGACGAGTCCGACCGGGACGGCATCCGCGTCGTCGTCGAACTCAAGCGCGGCGCCACGCCGGAGGTCGTGGAGAACCAGCTCCTAGAGAGTCACCTGGAGTCCACGTTCGGCGTCATCAACCTCGCGCTGGTCGACGGGGAGCCACGCGTACTCGACCTGAAGGAGACGCTCGAAATCTACCTCGACCACCGCCGCGAGGTGGTGCGGCGCCGCTCCGAGCACGAACTCGCGGAGGCCGAGGAGCGCGCCCACGTCCTTGAGGGCCGGCTCCGAGCGCTCTCGAACGCCGAGGCGGTCGTCGAGACCATCCGCGACGCCGAGGACCGCGACGCCGCGAAGGCCGCGCTCCGCGGGGCGTTCGACCTCTCGGAGCGGCAGGCCACCCACGTCGTCTCGATGCAACTCGGCTCGCTCACGTCGCTCGAGGCGGCGGAGGTCGAGAACGAGTACGCGTCGGTGCAGGACCGCATCGACCGCCTGCGGACCATCCTCGACGACGAGGCGGAACTCATGGCCGTCATCCGCGAGGAGTTGCTCGAGGTCAAGGAGCGGTACGACGACGAGCGCCGGACGGGCTTCGTCGCGGCCGACGAGGTGACCCGCGAGGACCTCATCGAGAGCGAGTCGGTCGTGGTCGTGGTCACCGAGGACGACTACGTGAAGCGAATGTCCCTCGACCGGTTCCGGACCCAGCGCCGCGGCGGGAAGGGCATCATCGGCAGCGACCTGAAGGAGGGCGACCGCGTGTCGTCGGTCTTCGTCGCCGACACACACGACTACCTGCTCTGCTTCACGAACCACGGCCAGGTCTACCAGCTGAAGACCTACCAGGTGCCGGAGATGTCCCGCACCGCCCGCGGGAAGTCGGCGGTGAACGTCCTGGACCTCGACGACGGCGAGGAGATCGAGGCCGTCGTCAACACCGCCGACATGGACGACGGCTACCTGACGATGGCGACCCGGAACGGGTACGTCAAGCGGACGGCCGTCGGGGAGTTCGAGAACATCCTCTCGACGGGCATCCGCGCGATACAGTTGGAGGAGGGCGACACGCTGGTCGACGTCGAGGTGACCGACGGCGACCGCGACCTGGTCGTCGGCACCGAGGGCGGCATGAGCATCCGGTTCGACGAGAGGGAGGTCCGGCCGATGGGCCGGAGCGCCCGCGGCGTCCGGGGCATCCGCCTGGAGGACGACGACCGGGTCGCCGGGGTCGCGGCCGTGGACGAGTCGGTCCACAACTGGCTGCTCACCGTCACCTGCAACGGCTACGGCAAGCGGTCGGACATCGAGGCCTACCGGCGCCAGTCCCGCAACGGGAAGGGACTGGTCGACATCAAGACCAACGAGCGCAACGGGGCCGTCTGTGCCGTGGAGACGGTCGGGCCGGGCGACCACCTGATCGTCATGAGCCAGTCGGGCCAGATCATGCGGACGACCGTCGACGAACTCTCGGTCGTCGGCCGGAACACGATGGGGGTCACCGTGATGAACCTGGACGAGGCCGACGCGGTGGCGACGGTGGCGGTCGTGTCGGCCGAACGAGTCCGGGACGGCGGGGACGGCGACGGGCCGGACGGCGACGGGCCGGACGGCGACGGGCCCGACGGCGAGTAACGCGTCGGCGCGTCCCGATCCGTTCCCGGCGTTTCACGCCCCGCGTCGCCCCGAGTCCCGTGGCTTGGCCGTAGCGCAGACGACTCCGCCCTACCCGTCGCTCTCCCAAGCCCCGCTCAGAGAATGCGCTTCCCGAGCGCGCTCGCGGCCAGTTCGACCGCGAGTTCGGCGGTCTCGTTGTGCTGATCGAGGACGGGGTCGACCTCGACGAGTTCGAGCGACCGGAGCGCCCCGGTCTCCGCGACGGCCTCCATCGCCGCGTGGGCCTCGCGGTAGGTCACCCCGCCCCGGACCGGCGTTCCGACGCCGGGGGCGACGACGGGGTCGAGCCAGTCCAGGTCGAGGCTGACGTGGAGGCCGTCGGTGCCGTCGGTCGCGACGGCGAGCGCCTCCTCCACGACCGTCGTGAGTCCCCGATGGTCGATGTCGGACATCGTGAAGGCCGTCACCGGGCCGTCACGGAGCCGCTCGCGTTCGCCCGGGTCGAGGTCGCGGAGGCCGACGAGCGCGACGGTTTCGGGGTGCAGCCCCGGCGCGTCGGTCCAGTCGCCGCCGGCGAACTCGCCGAGACCGAGCGCGGCCGCGAGCGACATCCCGTGGACGTTGCCGCTCGGGGTGGTATCGGGAGTGTTGATGTCGCCGTGGGCGTCGAACCAGACGACTCCGACCTCGGCGTCGCGGGTCGTCCCGGCGAGACTGCCGATGGCGAGCGAGTGGTCGCCGCCCAGCACCAGCGGCATCCTTCCCCCGTCGAGGGCGGCCGCGACCCGGTCGGCGAGCCGCGTGCAGACGTCGCGTATCTCGGGGAGGTACTTGGCGTCCGGACGGGCGGCGTCCGGGTCGCGCTCCTCGGCCCGGGGGACCGCGAGGTCGCCCCCGTCGACGCAGTCTCGGTCGGCGCGTTCGACCGCCTCGGCCAGGCCGGCGTACCGGATGGCCGAGGGCCCCATGTCGACGCCACGGCGGTCGGCCCCGAAGTCCATCGGGACGCCGATAACCCGCACGGGGCGGTCGGATCGGGTCGACCCGCCGTCCGCCTGCGTCGGGAAGAGTGGCTCTCGCTCAGTCATCGAGATAGGGCGCACAGACCCGGCGCACGCCCTCCGCGAAGTCGACGGTCGGCTCCCAGCCGGTCGCCTCGCGCAGCCGCGTCGGGTCGGCCATGGTGTCGTGGACGTACACCGGCAGCGGGTTCTCGACGTACTCGGGGTCGATGTCGGTCCCGAGCGCCTCGTTGATCATCCCGACCATCTCGTTGAAGCTGTAGCTCTCCCCCGTCCCGACGTTGTAGACGTCGTCGAGCCGGTGGTCGGCGGCGAGTTCGATGGCCCGGACGACGTCGGAGACGTGGGTGAAATCGCGGGTCTGTGTGCCGTCGCCGTAGAGCACCGGCGGCTCCCCGGCCGCGATGTCGTCGGCGAACTGCGCGACGGTGTTGGCGTACTCGCCCTTGTGGGCCTCGGCGCCGCCGTAGCCCTGGTAGACCGAGAAGAAGCGCAGGCCGGCACACGTCAGGTCGTAGTGGTTCGAGAAGTACTCGCCGTAGCGTTCGCGGGCGAGTTTCGACGCCTCGTAGCAGGTGTTGGCCTCGATCGGCAGGTCCTCGGGCGACGGCTCGGTCCGCGAGCCGTAGATGGAGGACGTCGAGGCGTACACCACGGTGTCACAGCCCGTCTCGCGGATCTGGTCGACGGTGTTGACGAACCCCTCGACGTTGACGCGCGTCGCCTCGCGCTTGGCCTCCTCGGCCATCGTGTACGAGGAGTACGCGGCGAGATGAAAGAGGGCGTCAACGTCCGCCGGGAGGTCGTCGTCTAGCACGCTCCCCTGCACGAACTCCACCTCGTCGGAGAGGTTCTCCGGGGTCCCGAGGTGGCAGTCGTCGAAGGCGATCACGTCGTTTCGTTCCGCGAGGTGGTTCGCGAGATTCGATCCGATGAATCCCGCACCGCCGGTCACGAGAACACGCCGCCCGTCCATACCGACACGTCCACCGACCGACCCAAAACGTTGTCGTTCCGGAGAACCGGCGGATCACCCCCGCAAGCGGGGCGGAGGCGGGCCCGGAGGGCGGATAGCAATTAACGCGTCCTACGCAGCAATTAAGGGAGCGTGTCCCGAATCACCGGTATGTCATCGATCGAGCTCACCCCGAGTCAGCGCTCGATTCTGACGGCGCTGACCAACCTCCACCGGGAGCAGGAGGACGCGGTAAAAGGCGAGGCCATCGCGGCGGAGGTAGACCGCAACCCGGGAACGATCCGCAACCAGATGCAGAGCCTCAAGGCGCTCCAGCTCGTCGAGGGCGTCCCCGGTCCGAAGGGGGGGTACAAGCCGACCTCGGCGGCCTACGAGGCGCTCGACGTCGAGCAGATGGACGAACCCGCCACGGTGCCGCTCTTTCACGATGGCGACCGGGTCGGGGACGCGAACGTCGAGGAGATCAACCTGACGACCGTCCACCATCCGGAGCTCTGTCGGGCCGAAATCGTCCTCCAGGGATCGGTCCGTGACTTCCACGAGGGCGACACGGTCGAGGTCGGTCCGACGCCGCTCTCGAAACTCGTCATCCGTGGCACGGTCGACGCCAAGGACGACACGAACAGCAGCATCATCCTCCGCATCGACGGGATGGAGGCGCCGGCCGAGGAGCCGGAGCACTGAGCCGCGACGGCCGTTCGCCGTCCACCGGTCCCGACCCGGCGGTTTCTCCACCTACAGCGAGAGGCCGGCGTGCCAGCGGTCGGCCCCCGCCTCGCGTTTCGCCGCGTCCATCCGCGCCAGGAGGTGGACGGCGAGGCTCGCACACGCCGCCGCCCGCCCCTCGCCCGTGACGCGGAACTCCCCGGTGTCCCGGTCGGCGAAGACGGTACAGACCGCCCCCGCCCGGAGGCCGTAGATCGACGCGAGCGTCAGGATCGCGCTCGCCTCCATCTCGACGTTCTCGACGTTCGCCGCCCGGAGGCCGTCGAGGAGCCCCTCGCTCCCCGGCGCGCGGTAGCCGTCGTACCCGTCGCGGGCCTGGCCCGCGTAGAAGCCGTCCGCGCTCATGGTCACCCCGACGTGGTACTCGTAGCCGAGGCGCTCGGCCGCGGCGATCAGGGCCGACACGACCTCGTGGTCGGCGGCGGCGGGGTAGTCGTCGCGGACGTAGTCGTCGCTCGTCCCCTCGCTCCGGATGGCGCCGGACGTGATCACCAGGTCGCCGACCGCCGCCTCGCCGACGCTCCCGCAGGAACCGACCCGGATCAGGGTCTCGGCGCCGACCCGGGCGAGTTCCTCGACCGCGATGGCCGCCGAGGGGCTCCCGATCCCCGTCGACGTGACCGATATCGGCGTCCCGTCGTACCGGCCGGTCGCGGTGCGGTACTCCCGGTGGCGGGCGACCTCCGTCGACTCGTCCCACGTCTCGACGACGTCGTCGACCCGTTCGGGATCGCCGGGCAACAGGACTGCGTCGGCCACGTCCCCCCGCTCGACTTCGAGATGATACTGGACCCCGTCGCCGGCGTCACTCGTGTTCCCCGTCATGCGCGGTCTCGCTCACGGCGGGGCAAAAACCCTACCGCCGTCAGCGGTCGGCCTCGATCCCGAGCGTCTCCGGACCCATCGCCGCGGGGAGGAGGTCACCGAGCGTGTACGCGTCGTGGCCGTCCGCGCGGTCACAGAGCACGACGAACGCGTCGTCACAGAACTCCGAGAGGACCTGCCGGCAGGCGCCACAGGGCGTCACGCCGTCGCGGGCCGCGGAGGCGACGGCGATCCGATCGAACTCGCGACGGCCGTCGGCGACCGCGCTGCCGAGGGCCACCCGCTCGGCGTGGAGGCTGTCGCTGTAGTCGGCGTTCTCGACGTTACAGCCGACGTAGACGGTTCCGTCGGCCGCGAGAAGCGCCGCGCCGACCGGATACTCCGAGTAGGGGGCGTAGGCGTTTGGGAAGGCGTCGCGGGCGCGGGCGAGCAGCTCGGCGTCGTCCATGTCCCTGCACGGGGCGCCGGGCTAATAGGGGTCCGGGCGTTCGCGTTCGCGGGCCCGCCGGTCGAACGGTACGGCCCCTCGTCCCGCCGGTCGAACGGTACGGCCCCT